>NZ_JAEMQX010000002.1 GCF_016463645.1 Sphingopyxis sp. | reverse complement strand
CGGCGCACCCGTAGCTCAGCAGGATAGAGCATCAGATTCCTAATCTGGGGGCCACAGGTTCGAATCCTGTCGGGTGCACCATTCCCGTTCGATGATGGGCACCGGGAAATGCGGTTTCTCCTCGACGCGTCCCACCGCATGTTCGGGCGCTTTCGTGGTTCCCGCGATCCGTATGTCCTGTTTGCCGACTTCCAAGCGGCCGATGATGCCGGGGACATGATATCGGGGAAGCGCGGGGTTCCCGGCTGAACAAGAGGTCGCGAAGCCGCTCCTGCGTCCACGGCCGCTCTTCAAGGAGCAACCGCCGGAGGGGATTGAAGGAAAGAGCGCATCATTCGGCATGAAGCGGGGAGCGGCGCCGCCGCATCAGGACGGCAACGAGCACCATGGGGATCGCCGGATTGATGATCTGGATAGCGACGAGAATGTTTTCGCCGATCGAGCCCGTCAGCCAGGCTCGAAGGCTGAGTATCAGTACCGCATGCAGCAGGATGCCGCCGACGATGGTGGCGCCTGCCATTCGCCATCCGAGGTCCGGTCTGCGCAGCGCAATACCCAAAGTCCAAAGCGACAGCGGCAGGAACAGCAGCACGGCTGTCAGCAGGCCGGGGTTGTAATTGCCGGACCCGAGCGCCGGACCAATGTGCGCGAGGGCATTGACCGCCGGCACACTGAAATAGCTCAGCGCGATGGCCGGATAGCGGCGCCCCAACAGGGCGGCGATAGGACCTGCGAGCCATACGACGGGAATATTCACCGCGGTGATGAAGGATTCCGGAATCGGGCACGCGGTCGGATCGGCGAATCCGAAGCGCATGCAAAGCACGCCGCGGAAGGCATAGGGCACCCCCCGCGCGTCGATGCCATGCTCTTCGAACTGATGGAGCAGATAGGTAGCAGCGGCCGCCCAGGCCAGCCACACCATGTCGCGCGTGCGCGGCACGGCGCGATCGACCCGCAGATCGCCGATGGTCAGCCCCAGTAGCAATATCACGGCCAGGCCGAGCCCTATCCAAGGCCAGAGAAGCGAGAATCCCATCAGAACCGGAGGATACAGATCGCTTCACACGGAGGCTACCTTCGACGTGCCGGCAACCATGCCCTGCGCATTTCCATGCGAAGTTCCGGGCATTGTAACCGATCCCGCGAACCGGGGGATTGCTCTCCCTGACGAGCTGAAGGATGATGAGCGCCACTTATTTGCGCGAGGTGGCTTGGGGCGTGCAAGCAAACGTCGTCATTGTCGAGGATGATCCCCGGGTCACCGCACATGTCGCGCACGGCGTGGAAGCCCACTCGCGCCTGTCGCTGCTTGCCACGGCGGCGACGCTGGCGGATGCGCGCGCGTTTCTCGACCGCGATGTCGATCTTTTCATTCTCGACCTCGGGCTTCCGGACGGCAATGGCATCGACCTGATCGGGGAGATCCGTACGCGCGGAGGCAGGGAACCCAAGATTCTGGTCCTCTCGGTTCTGGGGGACCGCGAGACCGTGCTCGCGGCGGTACTCGCAGGCGCGGACGGCTATCTCCTGAAAGACATGGGGAGCCTGGACATCGGCCGCCAGGCGGCCGACGCGGTGACCGGAGGCGCTCCGCTGTCACCCAGCATCGCGGCCTATGTGCTGCGTTATCTGCGCGAACAGCCCATGCATGCGAAGGACGAAGGAGACGAGGCGCCCCTGTCGCCGCGAGAGATTGAACTGCTTCAACTTCTGGCGCGCGGCTATAGCAACAGGCGGGCGGCGGAAGCGCTGTCGCTGTCGCCGCACACGGTGGGGGATCACGTCAAGTCGATCTACCGCAAGCTCGGGGTGAGCAGCCGGGGAGAAGCGATGGTCCGCGCCTTCCGGAGCGGATTGCTGCGGCCATGACCGTGACCTTCCGCCAATGGGGATGGCGCCGCGCGCTCATGATCATTTTCGGGGCGCAACTGCTGTTCTGGAGCGGTCATGCGCTGATCGTCGAGGGGCTCGACCCGGTGGCGGGGCTCAGCGAATATCGCCTGCAACCGGCCGTGGCGGCAAGCACCGCGATTGACGGGCCGGCCGGCGCCTGGGCCCCCGGACTTTCGCATCCGGCGATATTACGCGTGCCGGGCTGGCAACCAGTGCTGCTCCATCCGACGCGTGCGGCGCTGATCTCCCCGTCCGGTTCAGGCGGCGCGGCGGACGGCTGGACGCTTGCCTGCGTCGCCGATCCGTGCGGTGCAGGCGGAGCCGTCTATGTCGGACCGCTCGATCGCGTGAACGGGGCAGCGTTGCGGGAACGTATCCAGCGCAGCGACATCGCATGGCTGGCGATTGCCGTGGCGTTCGTGCTGGGGACGGCGCTGCTGACGCTGCTGCCGATCAGCCGCTTTTCATGGCTTCAGGCGATCGCCGGCCTGTTCCTGCTGCTCTTGAGCGCCGACATCTGGCTCACGGTGTTCGGCGCGGTGGAGCTTTCATCGATCTGGTATCCACCGCTACGCTACGGCGTCGAATATCCGATGCTGATGACCATGGCATGGACGATGAACGCCTTTGCCGGTTGGCACGGACGCGAAGCACAGGCCGCCGGAGTCTGCTGCGCTATCGCCTTTGTCGTCTTGATCGGCGCCTCGCTCACGGGACGCAACATCGCGGGTGTCGCGGCAATTCTTGACGCTGCAGCGCTCACTCTGTTGCTAGGTTACGGGTTCGTGGCGCTTCAGCGCCTAGGGCGTGCGGCTCCGGGATCGGCGATGAGGATATTGGCGTTACTCCTCGTCGTGCTGGTCTCGGCCGCCTATGATCTTCTGTTCCACCCGCTACTCAAGGCGTCGGTGCTGGCCGCGCCACTGGTGATGTTCGGCCTTCTGTTCGAACTTGCGATCCAGGGGCGGCGGCTCAATCAGGAAGCCGACGAAGCGCGCAGCGATCTCGAGCGGCAGGTTCTCGAACAGGATGCCCATCTTCTGCGATCGTCGAGCCTGCTGCGACACCAGGAAAGGCGGATCGCGATCGACGCCGAACGCCAGCGGCTGTTGCGCGACATGCACGACGGCGTAGGCGGAATGCTGACTCACCTGTTGCTCGAGGTGCGTGCGCGTCGGCTTGGTCAGGACGGGATCGAGCAGGAACTGCAACTCGCCGTCGACGATCTGCGCAACATCGCAAGCGCGATCGACGCGGGCAACGAACCGATCGATGAGGCGCTGGCGATGTTCCATGAGCGGATGGCGGCGCGGCTGTCGCGTTCGGGGATTGCCTTCGACTGGCGGTGTGCGCTTCCGATTCCGGCCCCCGGGATCGATGCGCGGCAGTTGCTCAGCCTGTATCGCCTGTTGCAGGAAGGGATCGCCAACGCGCTGCGCCATGCCGATGCGTCGCGGATCGAACTGGCCGCGGAAGCGGCCGGCAGCGATGCGATCGCAATCATGCTGTCGGATGATGGCGTCGGGTTCGAACCCGCCCGGGCGAACGGCTCGCCCGGCGAGGGCCGAGGCCTCGCCAACATGCATCGTCGGGCCGGGCAGATGGGGGGGAGGCTTCTCATCGAAAGCGAGCCGGGGCGGGGAACCCGCCTCGTCCTGAGCGTCCCTCTTCCCTCCACGTCAAAACAATAGAGCCTTTTATCAGGCGTTTGCCGGATCACCCCCCGGAACGCGGGATTGATGCCGCTGGCCCGTCGATCGAAAGCGGTCGGGGGCTCTGATTCCCGGAGAACATAAAAGGTGTCGCGGGTGGCGGAAGACGGGGCCGCCCGGCGCCGCGCGGCTGGCTGTGAACGGGAGGCAGATATGACGACAGGGATATCCGGCGGTGTCCGTTCGCAACGCGTCTGGTTCAGGTCCGCCAATTCCTTTCGCGACCTTCTTGGTTCAACGGCGCTGGCCGGACTGCTCACGGTCCTGTCGGCCGCCCCGGCGCAGGCGCAGGTCTTCTCCGAGGGGAAAACCCTGCCGGAGGGGGAGGAATGTTGCTGGAACGTCGGTGACGTTCTCGTCATGCTCGGCCCATTGGTGGTCGAGGATCAGGGCTCTGTGACCAGCGAGGGGGGCGTAATAGGGAACGCCACCGCCGTTGGATCGGCATTGATCGACGCCAGGCCGAAAATCCCCCTCAGCGCGGGCTCCGCGATCTGGGACGCCGGCTCCTACATTCGGATCAACTCCGGCGCGCTGGACATCGTGAACGGGGGCCAGGTACTCGCCGGCGCAGATCTCTCCGGCGGCGACGATTCCAGCTACATCGGCAGCCTCATCGACAGTGCAGGGCGGGCGACCATCGATGGCGAGAAATCGGTACTGTACACGAACAGCCTCCAGATCGGCGCAAGTCTCGGCAATTACGCGAATGGAATTGCCGGCACGGGGACGCTGAATATCCTGAACGGCGGCGCAGTCTATTCCGAAAGGCTGAGCAATATCGGCATCAGCCTGAACAACGCCTCCGCCGGCTCCGTTACCGTGGCGGGACCGGGCTCCCTCTGGTCGATCGACGACACGCTCGGTATCGGCGGCGAAAGGCGCAGCATCCTCGGCTATGGAGGGACGGGAACGCTGACCATTTCGGACGGCGGCACCGTCATCAACAGCTATTCCACACGAGCGGCATCACTCGGCGACGGGGCCTATGTAGGCAATCTTGCGGGCGCCGAGGGCATCGTCACGGTCAGAGGCGAGGGATCGAACTGGACGAACGGCGGCGATGTGTGGATCGGTGCCGAGATGGGTTTCGGCCCGTCGGGGGGCGGCCGGGGCGAACTGAACATCGAGGGCGGCGGCCTTGTCCGGAACGCCGACGCCTATGTCGGTTACGGCTGGAACGACACGCCCGGCGACAACAGGGGGCTGGGCGCGGCCGGTTCGGTCACGGTGACGGGGACGAACTCGACCTGGGCGAACCTCGGCGACCTGCATATCGCGGCGCAGAGCGGCCGCCTCAACGCGAACGGCTTCCTGTCCCGGTTCGGCACGATTGTTTCCGCCACCGGCACCCTGACCATTTCCCATGGCGGTCATGTTTCCAATACCAACGGCTACATCGGCAACCGCAGCGGCGCCACCGGCACAGTCACGGTCAGAGGCGACGGTTCGCGCTGGACGAACGACGGCGACCTCTTCATCGGCGCGCAGGTCATCAACAGCAGCACATGGAATGCCGGCGCCGGAACACTGAACATCGAGAATGGCGGTCGCGTCACCAGTGGCGCCGACGCCTATCTCGGTTACAGCCGGAACACCAACGCCACGGCCAGCGGCACGGTGAATATCGTAGGGCCGGGTTCGATCTGGACGAACAGCGGCCAGATCCATGTGGCGGCCTGCGCGCCCGCGCCCGTCAATCCACCCGCCGGCACGCCCTGCGCCGGTGCCGCCGTCGGCTCAGGCTTCGGCAAGCTGACCCTTGCAAACGGCGGCCTTGCGGAGGCCGCAGGCGTCCATGCCGGCACCCGCGGCGGTATAGGTACGATCGAGATCGGCGGCGTGCAGGATGGCTTCATACGCAACCCGGGCGTCCTCGACACGCCAGTCGTTACGCTCGGCACGCTGGGCACGCTGGTATTCAACCATGCTCGCGACGACTATGTCTTCGACGCGGCGATAACCGGCGAGGGCGTGGTCCGGCAGCTTGCCGGCACCACCATTCTCGCGGGGAACAGCAGCTACAGCGGGGTAACGGTCGTCGAGGGCGGCGAACTGCGGGTGACCGGCGCGATCGGTAGCGACATCGGCGGCGTCGCGGTGAAGGGCGGTGGCAGACTGTCGGGAACCGGAACCATCGCCGGGGCCGTGACGGTGGAAACCGGCGGGATGTTGAGGGGCGCGTCGGGCGCGACCCTGACCATGGGCAGCCTGGTCATGGAGCGGGCCTCCATATTGGACATTGCCCTCGGTTCTCCATCCGACGCGGGACTGTTCAGGGTGGACGGCGATGTGGTGCTGGACGGTCAACTCAATATCACCAGCGCAGACGGGTTCGGAGCCGGTCTCTATCGGTTGATCGACCATATGGGCACGCTGACCGACAACGGCCTCGGCATCGGCATAACCCCGAATGGCTATCAGGCCGGTGATCTGACCCTGCAGACCGCCATCGCCAACCAGGTCAATCTGCTCGTCAGGAACAGCGGCGGCGGCAGCGGCCCCGATGACCCCGATCCCTTCTCCTTCTGGCAGGGCGGAGGGGGAACGATCCGTATCGGCGAGGCGGGCTTCACCGATACCGCGAACCATGCTGTCCCGCTCGCGGCCGGACAGTTTCTCGTGTTCATGGGTGAAGGCGGAGCCCCGCAACTCGATGACGGCGGCGGTGCGGTCGAGGTCGCCGGACTCCAGTTCGCCGGCGACGGTTATGCGCTGGAGGGCGACGCGTTGATCATCGCCGCCCCGGCCACCGTCATCCGGGTCGGCGACGGCACCGCGGCCGGCGCGGCGATGATTGCCCGGATCGCCGCGCCGATCACCGGTTCGGGCGGTATCGTCAAGACCGACGAGGGCACGCTGATCCTCGCCGGTACGAACGGCTTTGCGGGGAATGTGCGTATCGAAAGCGGCACGCTGTCGGTTTCGGGCGACGCCAATCTGGGCGACGCAGGGGGCGAGATCACCCTTGCCGGGGGTAGACTCGCGATCACGGGTAGCTTCGGGTCGAGCCGCGATGTCGATGTCGACAACGGCACGATCGACGTCTCGGCCGGCAGGGTGCTGACCTTGTCGGGGGCGATGTCGGGCGCCGGCGGGCTCACCAAGGCGGGTGCGGGAACCCTCATCCTCGCCGGCTCGGGAGGCCTTGCGGGGCCGGCGCGGGTGCAAGCCGGACGGTTGTCGGTCAACGGTGTTTTCAACTCGGCGGTGGATCTGTCGAGCGGCGGCATATTGGGCGGAACGGGGCGTGTCGGAGCCGTGACGGTCGGTGCCGGTGCGACCCTCGCCCCGGGCAATTCGATCGGCACGCTGCGGGTGGACGGCCCGCTGTCGTTCGAGGCGGGATCGGTCTTCGAGGTCGAGGTGGATGCGGCGGGTATGGCGGACGGGGTCGACGTGGCCGGAGCGGTCGCGCTTCACGGCGGGACAGTGTCGGTGCTTGCCGCAGACGGGGACTATCGGCCCTCCACCCGCTACGAAATATTGACCGCGGGCGGCGGGGTGGAAGGTCGCTTTGCGAATGTGACCTCGAATCTCGCCTTCCTTCTGCCGTCGCTGACCTACAGCGCGAATGCCGTGAGTCTGGAGCTGATGCGCAACGATCTGAGTTTTGCAGGCGCAGCCATCACGCCGAACCAGATCGCGGCGGGACAGGTCATCGATGGCATCTTCGGGACGGGTACGGCGGTGCATGACCATCTGATTGGCACCAGTCTCGACGAGGCGCGGGCGACCTTCGATGCGCTTTCGGGCGAGATTCATCCGGCCGTGCTGGCGCATGCGATGACGGATACGGAGGAATTGCGGCAAGCGCTCGTCGCGCGTGATGACCCGCCCGCGGGCGCCTTTGCGCTGTGGGGACAGGCCACCGGCAACTGGACGGACCGCAAGGGCGACGGCAATGCGGCGCCCGGCGAGGCGTCCGGCTATCGGCTGCTCGTCGGCGCCGAACTCGGCGTGGGCGATCATGTCACCCTTGGCCTGGCCGGCGGGGGCTCGACGCTCGACGTGACAGTGCGCGATCGGGCATCGAGCGCGGGCGTGAACGGCCTGTTCGGTGCGCTTTACGGTCACGCCAAGCTGGGTCGATGGCGACTCCGCGCGGGTATTGGCCACACCAATCTTGATATCGACACGCGGCGCGATGTGGACATCGCGGGAGCGGGGGGACGGATGACGGCATCCTATGACGGTTCGGCGACGCAGGCGTGGGGCGAATTGGGCATGACGCTGGCATTGGGCGGCATCCGGATCGAACCCTTTGCGGGGCTGACCGGCCTGTGGTTCAGCACCGACGATTTTGCCGAACGGGGTGGCACCCTGGCACTGGAAGGCCAGAATGGCGACCGCTCCCATGCCTGGTCGTCGATCGGGATGGAGGCCGGAGTCGGCGGCGAGCAGGCACCGGTGGCGGCGCGGGCCCGCCTGTCGTGGGATCATGGGCTTCGAGCCATGCCGGTGACGTCCACACTGCGTTTTGCGGCGGGCGGTGAGGCTTTCGCGGTCGCCGCGGCGCCGCTCGCCCGCGACGCGGCGACGGTCACGGCCGGACTGGCGTGGAGGCCGGCCGCGCCGCTGACGATCGGGGCCGACTATGTCGGCGCCTTCAGCGACCGTGGCGACCGGCACGGCGCCCGCCTTTCGGCGACGCTGCGTTTCTAGGACAGGAACCGGAGGAGGATATCGGCCATGCCGGGATGGTGGTTCATAGCGGCGGCGGCGCTCCTGCCCGGATCGACTGCGGCAGACGGAGACTTTCGGCAGGAAACGGTAGCCGGCTGGAAACTGGAGGCGTTCGATACCGAACAGGATCCCGAAAATCCGTCGCCGCCCCATATATACAGGATGTCGCGTGCGACGCCGCGGCTGCGCATCGAATATGAGATCAAGGCCGGTCGGGAACGCGAAATCAGCGTCCAGCGCCCCGCATGCGGGACGGCCACCGATGCCGATGGCGGGGTAAGCTATGTCGACTCCGTCTTTCCCGGCGGAAACCAGGCGACGGATATGGCCGCGATCAGCGAACTCGTGCGGACGCTCGACGCGTCGTTTGACGACTATTGCAAGGCACCCCCCGTCCGCTCGGACGATGCCCTCGCGGGTTTTTCTGCCGCGGCGGGGCAGCTGGAAGCATGGGCGGCCGGCCGCCCGATCCCGGAGCATTGGGCGTGGCATCTCGACTATCTCCATGAGCCGCCGGGGCGCACGATCGTTCGTCGCAACCACGTCCTTTCCGTCCGTTACGACATGCCCGGCGATATGGCGGAGGCGGGCCTCCTGACGGTCGACGCGATCGATTGTCCGGGCGGCGAGGGTTTTATCGAGCCTTTCACCGAAACCATCGACCGGTCGGAAACCGCCGGAAATCATTATCAACGAGTTGGTGCCGCGCTGGACCGGGGCGTGCTGACGCTCGCGTCGCGATGCGGGCTTGCCCCGGAGGCGGGGCGGGAGGTTGGAGGAGGATTTCGCGAGGCGATCACCAGAGGAGAAAGTGAAGCTCGAAAGGATGCGGGCGGCACATAGGCCCGTCCGGTACAATATCAGGAGATGAAAATGGCGGAGAAACGATCGACTGAAGACAAATATGCACTTGCCGGCATGGCAATCGGCATTCTGATTGCCGCGGTGGTGGCGTTCCTGTTCGCCTTCGAAGCCAGCACGTTCGTGCGATATATCGTAATGGCGTCGGGTCTCGTTGTTGGCTGGGCTGTCGGGCGGGCGATCGGAAGGTCAAGGGGCAGCGGTGGATAGCGAAGTTTCAGCAACCGTTGACGAGACCCGGATCAAGGCTGGCGAGCGTGAAACCGATCAGCCAACCGGCGGCTTCTCAAAGATCGGGCCGCGAAGCGGATGGTCTCCATGGGGCCGGATTCGGCGACAGGCCGCAACGCTGGTGTGAGGGACCGATCTGTACGGGGATGCTGTCCGTTGCCGCGTTCGCATTGATTATCCGCCCCTTTGAGCGGGCGCTGGACCTGACAACCGGGAGGCTAACTGAAATATTGTCAGTCCGGTTCGCATTTTGCGATGACATCGGCTTCCATGCCGCTGCCCAAGGCGACCCGTGACAGGCTGATATTCAGGCTGCCATCGGTGCTCACCCGAAATGGGGCGGTGATGCGCGTCGTGTCGGCGCCCGCCGCTGCGAAACATTTGAGCGGTACCCCCAGCACGCGCCACTGGCCAAGTGGCAGGGCTGCAAGTTCGGGGAGATGAAGCGGACGGCCGCAATCCGCGCCGTCGCAGCGAACCGACATGGAAACGGGCGCCGACGGCGCCGCATCGAGACGCAAGGTTGCAAGCAGCATGACGTCGCCGTTGGTCTCTCGCGACAGGTCGACGGCATTCTGAGCGTTGATCTCGACCGCGGCGCCGTCCGGGCCGGCGGCGATGACGAATTGTCGTGCGCTTTCCTGGACGGTGTGATCGACCGCGGTGACGGTCGCCCGTCCCGACAGGCCGGTGGCGGGAACCGTCGTCACGCGCAGCGGGTCGCCGCCGTCGGCTTCTGACACGGTCAGCGACCAGGACGCGGCAGCCCGCCCCTTGTCGAAATAGACACCGCCGCCGCTGCCATCGTCGGCGACCTGGCTGTCTTGCGAAAGCATTTTCCACGGTTGCGGTCCGTCGGCATAGGTCAGGCCATAGCCGAAAGGAAACAGCGTCGGTCCATCGTGTCCGGCCGTTGCCGGCCAGGCTGTCGGGAGGCGCCCCTGAAAGTCGAAGGCCGCGCTGCCGTTCTTGCGGGCGAACAGCAGGTCGGCGACGCCGCCGCCTTCGGATCCCGGGAGCCAGGCCGTTACGAAGGCGTCGGCCTCGTTCAGCGCCTCATTGACGAAGAGCGGCCGGCCGGTGATCATGACCGCGACCACCGGAATCCCCGCGGCTTTCAGCTTGCGCATCGTCGCGAACGGACGGCGCAGTTCGGGGCGCAGCTGGAGCGAGGGAATATCGCCCTGGAATTCGGCATAGGGGGTTTCGCCGAAGACGACGATCGCTGCATCGGGGCGCTTTTTATAGTCGCCATCGGGGGCCAGTTCGGCGCTGCCCCCCGCTGCGGCGACATTTTGCTTGATGCCGCGCCATAGCGAGGTCGCGCCGGGGAAATTGCTGTTGTCGAGCCCCGTGCCCTGCCAGCTCAGCGTCCAGCCGCCCGACTGGCGGGCGATGTCGTCGGCGCCATCGCCGGCGACGAGAATATGCGCCTGCGGCCTGAGCGGCAGCACGCCCGTGTTTTTCAGAAGGACGAGCGATTTGCGAACCGCTTCGCGGGCGACGGCCCGGTGCCCGGGCGCGCCGAGCAGCTCGTAGCGGCCCGAATAGGCGCGCGCGGATGGTTTGCCCGCATCGAACAGGCCCAGACGCTGCTTGACGCGCAGGACGCGCAGCACGGCGTCGTCGAGCCTCGCCATCGGGATCGTGCCATCCTTCACCTGGGTCAGCGTGCTTGCGTAAAGGGCGCGCCAACTGTCGGGCGCCATGAACATGTCGATCCCGGCGTTGGCGGCAACGGGGCAGCTGGCGTTGCTGCAGCCGGCGACCTGGCCATGGGCATTCCAGTCGGTGACGACGAACCCCCCGAAGTTCATCCGGTCTTTCAAAATGTCGGTGACCAGCCCCTTGTTCCCGGAGATCTTCGCGCCCTGCCAACTCGAGAAGCTGGTCATGACGGTGGCGACGCCATTTTCCATCGCGGGAATATAGGGCGCGCCGTGGACGAGGCGCAGTTCGAGTTCGGACACCGTCGCGTCGCCCTGGTCCTTGCCGTCCACGGTGGCGCCGTCGGCGAGGAAATGCTTGGTGCTCGCGGCGACATGCGGTCCCGCGAGAAGGGGCGCGGTCGATGGCGGTCCCTGCAGCCCGCGGATCATGCTTCCGACATAGGAAGCGACGAGCGCGGGGTCCGACGAATAGCCTTCATAGGCACGCCCCCAGCGATAATCCTGCGGAACGGTCACCGTCGGCGCGAACGTCCATTCCTGGCCGGTGACGCGAATTTCGATCGCCGTGATCCGGCCGATACGCTCGATCAGTCCGGGATCGCGCGCGGCGCCCAGGCCGACATTGTGGGGAAACAGGGTGGCGCCGACGATATTGCTATGCCCGTGCACGGCGTCGGTGCCCCACATGATGGGGATTGCCGGCGTGCTCTCCATCGACGCCGCGTAAAAGGCGTCGGCCAATGCGAGCCAGTCGCGCGCGGGAGCGAGGTCGTTGCCGCCGGGCCCCGAGTTTCCGCCGTTGAGGACCGAACCCAGATGATATTCGCGCACATCCCGGGGCGTCACGCTGCCGATGTCGGCCTGGATGATCTGGCCAACCTTCTGCTCCACCGACATGCGGGCCAGGAGCGCCCGGACACGGGCCTCGCCGCTCGTGGTCAAGACTTGCGGGTAAGCAACTTCGGGCCATTTCTCGGGATGAACCGTGCTCGCTGGAGTGTCCGGGGCAGGCGCAGCTTGCAACGCCGCCGAGGTAACGGCGGTTGCGGAAATGCCGGCAATATAAAGCATTGTTTTAAGAAGCATAAATTCCTCTCCGGACGTGGCTCTTTTGCCAGAATTTTAGCGAATTGATTATGTCAACCTTGACATGAATCGGCTCAGATTTCTGCAATTTCGAAAGTTTGTTTGACAACGTTGACAGGATTATGCAACAAAAATGGGGCACGGGGCGATCGTCCTTCGAGTCTGCTTGTCGGCTTCGGCGAGTCGGTCCCCGCGCGACCAGGATTTCATTGTCCGCACACCAAGATGCGGTTTGGGAGGGATGGATATGATCAGCGGGACTTTGCGCCACCGGAGCATGTTGTTTGCGGCGGCATCGGTCTTGGCCATGGGACTGGCCGCATCGCCGGCGTCCGCGCAGTCCGGACCGGCTGCCGACGAGGGCACCGAAGCCGAAATCGTCGTAACCGGTTTTCGCGCGTCATTGGAAAATGCGCTGAATGCCAAGCGCGATTCGAACCTGATCATCGAGTCGGTGACGGCCGAGGATATCGGGAAATTCCCCGACCAGAATGTGGCCGAATCGCTGCAACGCCTTCCCGGAATTCAGATCGACCGCGAAAACGGGCAAGGGTCGAAGGTCCGGATTCGCGGCCTCGAGCAGAATGTGACGCTGCTGAACGGCGAACTTTTCGTCAGCGGGCTCGAAGTCTACAAGGTCGGCGAGGGGAATTATAACCGCAACGACAGTCTGGAGGGCGTTCCGTCCGAACTGATCGGCGGCATCGAGGTATTCAAGTCACCCAATGCCTCGCTCCTCGAAGGCGGTCTGGGCGGCATCGTCAATCTGAAGACCCGCAATCCGCTCGACTTGCAGGACGGCCTGACCGCCGCCGGCAACTTCAAGATGAGCAAGGGTAGCGAAATCGGCGGCTGGGAACCCGCCGGCGCGGCGGTGCTGGGCTATAATTTCAACGACCGCCTCGGGATCATCGCATCGTTCAGCTATGAGCGGACGAACAATCACGTCAATGTCCTGGGCGGCGACAATCGCGGCAACTGGGCCTTTGACGAGGGGCGCCGCGACACCGCGACCGTCCCGACCAACTATTATGCTCCCGAATACCGCTATATCACCGACCGCGACCAATATCGCCGGCGCTGGGGCGCCTCGCTCGGGGTCAATTTCAGACCGACCGACGAACTCGAGGTCAGCGCGCAATATTTCCATTCGGACCTGAAGATCGACACGCGCGAGGCTTCGGTAAAATTCCCGTTCGGGCAGGGCGAATCGCAGGGTATGGTGGGCAGCTACAATATCAACGACAATGGCGTGCTGACCGACGGAACCGTGCGTGCGCAATCGGCCGAGGTTATTTCGTTCGTCGACGTCTCGAAGATCAAGTCCGACAACCTTCAGTTCGGGATAGAGTGGGACAACGACGCCAATTTCCGCGCGTCGGTCATGGCCGATTATTCCTCGTCGAAGATGGGCCGCGAAGTGGCGAACAACGATGTGCGTTTCACCGCCTATGGCGTCCGCGGCCCCGGCACCTCGGGACCGCAGCCGGGTTTCATCCCCAATCCGGCCGCGCCGGCGACGTTCGATTTCACATACAGGAACGGCGACTTCCCGAGTTTCGGCATCGCGCCGGGCAGCCCGCAGGACCTGTTCAGCAATCCGGCCTATGGCTTCTTCAAGTCGCACTGGGCCTTTGGCGACCGCTCCGACATCAAGGGGCATTCGATCCGCGCCGACTTCGGTTATGACGTCGACGACAGCGACACCAACACGATCACGCTGAGCGCGGGTTTCCGCTATGGTCAGCGCACGGTCGATTTCACCTCGGGCCGCTATCTTGCCGATTACAGCAGCAAGGGCGAACTCGATGCGACCACGATTCCCGAGGCCGAGCGCGTGCCCGGTTTCTCGTACAACTGGACGCCCTACGGCTATTTTCAGGACGGGGCGATCGGCTACAAGATTTGCGATCTGCCCGAGGCGAACAAGCCCGCGGCCTTTGCCGGATGCACCCGTTTCGGCAATTCGCCGGCCTTGATTACGCCCTATCAGACGCTGACGAGCAATCCCGAGCGGGTCGAGGCGATCACCAATTTCGCGGGCGGTGGGCATGTCGCGGGCGATACCGTGCTTGTCGCCGACCGGTCGCAGATGACCAATGCCCTGCAATGGATCCAGTCGCTCTATCCCGACACGCCGTTCAGCTTCTTTGCCGATCCCTTGCAGACCTATCGGGTCAAGGAGGAGACGAAGTCGGGCTATGTCATGGCCGACCTGGGCGGGCTCGACGATCCCTATCATGTCAATGTCGGGCTTCGCGTCGTCAACACCAGCCTGACCGTCGACCAGAACCAGCCGGCCAGCGCCGATCCCAGCTATTGGGGAACCGACAGCTGGAACGGGGTGCTGCGCGACTTCACCACCGACCGGGTCGTCCGGCGCTACACCGACTTTCTGCCGAGTGTGAATGCCGTCTTCAACCTCAGCGAAGGCGACAAGGTCCGCTTCTCGGCGGCGCGGGTCGTCGCCCGCCAGCCGCTTGTTTCGCTTGGACAGGGTTTCGCCACCCAATTTACCCGCGACCCCGCGGACGATCTGTTCAAATTCACCAACGGCAGCCGCGGGAACGCCGAACTCGATCCGTTCCGCGCCTATCAGTTCGATCTCGGTTTCGAGCATTATTTCGGAAATCAGGGGCTGCTTTCCGCCGGGCTGTTCTGGAAGGAGGTCGACAGTTTCATCGTCAACGAAACCGTCGCCGTTTTCGTGAACGACCAGGCCGGCGGCCGGCTCGGGCCCGTATCGCAGCCGGCGAACGGATCGGGCGGCCGGGTGAAGGGGTTCGAACTCGCGGCACAATATGCGCTCGACTTCGGGCTGGGCTTTACCGCCAACTATACTTTCTCGGACACCAGCACCGATTTCAGCACCGACTTCACCGACAATCTGCCCTTGCCCGGCGTGTCGAAACATTCGGCAAACGGGCAAATCTATTTCGAGAAATATGGATTTGCCGCGCGCGCCTCGTACAGCTGGCGCTCGAAGCAATATCTCGGGAACTTCGGTTTCGCCGACGGCACGACGACACGCACGCTGGGCATCTACCAGAAATCCTATGGTCAGCTCGATGGCCAGATCAGTTACAAGATCACCGACAATTTCGAGGTCTTCGCAGAGGCGATCAACATCACCAAGGCCGACACCAGCGTCTATCTGCAATTTCCCGAACTGCCCTTCCGCTATGAATCGGGTTCGCGGCGGATCTACGGCGGGGTGAAATTCAACTTCTGATTCCACGTCCCCCGAATAATGGCAGCGGCTCTTCTCGTGAGGGCCGCTGCTCCTTTTTTGCGCGACGCCGGTCGAAACCCGCTCCGGGGCTATGACGAGGCCGGCGGCGGCGCGGCGGTCAGCCGATCGACGAACGCATGCGCATGGATAACCATCGCTCCCGGTTCCTCGCCCGCGAGCTCGCGAAGCAGCATGTCGGTCGCCGTCTTCGCCATCTCCATGACCGGCTGGCGGATCGTCGTGAGGCGCGGCCACACCACGCGGGCGATCTCCGAATCGTCGAAGCCGACGACAGTGAGGTCGGCGGGAACGTCGAAACCCAGTTCGCGCGCTGCGGACATGGCGCCCACCGCCATGTCGTCATTCTGCGCCAATATGGCCGTCGGCCGCAGCTTGCGCGACAGCAGCCGCTTTGTCGCTTCATACCCCGATTCAAAGCTGAAATCGCCGGTTTCGACCAGTTCGGGACGTTGCGGCAACGCGTTGGCGTCGAACGCCTGGCGATAGCCGATCAGGCGCTGGTCGCTCGCCGCGTGGGCCGGATCACCCATGATGATCGCGATCGTCCGGTGCCCGAGCCCGATGACATGCGCAGCGATCTCGCGCGCCGCCGCGATATCGTCCATCGCTGTCGACAGGCCGACGTCGAGGCGCGACTGGGGGGCAATCCGGGCGAAAGGAATGTGCGCGTCCAGAAGCCCGTCGAGGATCTCGGGGTGGTCGGACGCCGGTGGTGCGAGGATCACGCCGTCCAGTGCAGCGGATCGTACGAGGCTCACCACTTCGAGCGGGCGGTCCATAACCGATTCGACCGGCAGCACGATCAGGCGGTAGCGTCCGCCGTGCAGACGTTCGAGCGCGCCCCGCTGCAATTCGACGACATAGCTCGGGCTCGGCTTTTCATAGATCAGGCCGATGAGGTAGGATTGTCGCCGGACAAGACCCTGCGCAAGAACATTGGGATGGTAGTTGAGCTCCTTGGCCGCGCGCAGCACCTTTTTGCGCAACGCGGGCGAAATATGCGGTTCGTTGTTAAAGACACGCGACACGCTTTTGGGCGACACTTGAGCCAGCCTGGCGACGTCGATGCTTGTCGAGCGCTTTCCTCCCTGAGCCATGCTTCAGCTCGTGACGAGATTGTCCTTCGTTGTCAATCGGGGAGCGGCTTCGCGCTTGAAAGGAGCGGCGGTTCGGCGGTGCAATGGGCCCTCCTCCAGGGTGAGGTAGAGGAAGTGCAATTGGTCCTCATCTTTCAGAACCGCCAAGACAGCGTCGCGCGTCCATAGTGGGTCTCGGCGCCGCCGGCGACGTCGCCGGTATAGGAGAGGTCGAACCGGGCACGACCGGACAGCGCCAGACCGAGGCCGATGTCCGCCGACAGGGCATCGCGCGCGATCGGCGTGCCGGCGATGAGGAAGGGTGACGAGCCGGTGAAGCTGGTGGCGACCACCGGCAGGCGATCGTCGAAGGCATGGCGCCAGCCGGCGGCGACGCGCAGGCTCGCCTCCATCGATCCCAGCGAGAAGGTCTGCTCGGTGCGGGCTCCGAGCGTCGAGAAGCGCGTGGTCGTGCGTTCGCGCTCGACCTGCAGCGCCGCTGCGCCGCCGCGTTCGCGGAGCCGCTCGCTGTCGACGAAGACATGGGCGATCTGGGCGAAGGGCTCGATCCGGGTCGGGCCGAGGTCCAAACGGTAGGCGATCTCGCCGAAGGTCTGGGCGGTCGAGGCGTCGAAGTCGCCCGTGGGGCTGTCGGTGAAATCGCCAAAGCCGATCCGCCGGGTAACATCGGCATGGTGCCAGCTGAACGCATATCCGGCGCGCAGGCCGAGGCGGCCATGATCGGCGCCGACGTAGAGGCCGACATGATAGCTGTCGATATCGGCCTCGGACGCGGCGGCGCGCACATCGGCATTGCCGCGCTGATAGCCACCGAACACCCCCAACTGCAGTTCCTCATCGGCGATCGCATCGAGACCGATCAGCAAGCCGGTCGAGTCATGCTTCACGCGCCTGGCATTGCCGTCGCCGTACCGGTCCCCTCCACATTTTCGCCGACGGAGCCGAACCCATTGCTGACCGCGCCACCGGCCGAGATCGTCAGCGTGCCGGTGCCCTCGTTGCCGACGAAAAAGCTACCGCTCCCGTTCCAGGCCGACCCGGCCCCCGTCACCGTCATGACCCCGGTGGAGCCCCCTTGCGATCCCACAGCAAGGCTGCCGGTGGACGGGGGCGCCAGCAGATTGGAAGCGACGCCGCCATCCGCGATGATCAGGCATGGCCGAGGTTCCAGCGCGAGCCGTTGCCGGTGACGATCGCGATGCCGGTGGCGCCCGCGTTGACGCCGAGCCGGCTCTGCGGCCCGCCGGAGGAGGTGAGCGTGGCGCCGCTCGCGATGATCAACTGGCCGGTGCCCGCCGCGCCGACGTCGACTGTCCCGCTCACCGCGTTGGCATTGATAACCGGCGCACTGGCGTCGCTGATGTTGATGACCACATTGTCGGTGGCGGTCGGCACCGTGCCATCCGCCCAGTTGGTGCCGGTGAACCAGTCGTTGGAGGTCGCCCCCGTCCATGTGTCCTGTCCGAAGGCCGGCGACGCGGCGAGCGCGGCCGATCCCAGCACGAGGAACCGGGCGATCGCGGCCGAACGAAATAAATCTCGCTTGAGAGATGTGTGCATGGACAGGCCTCCGTGTGGATGACATAAGTCGCTGATAAGTTAATAAATATCCCTATCGATTGCTCCGGACAGTCCGCAGGCGGGCTGGGGATCGAACACGTCGCCAAACCGGGGAACAAGTCGATCCGTCCGGCGGAAAACTCGGGCAAGCGCGCAGTCAGATGCTCGCATCCGGCATGCCATGCTCGGCGCCGGCGGGTGGTACCGCTTCCACTTCTGCACGGCCTTCAAGAAGGCGACCGGACGCAATCCGCGCGAAACGCTGACGATGATGCGCATCGCGCGTGCGAAGGAATTGCTCGTTCGCGATGTCGCCGGGCCCGACCACCGACACATGCACGCCGAGCGGCGCGAGTTCTCATGACGGAGCGGCACGCCAGCCGGGCGAGTGGAGGATTTTATTGTCCCGTTCATCGTGCCGGACAGGGAATGATGAATTTGGGGGCTGGAATGGGTATTCTGGAAAACGGCAGGCTTTTGTTGTCCTGGGGCTTGGCGGCGGCCGCACTTGCCAGCGGCGCTCCGGCGGCAGCGCAAATCAGCTTTTCGGTTACGCTGCCGCAGTCGGCTGTCAGCGAGCCCGTCACGGGGCGGCTGATCGTCGTCGCGACGCGCCGCGCCGCCGACGGCGCTCCTGCCAAGGCCGAGCCGCGCCAGATGATCGGCATGAACGGCCCGCCGGCATTCGGCATGGATGTCGAGAATCTTCGCCCCGGTGCGACGGTGACGCTGGACGCGAAATCGGATGGCTTTCCTTTCGGGCTCGATCGCCTCCCCGCCGGCGATTACAGCGTCCAGGCGGTACTCGTCCCGTACAAGAAGGCGAAGCGCGCCGACGGGCATACGATCTGGGTGCCGATGAACGACCAGCGCGTCATCGCACCGATGTTTCCGGGCAATCCCTATAGCAAGCCCGCCGACGTCCGGCTCGATCCGGCCGCGAGCGCGCCCGTCGCGCTGACGCTGACCGAAAAGATCGGGCCGATCGCGCGCGAATCCGACACGCCGTGGATCAAGCGCGTGCGCATCAAGAGCAAGATCCTGTCCGACTTCTGGGGCATGCCGATGTATATCGGCGCCGAGGTGCTGCTTCCGAAGGATTTCGACAAGCATCCGGGCGCGCGCTATCCGGCCATCTATACCTATGGCCATTTCGGCGGTTCGTTCAATTTCGACACCGATCCGGCGAGCGACAGCGAGGGCGCGCGGCGCGGTGCCGCCGACGCCAACGTCAAGACCGGGTATCAATTCGCGCAGGAGTGGTCCGGCGAAAAATTCCCGCGCATGGTCGGGATCACGCTCGAGACGCCGGGGCCCTATTTCTTCGAATCCTATGCGCTCAACTCGGCGAACAACGGGCCGTGGGGCGATGCGATCACCAGGGAATTGATGCCCTATCTCGAAAAGACATTCCGGCTGATCGACCAGCCCTATGGCCGGATCGTCGAGGGGGCTTCGACGGGCGGATGGGAGGCACTGGCGCTGCAGCTTCACTATCCCGACCTGTTCGGCGGCGCGTGGGTGTTCAACCCCGACCCGATCGACTTCACCCGCTACCAGCTCACCGACATCTACAAGGAGGACAATATGTTCACCTTGAAGATCAACGACTGGATCACGCAGGAAAAGCCGTTCCGCCGCAGCCGCGAGGGGCATCCGCTCGTCGATCTGCGCACGCTCGCCGCGCTCGAGGGGATGCTCGGGTCAAAGGGGCGGAGCTATTACCAGCTCGGCATCTGGCAGACGACGCACGGCCCGGTCGGCCCGGACGGCTATCCCGTCATGCTCTATGACTACAAGACCGGGGTCATCAACAAGGACGTGGTCAAATATATGCGCGAAAAGGGCTTCGACCTGTCGGGCTATGCGCGCGACAACTGGGCGACGCTCGGTCCGAAGCTGCGCGGCAAGCTGCATTTCTTCGCCGGCGAGATGGACGATTTCTACCTCAACCTCGCGGTCTATCAGTTCCAGGACATGATCGCCGAGGTCGCGGGCAAGGATTATCCGATCCGCTTCGAATATGGGCGGCCGAAAAAGGGACATAACTGGCACCACACCGACTGGGCGGGTGTCGTCCGCGAGGTCGCCGATCACGTCCGGAAGAATGCGCCCGCCGGCGCGCCGGTCGATCAGTGGAATTATTGAGGAGACAGCGGATGGTCGAAATCAGGGGAACGCGACTGGTGCTTGTCGCCGCAGGGTTCATCATGGGGGCCGCGGCACCGACCGCGCTCGTGATGGCCGACAGCGGACCTCCGAAGGGCACATTCGACGAAATCAGCGTCAAGCGCATCAATATCGTCGAGCCCGACGGCAAATATCGCCTTGTTCTCGCCAATTCGGAACGCTTTCCGGGGCTGTTCATGGAAGGCAAAGAATACAAGCACCACAGCCGCGACGGCGGCGGGATGCTTTTCTTCAACGACGAGGGTGACGAGGTCGGCGGACTGACCTTCGGCAGCAAGACCGTCGGCGACAATCGCCGCGCCTCGGGCTCGCTGATGTTCGACCAGTACAAGCAGGACCAGACCGTCGGTATCCAGTATAGCGAGGCCAACGGCAATCGCACCGCCGGGCTGCGCGTATGGGACCGCCCCGACTGGTCGATCAAGCCGCTGATGGAAATGAGCGCGCGCGCCGCGGCCGCGCCCGACGAAGCCGGCAGGAACCGTATCCGCGAAGAGATGCGCGCCTATGCCATGGCGAACGGCGGGGCGGGAGCCGAGCGCGTCTTCACCGGCAAGACATCGGACGATGCGATCGTGCGGCTCGCCGACAAGAGCGGCAAGCCGCGGCTACTGCTCAAGGTCGGCGCCGATGGCGAACCGAGCATCGAGTTTCTCGACACGTCGGGGAAGGTCGTCAAACGCATCACGCAATAAGGGCACCCTGCTTTTTGGAAACAGCCGGGAGGGCGGTTCCCGGGTCTGACGAGCATGCTCATTTAACTTATTATTTTTGAACAAAAATATTCACAATATTGTCATTTTCTCTTGACGCATGCGGCGAATACTGTTGCCATCGCGCCATGGATCGTCAGGCTCAACTCCGCTGGTTTGCACGCGAAGTGCTCCCGCACGAGCCCGACTTGCGCAAATGGCTCGGCGGCCGCGTGCGCGGACTCGATTCCTGCGATGTCGACGAAGTCGTGCAGGAAGCCTATGCGCGGCTCTGGACCGGCGATCCCGACGCGATCCGCAATGCGCGCGCCTATCTGTTCGTGACCGCGCGCCATATTGTGGGCGAGCATCTTCGCCGCTCGCGCATTGTCGCGATCGACCTTGTGGCGGATTTGGACTCGCTGAACATCATTGACGAAGAGATGAGCGTTCACCGACGTCTCAGTGGACAGGAAGAACTGGCGCGTTTGTACGAAATATTGCAGACGTTGCCGCCAAAATGCCGACAGGCATTCGAGCTGAAGAAGTTTCAGGACTTTTCGCAGCGCCGGATCGCCGAACATATGGGAATAGCCGAAAGCACGGTGGAGAAGCATCTCGCCAAGGCGCTTCGGCTCGTTTCCGACGCAATGAAGGAGGCGCCGGCTGGCGCACAGGATGGAAGACAGCGTGAGCGCAGGTTCTGGAAATGGGGCTGACATCGACAGCCAGGCGACAGCCTGGGCGGTCCGGTCGGCCGAGCGCCCGCTAGACAGCGCCGAACAGCGACAGCTCGACGAATGGCTGGAGGCCGACAGCCGGCATCTGGGCGCCTATGTTCGCGCGCAGGCGATCTGGCTCGATGTCGACCGGATCGCTGCGCTCGATGGCGGAACGCAGCGCGATGTCCCTGCGCCCGCCAGCGAACGCCCGTGGCGGCGCTATGCGATGGCGGCGTCCGTCGCGCTGGCCGCTTTCGGTGGCGCCGTCGCCTACGATCATCTGGCCGGGCGGATATCGACCGAACGGGGCGAGGTGCGCCGGATCGCGCTCGACGACGGCTCCATCCTGACGCTCAACGGCAATTCGGCGGTGCAGGTGCGGTACGAGGACGATATCCGCCGGATCGTTCTTCGCCGCGGCGAAGCGTCGTTCGAGGTTGCGCACAATAAGCAGCGACCCTTCGTCGTCAGTGCCGAAGGGCTCGACGTGCGCGCGGTGGGAACCGAATTCGTCGTCGGCATCGAGGATGGCGGGGTCGAGGTCACGGTCGAGGAGGGCGTCGTCGCCGTGGGCGGCAAGGCGAGCGGCTCGGCCCGGCCGCGTTACATTCGCCGCAACGAACAATTCGTCGCGGCCGCGACGGGGCCGCGCAAGGCGGTGCTCGATGCCGCCGACGTCGAACGCCGGATCGCCTGGCGCAACGGCGTACTGGTTTTCGATGGCCAGCAGCTTGGCGCGGCGGCCGCCGAGGTGAATCGCTATTCGGATCTTCGCGTCGTGATCGAGGACCCCACGCTCGCGCGCGCCGAGTTCATGGGCGTCTTCAAGCTCGGCGACGCGCAGGCGTTCGCGGGGGCAGCGGCACAGGCGTTCAACGGCGAGGTCGTGCGCCGCGGCGACGAACTCGTGCTGGTGCGCCAGCAGAATTCTCCGTCGCACTGATAGCGGATTTCCGCACGCCGTCGCTCGTCTGCTTATGGAAGCGCAGGATCGCTCCGGGGCATGAGGGAGGCAAGACGATGAGGTGGGGGCAATTGAGCCGATTCAATTCGCGCACGGTTCTGATGGTCGGTGTGGCGGCAACGATGCTGTGCGCAGCGCCCGCCATGGCGCAGGAACGCCAGCGTTATTCCATCCCCTCGGGCGATGCGGCCCAGACCGTCCAGCGTCTCGCCGTCCAGTCGGGCGTGCAGGTCATGGCGCCCGACGCCGACCTGTCGGGCATCAAGACGAACGCGGTGAACGGCAATTATACGCCGATCGAGGCGTTGCGCCTCATGCTCGCGAATAAGGGACTCGAGGTCGTCCGGAGCGCCAACGGCGCGGTGGTGATCCGCCGCGCGCGGCCGGATCAGGCGGCCGCGGCTGTCCCGGAGACCGTCGGCGAGGAAATCGTGGTCACGGGGTCGCGCATCGAACGTGCGGGTTTCGATACGCTGCAGTCCGCGACCGTGACCGACCGTGAACAGATCGAGCGTCGCGCCTATACCAATGCGATCGAGGCGTTGCAGGACACCCCTGGCTTTGCCCCCGCGGCGAACAGCCAGGTGGGGGCCGCGCAGGCGAATCTCGGGGTGGCGCAAAGCTATTCCAACTATCTGGGCCTCGGATCGCAGCGCACGCTGACGCTTGTCAACGGGCGTCGCTTCGTGTCGTCGAACACGGTGTCGGGCAGCGGCGGCGCAACGTCGCCGGGCTCACAGGTCGACCTCAACCTGATCCCGGTCGGGCTGATCGAACGGATCGAAACGGTCGCGATCGGCGGCGCCCCCGTTTATGGCTCGGATGCGATCGCCGGCACTGTCAACGTGATCCTGAAGGATAATTACGAGGGCCTCGAACTCGCCGGCCAGGCCAGCATCAGCGACCGCGGCGACGCGGCGAACCAGTCGGTCCGCGCCCTGTTCGGCAGGAACTTCGCGGGCGGCCGCGGCAACATCGTGCTCGGCGCCGAATATGTGCGCCAGGAAGGCATGGTGCTCGCCGAGCGGTTCAAGTTCCGCTATCTCACGTCGTCGGGCAACACCAGCCGCACCGACGGCATCCCGGCGCAGATGGTCGTCGACGATCTGCGCTACGCGGCGCTCACCGAAGGGGGGCTGCCCTATCTCAGCGCCGATATCGCGCCGGGTACCAACAGCTATATTCGCGATGCCGCAGGCAACCCCTTGCAGTTCGGCCCGGGCGGAAACCTGGTTCCGTTCGTCCTCGGCGAAAGCTTTTTCGGCGCGAGTTCGGGCCCCTATCCGATTTTCCGTGACGGCGGCGACGGTCTCGATCCGGCACGCCATTTCAGCCTGCTTTCGCCCAACGAGCGCTATCTGCTGAACGCGATCGGCCATTACGACCTGACCGACAATATCACCTTCTTCGTCGAAGGCTCTTACGCACACACCAGCGGGACGAAGATCAGCGACCTGTTCCAGTTCGCCGCGCCCAACATTCTGGGTGGTCCCGTGATCCAGATGAGCATCGACAATCCGTTCCTCAGCCAGCAGGCGCGCGATATACTGGTCGCCAACGGCGTGACGACGTTCAAGCTCAACCGGAACATGAACGACATCGCCGACCGCGTGCCGGGTCGCACCAAGCTCGACGTGTATCGCATCGTCGCAGGCTTCCGTGGCGATTTCGAAGTCGGTGCCGAAAAATGGAACTGGGATCTCGCCTATAATTACGGCCGCAGCCGCAACGAATCGGAATTCAACCAGGTCAATCTGACGCGCTTCCTTCAGGCGATCGATGTCGTCGGAACGCCGGGCAGTCCCGTCTGCCGCGTCGGTGGCAGCTGCGTGCCGCTGAACATCTTCGGCGAAAATGGCTTCTCGGACGAGGCGGCGGAATATGTCGTCGATCGCGGTATCGGGATCAGCATCAACACGCTTCAGACCTTCACGGCGAACCTCGGCGGCAAGCTGCCGTTCGGGATCGCCGATCCCGTCGCATTCAACATCGGCTACGAACATCGCCGCGAATCCGGCAGCTTCGTGCCCGACGATATCCTGAAGGGCGGGATCAGCCTGCTCGGAGGCTCGGCAGCCTTCACCGAGACGCCGCCGTTCAGCTTCAACACCGACGAAGTCTATGGCGAAACCGTCGTGCCGCTGATCGACGAGGAAATGGGCGTTCCGCTGATCCGCGCGCTGCAGTTCGAAGGCGCGCTGCGTTACGTCGACCATTCGACCGCCGGCGGCGATCTGACCTGGTCGGCGGGCGCGCGGCTTCAGCCGAATTTCATCGAAGGGCTGACCTTCCGCGGCGTCTATACCCGCGCGATCCGTGCGCCTTCGATCGTCGAACTGGCGCTGCCGGGGGCGAGCGTGCTGCGGAACGCCAGCGATGTCTGCGCCGCGAGCCGCGTCAATTCGGGGCCAAACCCGGAGGTGCGCCTGGCCAATTGCACCGCCGCGCTCGCGGCGGTCGGCGGGCCTGCTCCCAACGCCTTCAATCCGACGACAAGCGGCGCCTCGCCCTCGGGCAATGTGTCGGGCAATCTCGACCTCGACAACGAGAAGGCCAACAGCTGGTCGATCGGCATGGTCTATCAGCCGCAGGCCGTGCCGGGGCTGCGTTTCGCGATCGACTACAACAACATCGATCTGCGCGACGCGATCACGCGCTTCACCCTCGTGACCGCGCAGGCCGCCTGCTATGACAGCCCGAACTATCCCAACGAAAATGCGTGCAACGCCTTCCGCCGCCTGACCGCGGCCGAGGCGGCGGCCCAGCCGGGTCCGGCGCGCATCGCGGGCGACATCGCCAACGGCTATTCGGAATCCTATTTCAATACGGCATCGCAGAAGTTCGCGGGCGTCCTCGCGCAGCTCGACTACCGTATTCCGGTGCCGAATATCGCAGGTGGTGGCGACAGTGGCGCGCTGCGGCTGGGACTGGGGGCGTTTCGCGTCACCAAATTCACCACGCAGACGTCTTCGGGATCGCCGATCATCGACGTGAAGGGTACGATCGGGACGCCGAAATGGCGCGTCAACGGGCGGATCGGCTATGCCTTCGATCCGTTCGACCTCGATGTCCAGGTCGTCTGGTCGCAAAAGACGGTGATCGACAACACCGCGACCATCGAGGACACGCCGGTGCTGAACTTCCCGTCGTCGACGATCGTCAATTCGACGCTCGGCTTCCGCGTGAACGACAATTTCCGCCTCCAGTTCAGCGTGCGGAACCTCTTCGACCAAGCCGTGCCGTACGAAGGCGAAGTGACGCGTCAGTTCGGTGTCTACGACCCGATCGGCCGCACCTACACGCTACGCGCAGCCGTCAATTTCTGATCGGGCGGGCGGGGCCGAGGCTCCGCCCCCTCGACATATATCCGAGGATAATGATGGTTAGATATCTGCTGCTCGGCGCCAGCCTCGCCTGCATGGCCGTCCCGGCCGCCGGCCGGGAGGAATCGCCCCGGCGCTACACGATCGAGCAGCTCATGGATTCGGATGTGATCGGCGGCCTGTCCTGGTCGCCCGATGACAGCAAGCTGATCTTCACCAGCAATCGTACCGGCATCGCCAACATCTATGAAATGCCGTCGGGCGGCGGGACGCCGGCCCCGCTCACCAACTCGGTCAAGGAAACGGTCAGCGCGATCGGATATTTCCCGGACGACGAGCGGATCCTCTTTTCGAGCGATCAGGGCGGCAACGAACTCGCGCATATCTATGTCCGCGAGCGCGACGGCACGACGCGCGACGTGACGCCGGGTGCGAAGCATGTCGCGCGTTTCGTCGAATGGGCACAGGACGGCAAAAGCTTCTTCGTCCAGACCAACGAGCGCGATCCGCGCTTCTTCGACCTCTACGAGATCCAGTCCGACGGCTATGCCAAGACGAAGCTGTTCGAGAATGACAAGGCGTATCAGGTTCGCGCGGTCAGCCCCGATCGCCGCTATGTCGGGCTCAGCCGGATCGTCGATAATGCGACCAAGCATTGTTATGTCTACGACCGGACCGCGGCGAAGCTGATCCAGCTGACCGCCGAGGGCAAGCCGGTCGCGTGCGAGCCGCAGACGTTTTCCGACAAGGGCGCGCAGCTTTTCTATACCACCGATGACGGGGGCGAGTTCGCTTTCCTCGTTCGGCAGGACCTGACCACGGGGAAGCGCGTGACCGTGTTCAAGCCCGACTGGGACGTGCAGGGTGCGAATCTGTCGCGCGACGGCAGGACGCTGGTCGTTTCGGTCAACGAGGATGCACGTTCGCGCCCCTATCTGTTCGACGCCGCGACCTTCAAGCCGCAGGGTCTCGCCGACCCGATGCCGGGTGCGAGTGCCGGGCTGCTGCTCGCCAACCATGCTAAAAAGGCGCTCGTGAGCGCCTCGAACGGCGCCACGCCGGGTGAAATCCTGTCGCTCGACCTTGCCACGGGCACACGCACACCGCTCCTCAACGCGCGTGCGCCCGGCGTGGCACCGGGCGATCTGGTGGCGGGCGAGGTCGTGCGCTTCAAGTCGTACGACGGTGTTACGGTGCCCGGCATCCTTTATGTACCGAAGGGCGCGAAGAAGGGCGACGCGCTTCCTGCCGTCATCCACGTTCACGGCGGGCCCGGCGACGAAAGCAAGATCGGCTATCGTCCGTTGCAGCAATATCTCGCCAACCATGGCTATGTGGTGTTCGAGATCAACAATCGTGGCAGCAGCGGATCGGGGCGGACCTTCTACCATCTCGACGACCGCAAGCATGGCGACGCCGATCTCGACGACGTCGTAGCAGCGAAAAAGATGCTGGCGGACACGGGCTTCGTCGACCCTGCCAAGGTCGTGATCCAGGGGCAGAGCTACGGCGGCTATATGACGCTCGCCGGGCTCGCCTTCCGCCCCGATGCGTTCGCGGCGGGGGTCGATATCTATGGCGTGTCGAACTGGCCGCGCCTGCTCGCCAACACGCCGAGCTGGTGGGAGGATCTGCGCCGGCTGCTCTTCACCGAGGTCGGCGACCCCGAAAAGGACGCCGACTATCTCCGCAAGATTTCGCCGGTGTTCCACGCGGAGAATATCAGGAAGCCGCTGCTCGTGCTCCAGGGCGCGAACGATCCGCGCGTGCTGCCGGTCGAGTCCGAGGATATCGTCGCCAGGGTGAAGGCGAACGGCGTGCCGGTCGATTATGTCGTCTTTCCCGACGAGGGGCATGGCTTTCGCAAGAAGGCGAACCAGATCGTCGCCTATCGCAAGATCCTCGAATTCCTCGATACGCATGTGAAGGGCGTGCCGGCCAGGGCGGCCGCTGCCGAAACGGCGGTTTCGCCCCTCGGCGATTTCCCGATCGGCCAGTGAGCGACCCTCGTATCAGTCGCCGCGAACTGATCGCAGCGGGCGCACTCGTCGCCGCAACCCCCGCGTGGGCGGCGGCCGCTCCGGACGAGGGTGCACGCCTCGACGCTTTCTTCGAAAGCGTCTTTCAGCGCGATCTGGCGCGCAATCCCGCGGCGCAATCGTCGATGGGGGTGACCGGCGGCACGGCGGGATGGTGGCCCGATGTCAGCCAGGCGCGCGCCGACGAGAATGTCGCGCTGGTGCGGCGCGACCTTGCCGAACTGCGTCGCTTTGATCGCGCCACGCTGTCTCCTCAGGCGCAGCTCAGTTACGATCTTTTCGCCTATGACGCCGAAGAGGCAGTCGAGCGCCACCGCTGGCGCGGCAATCATTATCCTGTTTGCCAGATGCGCGGTCCACAACGCGACATTCCGCAGACGCTGATCAACAATCACCCCATCGCGAACGTCGCCGACGCCGAGGCCTATGTCGCGCGGCTGCACGCGGTGCGTTCCTATCTGGCGGCGGTCGTGACGGGGCTCGAGCGGCAGGCCGCGAACGGCGTCGTCCCGCCACCCTTCTCGGCGCCGCTCGTCATCGGCAATTGCGAGAAACTGATTACCGGCGCACCGTTCCAGCCGGGCGCGCCCGACAGCCCGATCCTCGCCGATTTCCGCGGCAAGCTCGCGAAGATTCCGGTCGATGACGCCGAAAAGGCGCGGCTGGTGAAAGCGGCCGAAGCCGGACTCGTCGAAGGTTTCGGGCCCGGATTCCGGGAACTCATCGATCATCTTCGCGCGATCAGGTGCGGTGCGAACTGCAACGATGGCGTCTGGCGTTTGCCCGATGGCGACGCCTATTATGCCGCACAGCTTCGCTGGAACACGACGCTGCCGCTTTCGCCCGCCGACGTGCATCGCATCGGCCTCGAAGAGACTGCGCGTCTCCACGGCGAGATGCGTGCGGTGGCGAAGCGCGCGGGCTTCGCGGGTACGCTGCCCGAGCTTTTCGCGCATGTCCGCACCGACGATAGCTTCTATTATCCCGACACCGCCCAGGGGAAAGCGGCCTATCTCGACGCGATGCGCGCGAAGATCGCCGCCGTGACCGCGCGCCTCGGCGAACTGACGAACCATGTCCCCAGCGCCGACGTGCTGGTGAAGCCGGTCGAACCCTGGCTCGAAGCGTCGGCGGGCACCGCGGGCTATTTCGCGCCCTCGGCCGACGGATCGCGCCCCGGCATCCTCTACGTCAACACGCGCGACATGCGGAACCTGCCGATCTTCGAATTGTCGGCGCTTTCCTATCATGAAGGCGTGCCCGGCCATCATCTCGAAAAGGCGGTGACGCGCGCGCTGACCGGGCTGCCGAAATTCCGCGCCTTCGGCGGCTATACCGCTTTCAGCGAGGGCTGGGCGCTGTTCGCCGAGCAGTTGCCGATCGACATGGGGTTCTATGACGATCCCTGGCAGGAGTTCGGGCGCCTTTCGATGGAACTGATGCGCGCGGGGCGCCTCGTTACCGACACCGGCGTGCACGCGCTGCGCTGGAGCCGCGAACAGGCGGTGGCGTGGCTCGACGAAAATACGCCGGCGAACCACGCCGACAATGTCACGGCGATCCAGCGCTACATCGTCACACCCGGGCAGGCCTGTGCATATGAGATGGGCAAGCTCAAGCTGGTCGAACTGCGCGACCGGGCGCGAACGAGGCTTGGCGGCGCGTTCGATATTCGCCGTTTCAACGACCGCGTCCTCGGCAGCGGAGCGCTGCCGCTCCCGATGCTCGAAGCCGGCGTCGATGCGTGGATCGCGACGGGAGGACAGGCATGATCAGCAGGCGAAATTTCATCGGATCGGCGGTGCTCGCGGGTGCGACGCTGGTCGCGCCGCCGGTCTTCGCCATCCAGACCGGCGAGGATGCGCGCCTCGACGCCTTTTTCGAGGCGATCTTCCAGCGCTCGCTCGACCGCAGCCCGACGCGCCAGTCGGCGCTCGGCATTCGCCGCGATCAGGACAAGTGGGACGATATCAGCGAGGCGCGCGAGCTCGAGGATCACCGGCTGCGCGAGGCCGACCATGCCGCGCTCAAGGGCTTCGACGCCGCGAAGCTGTCGCCGCAGGCGGCGCTCAGCCTTCGCATGTTCGCACGATCGACCGAGCTTGCGCTTCGCGACTTCAAATGGCGCCATCATGATTATGTGATGACCCAGATGGGTGGCGTGCATACGCGCGTGCCCAGCACGCTGACCAACAGTCATCCGGTCACGAACAGGGCCGACGCCGAGGCCTATATCAAGCGGCTCGAAGCCATCGCGCCGCTGATGGCGCAGGCGGTCGAGCGAATGGCGGCGCAGGAGGCGAAGGGAATCCGGCCGCCGCGCTTCGTCTATGGCCTTGTCCTCGAACCTTGCCTCAACCTGCTCAAGGGGACGCCGTTCGAGGGCGAAGGCGACAGCCCGGTCTTCGCCGATTTCAAAGGCAAGATTGCGAAAGCGGATCTGTCCGAGGCCGAGCGCGCTGACCTCCTCGTCCGCGGTATCGCGGCGCTGCAGGGCGGGTTCGCGGCGGGCTATGGCGCGTTGATCGCGCATCTGCGCGCTGCCGAAGCGAAAGCCGACGAAACCGCAGGCGTCTGGAAGTTGCCCGACGGCCAAGCCTATTATGCGGCGCAACTCGAAAGCTACACGACCTTGCCGCTGAAGGCCGCCGACGTCCATGCGCTGGGCCTGACAGAAGTCGCCGGCATCCACGACGCGATGCGCGCGATCATGAAACAGGTCGGCTTCGCGGGCGATTTGCAGGCCTTCTTCGCCTTCATGCGCAGCGATCCGCGCTTCTATCATCCCGATACCGACGCCGGCCGTGCCGCCTATGTCGTCGAGGCCAATGCGCTGCTGGACGAGATCCGCGCGCGGCAGGGCGAGCTGTTCGCGCATCTGCCCAAGGCGCCGGTCGAAGTCCGCGCGATCGAGGCATGGCGCGAGAAATCGGCGCCCAAGGCGCATTATCGCAACCCGCCGCAGGACGGATCGGCCCCCGGCATCTTCTATATCAACCTGGCCGACATGAAGGCGCAGCCGCGCTACCAGCTCGCCGCGACGCTTTATCACGAGGCCATCCCCGGCCATCATGTCGAAACCTGCGTCGCGCACGAGATGGAGGGGCTGCCCAAGTTCCGCCGCTTTGCGAGCATCGCCGCCTTTTCCGAAGGCTGGGGGCTCTATTCGGAATTGCTGCCGAAGGAGATGGGGCTCTATGCCGATCCCTATTCGGACTTCGGGCGCCTTTCGCTGTCGCTGATGCGCGCATGCCGCCTGGTGGTCGACACCGGCATCCATGCGCTCAAATGGACGCGCGAGCAGGGCATTGCCTATTTCGACGCGAACATGCCGTCGAGCCATTACGACAATCAGCGCGAGGTCGAACGCTATATCGTCATCCCGGGGCAGGCGACCTCCTATTATATCGGGATGCAGAAGATCATCGAACTGCGCGCCCGTGCGCGCGCCAGACTCGGCGACCGGTTCGACCTTCGCCGTTTTCACGACATCACCTTGGGCGCGGGGCCGCTGCCGCTGCCGCTGCTTGAAGAACGCATCGACGGATGGATCGCCGGGGGAGGGCAATCGGCATGATGAGAATATCGGCACTCCTGCTGGCGCTCGGTGGCGCTTCCGTAGCGCACGCGGCGCCGCCGCATTACGATGTCGCGGCGAAATTCGACCCGCAAGGCGCGCTCGACGCCGACGTCACAATCACGCTCAGCGAGGCCGAAGCCGAAAAGGCCTTCCTGCTTTCGGACCGCTTCACCCTGCAGCCGATGGAACTGCCGTCGGGCGTCACCATGTCGGTCGAACCGTCGACCTCGCCGATGCCTGCGCTCAACAAATACAGCTTTCGCTTCGCGGCGCCGACGACCGATCCGGTCAAGTTGCGTTTCCGTTATGCGGGACCGATCCTTACCGAGCATGACAGCGGCAACAAGCCGCTGCGGCCCGAAGGCTATGAGCTGTTCATCGACCATATGTGGTTCCCGGTGGGCGCCGATATCCAGACGCGCTTTACCGTCGACGCGGCGATCGACGGGCTCGCTCCCGACCTCGTCGTCGTTGCGCAGGGCGATGTGACGCGAACCGCGACGGGCGTGCGGATCCACCGCGACTTTCTCGACATCGACCTGCCGATGGTCGCGATGCACGGGCTGCAGCGTGCCGAGGCGCATGGCGTCGAATTCTATTCGCGCGATCTGTCGACGCAGCTGTCGGGCTGGTACGTCAAGCATGCCGAGGGCGCGGCGCGCTATTTCGAAACGATGTTCGGCCCGTTGCCGCGCAAGGTGCGGATGGCGCAGGTCTGGCGCGACCGCTCGATGGGCTATGCGCGCACCGCCTATACGGTCTTGTCCGAAGGCGGGCGCAACACTCCCGACATCACCGAGGTCAATCCCGGCCGCTACGTCGCGCACGAGGTCGCGCACGCCTGGTGGATGCTCGCGAGCCCGCTGACCGACGATTTCTGGCTCGTTGAATCGGCGGCCGAATATATGTCGATGCGCTATGTCGAACATGCCTTCGGCGCCGGGGAGCTGGCGAAGAATATCGCGGCCAAGCGCGACGCGACCAAGGATGCCGGACCCGTCATGGGTCACGGCCGCCCGAACCGCGTCCAGCTCTATGGCAAAGGGCCGCTGCTGCTGCTCGATCTCGAACATCGCATCGGGCGCCCCGCGATGGACCGGCTGATGATCGCGATGGCCAAGGAACCCGTCCATACGACACCGGTCTTCCTGAAGCACCTGACCGCGATCGCCGGCGCCGACGCCGCGAACGAGTTCGAAAAGGCGCTCCATATATGATCGTCTCGCGCCGCGCGCTGATCGGCGGCGTGGCGGCGCTGGGGTTGGCGGGGCCTGCCCGCGGTGCGGATTTCGGCGCCGCGCGCTACGGCAGGGCGATGGTCATCGACGGGCTGTCGTCGCTGGGCGCGCTCGACCCGAAGGCGCCGGGCATCGCGGACCAGCTCGCCGCCTATCGAGCGTCGGGGCTGACCGCGATTCACCAGACGGTCGGGGCGGCGGGCAATACGCCCGGACGTTATGAGGAAACGCTGCGTCGCATCGCGCGCTACACGCGCTTCATTCAGGCACTTCCCGATCATCTGCTGCACGTCCGCACGGCCGCCGATCTGGCAGCCGCGCGGGCGAGCGGGCGGCTCGGCGTCATCTTCGGTTTCCAGGACACGGTGCCGCTCGAAACCGAGGCGGGGCGGCTCGACCTGTTCGATGTGCTCGGCGTCCGGATCGTCCAGCTCACCTACAACAAGCGCAACCTCGTCGGTGACGGCTGCCTTGAGCCCGGCAATGCGGGGCTCAGCGACTATGGGCGCGAGGTGGTGGCGGGGCTCAACGCGCGGCGGATGATGGTCGACGCGAGCCACGCCGCGCAGCGCACGATTGCCGAGGCGATCGCAGCCTCGACCGCGCCGATCGCGATCAGCCATACCGGCTGCCGTGCCCTGAACGACGTGCCGCGCAACACGACCGACGCCGAACTCCGCGCGCTGGCGGACAAGGGCGGCGTCGCCGGCATCTATTTCATGCCGTTCCTTCGTGCGAGCGGACAGTCGCGCGCCGGGGACGTCATTCGCCACATCGAACATGCGGTGAAGGTCGCTGGCGAGGACCATGTCGCGCTCGGCACCGACGGCGGCATTCGCGGGGTCGAACTCAATGCCGAATATGCCGAAGGCCAGCGCCGCTTCTACGAAGAACGCAAGGCGATGGGGATCGCGGCGCCGGGCGAGGCCCCCGACGTGTTCAACCTGATTCCAGAGTATAACGAACCGGCGCGCTTCCTGAAGCTTGCCGACGACCTCGCCGCGCGCGGCTGGCCGGCGCGGCGTATCGAAAAGCTGCTCGGGGTCAATTTCGCTCGGCTATGCGCCGATGTCTGGGGTCGCTGATCCGCCGCGCCCTTCGCCGCGGCGGCGTAGCAGCTCGGCCGCGCCCAGCAACAACGTCGACGCGACAATCAGCAGCGTCGCCGCGGCGGCGATCGCCGGGCTGATCTGTTCGCGCACCCCTTCGAACATCTGGATCGGCAGCGTCCGCTGTTCGGGACCCGCGATGAACAGGGCCACCGTCGTTTCGTCGAACGAGGTCATGAAGGCAAAGACCGCACCCGCGGCGACGCCCGGTGCGATCAGCGGCACGAGAACGCGGGTCAATATGGTGAGCGGCGGCGCGCCGAGGCTGGCGGCGGCGCGCAACAGCTCGGTATCGAGCCCGCGCAGGGCGGCATGGACCACGATCACCACAAAGGGCACCGCGAGCGCACTGTGCGCGATGATCAGCCCGAGCGAGCCATTGACGAGCCCCAGCGGCGCGAAAAGAAAATAGAAGGCGATCGCGACCACCACGACCGGTACCACGAGCGGCGCGGTGATCAGCGCGACGATCACGGTTTTCGCGCGCGAGCGCATATAGGCGAGCCCGATCGCCGCGAGCGTGCCGAGCGGGGTCGCGATCAGCGTCGTCGCGACGGCGATCTTCAGGCTGTTGCCGAATGCGTGGGTCCACTGCGGCGATTCGGCGAGCGTCCGGTACCAGCGCAACGAAAACTCACCCTCGGGAAAGACGAGAAAGGTCGTCGGATTGAGCGAGAGCGGAATGACCGCAAGGATCGGCAGCACCAGAAAGGCGAAGACGAGGACCGAAAAGCCGATCAGCGCGGCACGGCCGGCGCGCTCCGACCGGGACCGGCAGGCGCTCATGCCGGCACCGTCCGGACCATCGTCCGGCCGGCGAAGATCATCAGCAGCAGCGGCAGCAGAAGCAGCAGGCTGAGCGCCGCCGCCATGCCCCAGTTGAGCGACTGGTTGGTGTAGAAGGCGATCGACGCGCTGATCATCTGGTCGGCGCCGCCGCCGACGAGCGCGGGGGTGACATAATAGCCGAGCGCGAGGGTGAAGACGATGATCGCCCCGGCCGCGACGCCGGGCAATGTCTGCGGCAGGTAGACGGACAGGAACGCGCGGACCGGGGGTGCGCCGAGCGAACTTGCCGCGCGCATCGCCGTCGGCGGAATGCCCTTCATCACGCCATAGAGCGGCAGGATGAAGAAGGGCAGCAGGACGTGCGTCATCGCGATATAGACGCCGAGCCGGTTGTAGATAAGCTGAAGCGGCGCATCGATCAGTCCGACGGCCTGCAGCGCGTTGTTCACGACGCCGTTGGTCTGGAGGAACACCGCCCATGCCGCAGTGCGAACGAGGGCCGAGGTCCAGAAGGGCAGGAGTATGAGGATCAACAGCGGGTTGGCCTTCCGCTCGGGCAGCGAAGCGAGCAGGTAGGCGACCGGATAACCGAGCGCGATGCAGAGTAGCGCGACGATCGCACTGATCTTGAAGGTGCGCAGGTAGATATTCGTAAAAACGGCCTGTTCGGCAGGAACGTTGACGATCCTGTCGTCGGCGTCCAGCCGCCGATCGAGCGCGGCGAGCAGATAGTGGCTCGTCAGCGGTCCGTCGGCGTGACGCATCGCAGCCCAGATCTCGGGTCGCTCCCACCGCGGGTCGATCCGCGCGAGGTCGGCGATCCCGTTTGCGGGCGCGCCCGCATGCAGCCGGTCGGCGGTGGCGTAGAGCAGGCTGCGCGAGCCGACCATGTCGTAATTGAGCCGATTCGCGACCTGGTTGAGCGTTCCCTCTTGCCGCGCGGTCCGAATTTCGCGCGCGACGGTTCGTGCAAGGGCTTCCGGCGGCAATCCCTCGCCATCCCATTGCCGGAGGGCCACCGCGCTGTCGGGCCAGACGCGTTCGAGATCGCGGTCGATCACCGCGCGCGACAACATCATCAGCACGGGTGCGACGAAGCTCGCGAGCAGGAACAGGAGCAGCGGCGCGACGAGCGCGAAGCGCCACCAGCGCCGGAGCTCCGGCAACTTAGCGCGCGACCCAGGCATTGAACCGCTGGGTGAGCTGGTCGCCATATTCGACCCAGAAATTGGCGTCGAGTTCGAGCGCGCCGGCCATGTTCGCCGGGTCGCTCGGCGTGTCGAGCTTGAGCTTGGGATCGACGCGCCGGTTCGCCTCGATGTTGGTGAGGCCGGTCGGGATATGGCTGGCGAGCCGCATCTGGTTTTCGGGCTGCGTCATGTAGCGGAGCAGTTGCGCCGCTTCGGCCTTGCGCGGGCTGTTGGCGAGGATCACCCAATAATCGACCGCATAGATATTCCCGTGCCAGTCGAGTTTGAAATTGCGGCCCTCGGTGCGGTTCGCGACGATCAGCCGGCCGGGGCTCGTCACCGACATCACGACCTCGCGCGAACCGAGAAGGTCGGGGACCTGCGAGATCGACGTCCACCAGATGACGTTGGGCTTGATCTCGTCGAGCTTGCGGAAGGCGCGGTCGACGCCTTGGGGCGTCCGCAGCGTCGGATAGACCTGATCGGGCGGCACGCCATCGGCCATCAGCGCGAATTCCAGCGAATATTTGGGCGTCTTGCGCATGCCCCTTTTGCCGGGAAAGCGTTTGACGTCCCAGAAGTCCGCCCAGCTCCGTGGCCCGGGTCCCTTGATCCGGTCGCCGTCGTAGCCGATCACATAGGACCAGAGCATCGCGCCCACCCCGCAATCGTGCACCGCCGCGGGCAGGAATGCCTCGCGCCCGCCCAATGCGGCCCAGTCGAGCCGCTGGAACAGCCCTTCCTCGCAGCCGAGGATCAGATCCTCGGTCTCGACCTGCACGATGTCCCAACTCGTGTCGCCGCCGACGACCTTGGTGCGGATCACACCGACGCCGCCGCGCCAGCTATCCTCGCGCAGCGGAATTCCCGTGGTGCGCGAAAAGGAGCTCCAATAGGCCTTGCGATGCGCGTCCTGCGACGATCCGCCCCAGCCGACGACGGTGAGTGGGCGGAGCTCCGAACTCGACCCGCACGCGGTCACACTGGCGGCAAGCGCTGCGATGCCCGCGAGGCGTGCCCAGCTCTTCATGCGACCGCCTTTCGCCACGCGGCTGCTCCGTCTTCGGCGGGGAAGGCAAAGCAGCGATCGGTGCACCAGCCGATCGGAAGCCGCTGGCCCGCCGCAAAACCCCTGGCGCTCGGCATCCGGATCACGAGCGTTCCGCCACCGTCGAGCGCCGCGCGGATGCGGCTGTGATCGCCGTGATAGGCAAGCTCTTCGACCCGCGCCTCGATGGCGTTGCAGCAGGCGGGCGGCGTGATGCCCGTTTCGACATGTTCGGGGCGGATGGCCGCGATCACGCTGTCGCCGGGCATCATCGCACCGGTCGCCATCGCGCGCACGATCTGTCCGCCGGGCAGCCGGATGGCGCATTGATCGTCGTGCCGCGTCACCACCGTGCCCGTCAGCATGTTGTTCTCGCCGACAAAAGCCGCGACGAAGGCGTTTTGGGGCTTTTCATAGATGGCGTCGGGGCGGCCGATCTGCTGGATGCGTCCGCCTGCGAACACCGCGATCCGGTCCGACATCGTCAGCGCTTCGCCCTGATCGTGGGTGACATAGACGATGGTCAGGCCCAAGGCGCGCTGGATGCGCTTGATTTCAGCCTGCAGATGTTCGCGAAGCTGACGGTCGAGCGCGCCGAGCGGTTCGTCCATCAGCACCAGGTCGGGTTCGAACACCAGTGCGCGCGCAAGCGCGACGCGCTGGCGCTGCCCGCCGGACAAGGCGTCGGGGCGCCGATCCCCGAGCCCCTCGAGTTTCACCAGCGACAGGACGTTCGCGACCTTCTTCGCCGCTTCGCTTCCCCTGATCCCGCGCACGCGCAGCGGGAAGGCGACATTTTCTACGACGCTCATATGCGGGAACAGCGCATAATTCTGGAAAACGACGCCCATGTTGCGCCGGTAGGGCGGCCGGTCGGCGAGCGATGCGCCGCCGAGCAATATCTCGCCCGCGCTCGGGGTTTCGAATCCCGCGAGCATCATCAGCGTCGTCGTCTTTCCCGATCCCGACGGGCCGAGCAGCGTCAGAAATTCGCCGCGCTCGATCGCGAGGTCGAGATCGGCGACGGCGGCGGGGCCGCCCCCGACATAGCGTTTCTCCACACCGCGAAACTCGACGAGAGGGAAGGCGACGGTCATTCGCCGGCCAGCGCCCGATAGACTGCGCCCAGCCGTCCGACTCCGTCGTCGATCTGCGCGGGGGTCGTATAGCTGAAGGACAGGCGGATATGGTTCCGCGGCGCTGCGGCGCCTTGCGCGGCAAAAAAGCGGCTGCCGGCGATAAGATGGACCCCGGCGGCGTGTGCGCGGGCGGCGAGAAGGTCGCCGTCGACATGTTCGGGCAGCGTCAGCCAGACATAATAGCCCCCCTCGGGCACAGCGACGACGGCATCGGGCAGCTCGCGTGCGACCGCCGCCACGATATGGTCCCGGCGTTCGCGATAAGCCGCCTGTACGCGCGCGACATGTTCGGGAAACCGATCCGAGCGTGCGAATTCATGGATGATCCGCTGGATGAGCGGCGACGATCCGCCCTCGGACTTGAGCTGGACCATGCGCGCGACGAGCGCGGGCTCGGCGGCGACCCAGCCGATCCGGAGGCCGGGCGCGACGAGCTTTGAAAATGTCCCGAGATGAAAGACCGAGCCCGATCGGTCGAGCGCTTTCAGCAGCGGCGCGTCAGGCCCGTCGAAGCGCACGCGGCGATAGGGGCTGTCCTCGACGATCGGAATGCCGCGCGCTTCCGCCAGCGCGACCAATGCCTCGCGCCGTGCCGCCGACATCGTGGCGCCGGTCGGATTATGGAATTCGGGGATATTGTAGATGAATTTGGGGGCCGCCTTGCCGACCGCGGCGCGGGCGTCGAGCGCGGCTTCGAGTGCGGCGACGTCGAGCCCGGCATCATCCTGGCCGATCTCGACGAATTCGGCGCCATGGTTGCGGAAAATGGGGATGGCGGTGAAATAGGTCGGCGCCGTGACGACGATCGCGTCGCCTTCGTCGAGCAGCAGCCGGCATACCAGGTCGATGCCCTGCTTGGCGCCGTTGGTGATGAGGATATGGTCCGCGGTCAGCGCGCAGCCGTCCTCGTTCATCCAGTTCGCGAGCCATTCGCGCAGATAGGGCTGCCCGCGACCGGAGGCATATTGCAACACCTCCTCGCGGTGGGCGGTCAGCGCATCGGCGGCGAATCCGCTGAGGTCCGGAAGCAGCTGCGGCGCTGCGAAGCCCGAATCGAACAGGATGATCTCGTCGCCGAATTCGGACGGAAAATGGGGAGCGGGAAGCTGCGTCGAAAGATGTTCGGCCCGGCGCGCCAGGCAATTGTCATTCCACAAATTTCGGCCCCTCCATTGCCCCGCCTGGCGCGGAACATCTCACCCTGCCGAGAACGATGGTTCGGGGCGGCGAATCCGCCATCGCCGACCGACCAAAAAACGAATGGCGGATTCGGGGTGTTCGTCACTCATGCAGATCGGGGAGGCGATAAAATGACGTCGACGATGAAGCATCTGGGCCGGGCGTGCATCGCGATGATATCGCTGGCGACTGCCGGTGCCGCGATCGCGGCCCCTGGCGCACCCGATGATCCCTTCCCGGCGACTTATCGCCCCGCCGCATCGGGTCCACTGGCGCTCGTCGGCGCGACGGTACTCACGGGCACCGGCGCCGAAATCGCCGACGCGACGGTCTTGATCGCAAGCGGCAAGATCGAGGCGGTGGGTGCGAAGCTCCCCGTGCCCGAAGGCTATGCCCGGGTGGACGGTCGCGGCAAATGGGTGACCCCCGGGATCATCGACGCGCATTCGCACCTCGGCGTTTATCCGTCGCCTGCGACGCCGTCGCACGAGGACGGCAACGAAGCCGTGTCGCCGAACACGGCAGAGGTCTGGGCCGAACATTCGGTATGGCCGCAGGATCCGAAGTTCCGCCTCGCACGGGCCGGCGGGGTGACCAGCCTGATGATCCTTCCCGGTTCGGCCAACCTGTTCGGCGGCCGTTCGGTGACGCTGAAGAATGTGCCGTCGGTGACGACGCAAGGGATGAAGTTCCCGGGCGCGCCCTATGGCCTGAAGATCGCGTGCGGGGAGAATCCGAAGCGCGTCTATGGCGGCAAGGGACGCTCGCCCGCGACGCGGATGGGCAATGTCGCGGGATATCGCAAGGCGTGGATCGACGCCGCCGATTACGTCCGCCGACAGGACAGGTGGGACGCGGGCGGCAAGGCCGGCGATCCACCGAAGCGCGACCTGCAGCTCGAAACGCTCGCCGGCGTGCTGCGCGGTGAGATCCTCGTCCAGAACCACTGCTACCGCGCCGACGAGATGGCGGTGATGATCGATGTCGCGCGCGAGTTCGGGTTCAAAATCCGCGCGTTCCACCACGCCAATGAGGCGTTCAAGATCGCGCCGCTGCTCGCGAAGGAAGATATTTGCGTCGCGACCTGGGCGAACAGCTGGGGCGCCAAGATGGAATCGCTCGACGGGATCGAGGAGAATGCCCCCATGATCGACGCCGCCGGTGGCTGCGCTATCATCCATTCGGACGACGGCCTGCTTGTCCAGCGGCTCAATCAGGAAGCCGGAATCGCGATGACCGCCGCCAACCACGCCGGCCTGTCCATAAGTCGTGGCGAGGCGATCAGGTGGGTTACCGCAAATCCCGCGAAGGCGATGGGCATCGCCGACAAGGTCGGCACGCTCGAGCCCGGCAAGATGGCCGACGTCGTGCTGTGGAGCGCGAACCCGTTCAGCGTGTATGCGCTCGCCGATCGCGTCTGGGTCGACGGGGTGATCCAGTGGGACCGGAGCGACCCGCGCTACCAGAGACCGTCGGACTTCGTGGTCGGGCAGCCGGGGCAGGAGTTCGCGCGATGATCCGCCTGCTAGCCGCTGCGCTGGCCCTCGCCGCTGCGCCCGCTGCGGCCGAAACCGTCGCGATCACCGGAGGGCGTGTGGTCACCATGGGACCGGCGGGCGAGATGGAGCGCGGCACGGTGGTGATCCGCGATGGACGGATTGTCGCGGTCGGAGCGGATATCGCCGTCCCCGCCGATGCGAAGACCGTCGATGCGACCGGCAAGATCGTGACCCCCGGGCTCGTCGCGACGGGTACGGCCCTCGGGCTGATCGAGGTGCGCTCGGTCGAGACAACCGACGATCGCGGGACCGCCGCGACCGACTTCAGCGCGGCTTTCGATGCGGGCTATGGCCTCAATCCCGACTCGCTGCTGATCCCCGTCGCGCGGCTCGGCGGCATCACCCGCGCCATCACGACGCCGGCCTATAAGGACAGGAGCGACCGCGAGCTGCTTTTCGCGGGACAAGCGGCCGCGGTCGCGCTCGATGGGCGCGCGATGCTGATGAAGCGCGGTGTCGCGATGGTGCTTGACATGGGTGACGCGGGCGCCGAGCGCGCGGGTGGCGCCCGCGCCGCCGAACTGGTCGCGCTGCGCGCGCTTTTTGCCGAGGTGCGCGATTACAAGGCGCGGCGCGCGGCTTATGATCGCGGCAAAACGCGCGATTATACCCTGTCGCGCGCCGACATGGACGCGCTGATCCCGGTCGTCGAGGGACGGATGCCGCTGCTCGTCAGTGTGAACCGAGCGGCCGACATTCGCGATGCGCTGGCGCTCGGCCGCGAAGAACGGCTGAAGCTGATTCTCGAAAGTGCGAGCGAGGGCTGGCGCGTCGCGGGCGAGATCGCCGCCGCGGGGGTTCCGGTTCTTCTGACGCCGGTCGAAAATACCCCGGCGTCGTTCGAGATGCTGGGTGCGACCCTGACCAACGCCGCACGCCTCGCCGCCGCGGGCGTCATCATCGCGATCGAAGGCAATGGCAATCATCGCGAGCGCGAGATGCGTTACAATGCAGGCAACGCCGCCGCGAACGGGCTCGACCGGAAGGCGGCACTCGCCGCGATCACGATCAACCCCGCGCGCATTTTCGGGCTCGCCGACCGTATCGGTTCGCTGGAAGCGGGCAAGGAGGGCGACGTCGTGATCTGGGACGGCGATCCGCTCGACACACTCGCGCGCCCGACCGCGATCTTCATCCGCGGCGAGGCGCAGCCGATGACGTCGCGCGCGACCGAGCTTCGCGACCGCTATCTTTCCGCCATCCCGCCTTCTGCCAATGGAGAAACGCCATGAACGCCAATCGCCTTCTCGTCCTTTATTCAGGCGTGCTCACAGCCGCCTGCGCGATCGCCATGGCGACCAGCGCCGGCGCCGACACCGCACCCGCCAAGGCGGCTTTCGACGAGATCGACGTCAAGCGGATCAACATTCGCGAGGATGACGGGACGATCCGCATGATCGTGTCGAACACCAGCCGCTCGCCGGGTATCATCATGCACGGCAAGGAACGCCCGCATCCGAGCGGCAACCGCGGCGCCGGGATCATCTTCTACAACAACGAAGGATCCGAAAACGGCGGGCTGACCTTCAGCGGCCAGAAGGGCCCCGACGGCAAGGTATCGGGCGGCGGCCATCTGAGCTTCGACCAATATGAGCAGGATCAGGTCATCCAGCTGACGCAGAGCGAATATGACGGTCGGCGCTGGGCCGCGATGGTCGTCAACGACCGCCCCGACGCGGCGCTCGATTTCGACATGGCCGAGCGGCTGTCGAAAATGCCCGACGGGCCCGAAAAGACCGCCGCGCTGCAAAAGGTGCAGGCCGACGGCAGCTTTGGTCGTCAGCGCCTGTATGTCGGCAAGACCCGCGACCGCGAGTCGGCGGTGATGCTGAACGACGCGATGGGGCGTCCGCGCATCCTGATGAAGGTCACTCCCGACGGCAAGGCGTCGATCGACTTCCTCGACGACAAGGGCGGCGTGATCCGCTCGGTTACCCCCGACGCCAAATGAGGCGCGCGGCGTTCGTCCTTCTCACGGCCACCGCGCTGGCCGGATGCGCCGCGTCCGGGCGCCCGCAACCGGCGTCGGCGCCCGCCGCCGACGCGGCGCCGGTATTCGACCGCGATCCCTATCCCAGCACCTATCATGCGCCCGCTGTCGAGCGCGTCGCGTTGGTGGGTGCCACCGTGCTGACCGCGACGGGCGAAGAGATCGCGAACGGTACCGTGCTGATGGAGGGCGGCAAGATTGCCGCCGTCGGCGCGTCGCTCGCGGTGCCGGACGGCTATCGGACGATCGATGCGCGCGGCAAATGGGTAACCCCGGGGGTCATCGATGCGCACTCGCATCTCGGGGCTTGGGCACAGCCCGAGTCGGTCGACGCGCATAACGACGTCAACGAGATGACCGATCCCAATACCGCGCTGGTGTGGGTCGAGCATTCGGTCTGGCCGCAGGATCCCGGTTTCGATGCCGCGCGCGAGGCTGGCGTCACGACGATGATGATCCTGCCCGGATCGGGAAATCTGTTCGGCGGGCGGACGGTGACGTTGAAGAACGTGCCCTCGGTGACGATGCAGGGAATGAAGTTCCCGGGCGCCCCCTATGGCCTGAAGATCGCGTGCGGGGAGAATCCCAAGCGCGTCTATGGCGGCAAGGGGCGCTCGCCAGCGACGCGAATGGGCAATGTCGCGGGCTATCGCAAGGCGTGGATCGACGCACAGGACTATGCGCGCCGCCGGGACAAATGGGAGGCGTCCGGCCGGACCGGCGAAGCGCCGAAGCGCGACTTGCAGCTCGAAACGCTCGCCGGGGTGCTGAAGGGCGAAATCCTCGTCCAGAATCATTGCTATCGCGCCGACGAGATGGCGAACATGATCGATGTCTCGCGCGAATTCGGGTTCAAAATCCGTACCTTCCATCACGCCAACGAGGCGTACAAGATCGCGCCGTTGCTGGAGAAGGAAGACATTTGCGTCGCCACCTGGGCCAGTTGGTGGGGATACAAGATGGAGGTGTTCGATGCGATCGAGGAGAATGCGGCGCTGGTCCACGCGGCGGGCGGCTGTGCGATCATCCATTCGGACGATCCGATCGTCATCCAGCGACTGAACCAAGAAGCCGCGGCGGCGCTGTCGGCAGCATGGCGCGCGGGCATCCGGATCAACAAGGCCGATGCGATCCGCTGGTTCACCGCCAATCCGGCGAAGGCGCTCGGCATCGCCGATCGCGTCGGCACGATCGAGCCCGGCAAGAATGCCGATGTCGTATTGTGGAGCCACGACCCGTTCAGCATCTATGCGCGCGCCGAAAGGGTCTGGATCGACGGCGGCATCGTTTTCGACCGCGCCGACGTGCGCTATCGCCGCCATTCCGACTTCCTGCTTGGCCAACCCGGAGAGAAAAGATGACCCGCCGGCTCGCCGCGCTCGTAGCGCTTCTTCTCGCGGCGCCCGCTTCGGCCGAGACGATCGCGATCGTCGATGCGCGGCTGATGACGATGACGGGCGCCGGAGAAATCGACGGGGGGACGATCGTGATCCGCGACGGACGCATCGCGGCGCTCGGCGCCCGTGTCGCGGTCCCGGCCGATGCGCGGGTCATCGACGGGCGCGGCGGGGTCGTGACTCCGGGCTTTATCCAGGCCGACAGCACGCTGGGAGCGGTCGAGGTCAGCCAGGTTCCGACGAGCGCGGATCGAGCGACGCACAGCGCGGCGATCAGCGCGGGCTTCGACATTTCGCTCGGCCTCAATCCCGACTCGATCCTGCTGCCTGTATCGCGGCTGGCGGGCATCACCCACGCGGTGACCACGCCGCCCTATGACGACCGTCGCGGGCGCGCGCTGCAATTCGCCGGGCAGGCCGCGGTGATCGATCTTGCCCAGCGGCCGCAGATGGTGACGCGTCCGCGCGCCGCCATGGTGCTGGAGATGGGCGAGGGCGGTGCCGGGCGCGCGGGCGGCGCGCGCGGATCGGCGATCGTCCAGCTGCGTACGACATTGGCCGACGTTCGCCATTTTGCTGCGCACCGCGCGGCATATGATCGCGGCGAAGGGCGGCCGCAGAGCTTGTCGCGCGTTGACCTCGAGGCGCTTGTACCGGTGGTTCAGGGGCGCATGCCGCTGATCGTCAAGGTCGACCGGGCGTCGGACATCAGCGAAATGATCGCGCTCGCGCGCGAAGAGAAGCTGCGCGTCATCATCGACGGTGCGGAGGAGGGGTGGCGCGTCGCGGACGAGATATCCGCGGCGAACGTCCCCGTCATCCTCGACCCGCTCGCCGATCTGCCGCGCAGCTTCTCCGAGCTTGGCGCGACGATGGAAAATGCCGCGCGGCTTCACGCCGCGGGGGTAACTATCGTCATCAAGACGGGAAGCGGCGTCGCGCATCGCGCGCGCGAATTGCGCTATGGTGCGGGCAACGCCGTCGCCTGGGGCTTGCCGCATGAGGCCGCGGTGGCGGCGATCACCGTCAATCCCGCGCGCGTCTTCGGCGTCGCCGACCGTGTCGGGACGCTGGAGGCGGGGCGCGCCGCCGACCTCGTGCTGTGGAACGGCGATCCGCTCGAACCGCTGTCGCAGCCACAGGCGCTGTTCGTCGAGGGGGTGGAAAAGCCGCTGACCGCCCGCCCGCTCGATTTGCGCGACCGGTACATGCCGCCATCACCCTGACCCGTTGCGGTCAGGGCAAGGGCTTCCCATCGATATCGATCAGCTCGAGCGCCGGGAAACGTTCGCGGAGCGCGCCGGCCCATTGGCTTGAATCGCCGGCGACGATGATCGTCGCCTGATCGGCACGCAGATGCGCGGCGATCGCGGCGGCGATACGCTCGGGTGAGGGGGGCGCTGACGAAGCGAGCTCGGCGGGCAGCGCGTCGAGCGGCGCGCCGCTCGCGACCAGCGTCGCCAGATAGTCGGCAAGCCCGGCAGCGCGCTCCGTCTGCCCTGACAAGCCGTTCGCAAGAAAGACGCTGCGTTCGGCCGCACGTCCTGCGTCGACCGGTTCGCTGCCAAAGCGATCGATCTGATCGAGGATCAGTCCGACCACCTCGTTTGCCGAGGCCGTCTTGGTCTGCGTCACAGCCATCAGGAGCGCGGCATCGCGGCGGCTGTCGAGCAAGCTGCCAGCGCCATAGGTGAGACCGCGCTTGACGCGGATCTCCTGCGTCAGCCAGCCTTGGAAACCGCCGCCGAGGGCGGCGTTGGCGATGCGGAGCGACGGCCAGTCCGCATCGCGCCGTCCGGCAGCGGGCAACGCGGCGATCACCGCAGCTTGCGCGACGCCGGGCATATCGACCGCGATGACACGCGGAGTGGTGGAGACCGTGCCGCGCGGCGTCGGGGAGGGGAAGGCTGTCCCGCTCCCCTTCCACGCACCGAAGCTGCGCTCGGCGAGCGCGAACCCGGCCTCGGGAGCCAGCGCGCCGGTGACGATCAGCGTTGCGGCATTCGGGCTCCAGCTCTCTCGTTGCGCGGCGGCGATGCTGTCGCGCGTTAGCGCGCCCAGACTCGCGGTCGTGGGAACTGCGCCATAGGGCGTCTTGCCGAAGATCGCGGCGGGCAGCGCGCGCATCGCGGCTTGCATCGGTTGTTTCGCGGCGACGGCGATGGCGGACATCTGCTGGCCGCGGATGCCTTCGAGTGCGTCGCCGGGGAAATCGGGATGCGTTGCGACGTCGGCAAGGATGCGCGCCGCGGCTTCGATATTGGCGGCCGGCGCGTTGACCGAAAAGACCGTCGCGTCGGCGTCCGAGCTTGCGCCGATCGTACCGCCGAGCGCCGCGATGTCGCTGGCGATCCGGTCGGCGCTGCGTCCGCCCGCGCCCTTGAGCGCCATCGCCGCTGCCATGTCGCCACGGCCGGCCTGGCCAGCGGGGTCCGCCGCATCGCCGCCGTCTATCACCAGCCGGACGCTAGCGAGCGGAACCTTCGACGATTGGGCGACGACGACGCGCAGCCCGTTGGCGAGGCGGCGCTCGGAGAGTACAGGCGCGACTGACGGGAGGGCCGCGGCGGGACCGGGGCGGGCCTCGCGGGCGCTCTCGCTTGCGATGACGACCGGCGGCTGGCTTGCCGGAGGGACCGCGGGACCCATTTTCGATACGTCGGGGGCATTGTCGCCGGTATAGCCCGCAGGACGCAGGCTTTCGTCGCGGTAGCGCAGCGTCACCCTTTTCCTGTCGTCGAGCCAGTTCTGCGCGACGCGCTGGAGGTCGGCGGGGGTCATGCGGCGGATAGCGGCGAGCCGCGCATCGGCGAGCGACGGGTCGCCGGTCAGCGCGGCGCCGCCGCCAAGCTCGTAGGCGCGGCCGCGCGCGGTCTCGCGCCGCGCAAGCGCGTCGCCGAACAGGCCGTTCTTGACCGCGTCGAGCTCGGCCGGGAGCAGCGGTGTGTCGCGAAGCCGCGCGATCTCGGCGCCAAGCGCCGCTTCGGCGTCGGCGAGGTCGCGACCCTTCGCAAGCGTCACGACGAGCGCAAAGGCATGGCCGTCGCGGGCGGGAAGGTTGTAGTTGCTGATTGCCGAGGCGACGCCCTTTTCGTCGACCAGATGGCGTCGCAGGCGCGATGCGGCACCGCGCGTGAGCACCGCCTCGATCAGATCGATCCCCGCCGCGTCGGTGTCGGCGGCGAAAGGCGCGCGCCAGGCGAAGGCAACCGCGGGCAGCGGAACGTTCGGCGCATAGGCGTCGATCGTCCGCGCCGCGACCGGACGGCCCTTCGCGGCATCGCGCGGGATCGTGCGGCCCGGCCGCGGCACCGAACCGAGGTAGCGGTCGGCCCACGCGTCGAGCTGGGCCGGATCGAAATTGCCCGAGACGACGAAGACCGCATTGTCGGGCCGGTAATAGGCTTCGTGAAACGCCTGGACGTCGGCAAGTTTGGCCTGGTCGAGATCGGCGATCGTGCCACCGATCGGGCGGGTATAGGGATGACCGTCGAACGCGAAGGCGGGAAGCAGCGTGTAGAGGATGCGCCCATAGGGCTGCGACAGGACGCGCTGACGCAGTTCCTCCTTCACGACGTCGCGTTCGGAGTGGAAGGACTTTTCGTCGATCACGAGGTTGCGGAGCCGCTCGCCCTCGAGCCACAGCATGCCCTCGAGCTGGTTCGCGGGAACGGTGATGTAGTAATCGGTATAGTCGAACAGGGTCGAGGCGTTGGTGTTGCCGCCCATTGCGTTGACCGCTTCGAGCACTCCGCCGGGCAGGTTGCGGGTCGTCTTGAACATCAGATGCTCGAACAGGTGCGCAAAGCCGCCGCGCGCCGGCGGGTCGTCGCGTTGCCCGACGTCGTACCAGATGTTGACCGAGACCGTCGCGGTGCCGGTGTCGCGGATCGCGTAAATCGTCGCGCCATTGGCGAGCACGCGCTTGGTGAAATCGAGCGGCGGGACGGCGAGCAGCGATGGCGCGGCGGTCTCGGCCTCGGTCGCCGCGGCGGATGCGAAAGGCAGCGGGCTCGCTGCGAGCAAGAGGATGGTCAGGAAACGGCGCATCGGATTTTCCTTGAGCTTTCGGGAAACGGACCCGTTTTTCAGCGGGGCAGCGATTGGCCATCCTGTCGAATCACGCGGCCGCGCTGCATGACGAAGATCGGCCTTTCGGTGACGCGGATGTCGGCGACCGGATCGCCGGGCACGGCAACGATGTCGGCCGTCTTGCCGACGCTGAGCGTCCCGATTTCGGCGTTGAGGCCGAGCAGACGCGCCGCGTTGCTCGTTCCCGCGATCAGCGCTGCCGCTGGAGGCATGCCGGCATCGACCATCAGGCCGAATTCCATCGCATTGCGGCCGTGACCGTCGGGGCGCACCGTCGCATCGGTGCCGAGCGCGATCGGTACGCCGAGGCGCAGCGCGGTCTTGAACATATCACCGTGTGCGGCCGCTGCGGCACGGGCTTTCAGGGCGATATTGGGCGGATAGCTGTCGGCGTTCTGCTTCACCCAGTCGATCGCCATGAAGGTGGGGACAAGGAAGACGCCTTTCGCCTTCATCCGCTTCAGCGTGTCTTCGGAGAGGAAGCTGCCATGCTCGATCGAATCAATCCCCGCGTCGACAGCGAGCCGCGAGGCGGTATCGCCATGCGAATGCGCCGCGACCTTGCGCCCCCAATGATGCGCTTCGCCGATCGCCGCATCGAGTTCCTCGCGCGTGAATTGCGGGACGTCCACGGGATCATAGGACAGGACGCCGCCCGATGCGCAGACCTTGATCGCGTCGGCACCCCATTTGATCTGGTTGCGCACCGCGTCGCGGCACTGGTCGGCACCGGTGCAGACGCCCTCGCGGGGAGTCAGCGGTGCGACGCGCTGCGCGGGATAGGGCGCCCGGTCGCAGCTTCCCCCAGTGGCGGTGATCGCATTGCCCGCCGCGAGGATCCGCGGTCCCGGGGTCAGGTTCGCGGCGATCGCGTTGCGGAGACCGACGTCGATGAACTCGCGCGCACCGACGTGGCGCACGGTGGTGAACCCCGCCTCAAGCGTCCGGCGGGCGTTGGCGCCCGCGTAAAAGGCCATTTCGGTCGGATTGCGCATCAACTCGTTGAGCGTCTTGCGATAATAATTTTCGTCGGGTTCGAGCGTCAGGTGCGAATGGACGTCGATGAACCCCGGCAGCAGCGTGGCATCGCCGAGGTTGATCGTCCGCGCTCCGTCGGGGATCGGCGCATCGGCTCCGACGCCGACGATTTGTCCGTTCCGCACGACGACGACGGCATCGCTGCGCATGCGTTCGCTCGTCGCGTCGAACATCCGCGCGGCGCGCAGGACGATCGTCTCCGATCCGTCCTGTGCCGACCCCGTCGCCGCCGATCCCGCGCACAGGAACAGGAGGCCGGCGGCGAGTGCGCGCGCGATGCCGTTGGCGGTTTTCCGCATCCCTGATCCCCCGCAATGTCCCGGCCAACCGGCCCCGGGATCGCTGTTCCTGATTGTACGAGCGACGACGCGCCGAATTCCGCCAGCCCGGATGGCGGATTTCGACGGTCCCACTCATCCTTGTCCTTGTCCAACGGCATTTTTCAGCGAGGTGCGCCATGTCCAATACCCGGATCGAGGGATCTTTCGTCGCGACAGTGACCCCGTTCGATAGCGCGGGGGAGATTGATTTCGGCGCCTGGCGCGCGCTTCTCGACCATCAGGAGCGACATGGCACGCGCGCGATCCTGTTCATGGGCTCGACGGGCGAGCCGTCGCTCCTCTCGCCCGAGGAAAAGAAGCGGATCATCGTCGAAACGGTGAAGATGCGGACCGGCGGCATGGCTTTTTTCTATGGCTGCACCGGCCCCTCGACCGAACAGGTGATCGAGAATGTCCGCTTCGCGGCCGCGAACGGCGCCGACGGCGCGATCATCGCCGCACCGCCCTATATCTGCGCGTCGGAAGCCGACATCGAGCAATTCTATCTCGAGGTCGCCGACGCGGTCGACCTCCCGCTCGGCATCTACAACAACCCGCCGCGCGTGAAGACCGATCTGCACTGGGATCAACTGCTACGGCTCTTCCGCCATCCCAACATCGTCATTCACAAGGAATCGACCGCGCGCGTCGGGCAGGTGGCACAAATACTCGCAGCGGCGCCCGAGGTTTCGGTTATGTGCTGCGACTCCCCCAACCTCGGCCTCGTCGTGCCGACGATGGCACTCGGAGGTCATGGAACCGCGAATATGGGAGGCAATATCGCACCTGCGGAAATGGCTGCCATCTCGGCGCCATGGGCGGGCGAGGGTGAAGCGGCGACCTTCCGCGAGCAATATCTCAAACTTTTGCCGCTGCTTCATTTCAACTATTCAGCAATCAATCCCGTCGCGGTCAAATCGCTGATGCGCGCGTGCGGTTTACCGGTGGGCGGGCTTCGCAAGCCGCTTCGCGAACTCGGCGGCGCAGAACTTGCCGCAGGACTACGCATCTTGAAAGATATCGGTCTTGCCGAAAAATATCGCTATTTCACCGGTTGAGACGGGAACGGCGATATCTGCTCGTCCGTGCGACGTCGCCCCGTGTTTCCATCGATTCAGTCCCGACCACTAGCCGCGATATCGTGCCTCGGACAAATCGAGTTCGCGGCTCAGTTTCTGTGCAACCCCGCTGCCGATGGCACGTGAACGGCCGAGACCGAGAAGCGCCTCGCGTTCGGCCTTGATCCCGACAAGCTGGAACTCGCGCACAAGCTGTTCTTCCGCCTTGCGGGCGTCGGAAAGGCCGTTGGTCCGGCTTTCGATGCGCTCGCGGTAAAAATCCATGACGCGCGCGCCGGCTGCGGCGTAGAGATCGGCTTCGCCGTGCTGCTCCGCCAGCGCATGTTGTCGTTGTTCGATCGCGCGGATCGCGGCCTCCGCCGTAGCGAGGCGGGCCGCATCTTCCTCCGCCTGCCTCGACTGGTCCGGCGGCATGACCAGTCCCCTGAGCAGCAGGGGCAATGCGACGGTGGCAAGGGCCAGTGAGACGATGATGACGCCCGCTGCCAGGAAGATCGCCAGGTCGCGCGCAGGGAAGGGGGTGCCGTCGTCAAGGGCCAGCGGCAGCGTCAGGACGCCCGCGAGTGTGATCGCCCCGCGTACGCCGGCGAACGACATCGCGGCGACCAGTCGCCAGTTGGGGCTTTGAAATTCGATATTCTTGTCGCGCTTGCGAAGGATCGTGAGCCGGAACGATATCCATACCCACAGAAAGCGAAGCGCCGCGAGGCCTGCGACGATTGCGACGATGTAGACGGCGAGCCACCAGGGCGTGCCATGACCGGTGAGCGCGACCGTCTCTTTCGCGCCGGCGAGGATGGCGGGCAGTTGCTCGCCGAGCAGCACAAAGATGATCCCGTTGAGCGCGAACTGGATCGTGTCCCATACCGAATTGCGGCGCATCCGTGTGACCGCCATCGCCTGCCGCGATATTTCGGCGAAGGTCATGGTCACGCCGGCGCTCACCGCGGCGAGGATGCCCGAGGCATGGACATGCTCGGCGAGCAGATACGAACCGAACGGGATCAGCAGGCTGACGAGGATTTGCGAACCGGTATCCTCGCCCCAGCGCTTCGTCACCCACGCCTTGGCGCGCGTGACCGACAGCGTCACCGCGACGCCGATCGCCAATCCGGCCCCCGCGACCCACAGGAAGTTGAGCGCCGCCGCGCCGGCGGAGAAGGTGCCGGTCAGCGCCGCGGCGATCGCGAAGCGCAGGCATACGAGGCCCGAGGCATCGTTCAGGAGCGATTCGCCCTCCAGTATATGCATCATCCGCTTGGGGATCGGCACGCGCGCGGCGATGGCGGACACCGCGATCGGATCGGTCGGCGACACGACGGCGGCGAGCGCGAAGGCGACCGCCATCGGCATCGCGGGGATCATCCAGTGGATGAACAGGCCCATGCCGATGACGGTCATGAGGACGAGGCCGAGGGCGAGTTCGACGACGGTCGAGAGGTCCTTCAGCAGCTCGTCCTTGGGAATGCGCCAGCCATCGAGGAACAGCAGCGGCGGCAGGAAAAGCAGCAGGAACAGTTCGGGATCAAGCTCGACGCGGTAGGAGGTCGACAGGCCGATCCCCGCGCCAAGCAGGATCTGCACCAGCGGCGTCGGCAGCGACACCGGCAGCATCCGCGATATCGCGCCGCTCACGACGACGGCGAGCAACAGGAAGAGTATGATCGATACCGTATCCAGCTATTCGCTCCTTTGGGCGGGATTGCCGCTCATCTAGAGGGCGGTTGCCGCTCCGGGCAAGCTTCACTCTTCGCGGTCGGTTCTTTCCGGCGCGCGCCGTTCCTTCGCGAACCCGTGCATGCCGAACCACCATTGCAGGGCGATGATGCCGCCCTTGGCGGGCTGGAGAAACAGGATCATCAAGCCGAGCATGAGCGGCAGGATGATCGCGGCGAGGGCGGGCAGGGACAGCTTCGTTTCCTGAACGAGCGCGATGATCACTGGCGCCATGATATGTCCGGTCAGGAAAATCGATACATAGGCCGGAAAATCGTCGGCCTGCTGATGCGTCCAGTCCTGCCTGCATGCGGAACAATGCTCCACGGGCTTGAGGAAGGCGCGAAACAGCGTCGCATCGCCGCAGCGAGGGCAGCGCCCGCAAGCGCCCCGATGGATCGCGCCCCAACCCGATTCCGGCAGCTTGGCATTCGCCGGCCCCGCCGGCGGGGCGCCTGCGGGCTTGGGCTGCTTCTTTGCCGGGATCTGGTCGAAGGGCGACGACATGAAATCGGGCATCAGCCGCATTCGCCATCGCGGAGCGGTGAAGGTTCTCCCATACCGGTCCTCGCGCCTTGGTGATCTGCATGATGATATTGCATCATCGATATATACAGCATAAGATGATGGTGTTAAGACTGATAAATGATGTATGAAACATCAAGGGGCTGATATGATCACATCGCAGCAGATGCGCGCGGCGCGCGCGCTCCTCGGGATCGACCAGCGCGAACTGGCCGAACTCGCCGGTCTTTCGCTGCCGACGATCCAGCGCATGGAAGCGTCGAACGGGCAGGTTCGCGGTGTCGTCGATACGCTGGTCAAGGTGATCGGCGCGTTCGAAGGTGCCGGCATCGAACTGCTAGGCGAATATTCGTCGAGCGTCGGGACGGGGCGCGGCGTGCGACTGCGCGAAGTTGCCGGCGCCGATCCCGGCCGGCCCGGTCGTGCGCTTCTGTCCGCCAAATTTCCGAGCCGGCCCGAAATTCGGTGAAGACCGAGGCCTATACGCCGAAACTCCTCACGGTATTTCGCGAGGGCTATTCCGCCGCCGCATTCCGCGCCGATGCGATCGCCGGCCTGACCGTCGCGATCGTCGCGTTGCCGCTCGCCATGGCGCTCGGCATCGCGAGCGGAGCGTCGCCCGACAAGGGGCTGATCACAGCCGTCGTCGCGGGTTTCCTGATCTCGGCGCTCGGCGGATCGCGCGTGCAGGTGGGCGGCCCGACGGGCGCCTTCGTCGTCGTGATCTTCAACGTCATCGCGAGCCACGGCTATGATGGCCTGTTGATCGCGACCCTGCTCGCCGGGCTCATCCTCATCGCGGCGGGCCTGCTCCGTTTCGGCCAGATGATCAAATATATCCCGCATCCGGTGGTGACCGGCTTCACCGCGGGGATCGCGGTCATCATCGCCTCGAGCCAGGTCAAGGATTTTCTCGGCCTCGCGATCGACAAGGTGCCCGCCGATTTCCTGCCCAAGTGGCAGGCTTATCTGGGGGCGCTGCCCAGCGCGAACTGGGCCGCGATCGGCGTCGGCGGCGGCGCGCTCGCGATCATTATTGCGCTCCGCAAATTCGCGCCGCGGCTGCCGGGTTTACTGATCGCGGTGATCGCGACCTCGCTCGCCGCCCCGCTTCTGAATCTTCCTGTCGATACGATCGGATCGCGCTTTCCTGATATACCGGCCGGGCTCCCGGTGCCGTCGTTTCCCGACATCTCGCTCGCCAAGATCAATGCCGTCCTGCCATCGGCCTTCACGATCGCCTTCCTCGCCGGGATCGAAGCGCTGCTGTCGGCGGTCGTAGCCGACGGCATGGCAGGGACGCGGCATCGCTCGAACCAGGAACTGATCGGGCAGGGCGTCGCCAATCTCGGCTCGGCTCTGTTCGGCGGCCTCCCGGCCACCGGAGCGATCGCGCGCACCGCGACCAATATCCGGTCGGGTGCGAAGACGCCGGTCGCGGGCATGATGCACGCGGCCTTTCTGCTCGTCTTCATTCTCTTCGGCACGGACCTGATGGCCTATGTGCCGATGGCGGCGCTCGCCGCGATCCTGTTCATGGTCGCCTGGGGCATGAGCGAGTATCAGCGCTTCCTCGCACTGCTGCGAATGCCGAACAGCGACCGGGCGGTGCTGCTGATCACCTTCGGATTGACGATCCTCGTCGATCTGACGGTGGCGATCGCGGTCGGGGTGACGCTTGCGTCGCTGCTGTTCATGGCGCGTATGGCCGAGGCGGTCGAGGTCGATCGAAGCGGCCGGCGCGACGCCGAACTCGATGCCGAAGATCTCGACCAGCGCGACGATCTGCCGCCCGGGGTCGAGGTGTTCCGGATCGCCGGTCCCTTCTTTTTCGGGGTCGCGGGCGAGCTGCTCGACACGCTGCGCCGCGTCGGGCAGTCGCCGCGCGTCATCATCTTGCGCATGCGTCTCGTGCCGCTGCTCGATGCGAGCGGCGCGCAGGCGCTCGGGGAGTTTGTCGAACAGGCCCGGCTGGCGGGCGCGCGGGTGATTGTCTCGGGCGTTCAGCCCCAGCCACGGGCGATGCTCGGGCGGATCGGCCTTGGCGAAGCGGCGGGTCGCATCTCCTATGCGGCCGATTATGCGGGCGCGCAGGCGCTCGCGGTCGATCTGGCGGACGCGAAATGACGGCGGCCCCCGTGTGCGGCAGGCCATTCGCACGCGCCGCTTCTCGATCGGCCGGCGGCCGGGAAAACCCAATTCTGACCAAGTCTGGAGAATGAAATGAGTGACAACGACGACTATGTCTATGACGAGGAAAGCGGCGAGTGGATGCCGGCGTCGGAGCTTGCGGAACGCAAGGCCGCAGCCTCGCAGGTCGAGGTTCGCGACGCGGTCGGGAACCTGCTCCAGGATGGCGACAGCGTCGCACTGATCAAGGATCTCGAGGTCAAGGGCGCCGGCAAGACGCTCAAGGTGGGGACGGTCATCAAGTCGATCCGTCTGACGGGCGATCCGCAGGAGATCGATTGCCGTCACGAAAGCATCAAGGGCCTCGTGCTGCGCGCCGAGTTCGTGCGCAAGCGCTAGTTTTTCCGCTTGCGAAGCCTTGTCGTGGCGGCAGCTGCGCGTGGCTCGTAGCCGGGCCGATCGGTTGGAGCCGCAAAGTTCCGCGGCCCTGCCGGGGCCGGATCGACCGGGTTTCGCGATGACGTTCCACCACAATCCCGAGAAACGGAACTTGCGACATGATTTCCCAGAATCTCAAACCGACCGCACGGAACAGCCGCTTCTATCTGGCTCGCATGCAGGCGTGTCAGACGGAAGCGAACGAGGCGTCGCTTCCGAATGTACGGGACCGGGCCCTTCGTGCGGCCGTTGCATGGCGCGAGATGTACCAGAAGGCACTACAGTTCGAGCAGCGGCTAAACCAATGATCCCGGCTGCGGCGATCATGACCCGGACGGGGTTTGTCTGGCGTTCGGAGGCGACCGGCAGCCTGCCCTTCGGACAATCGACACATTCTTGCGGGAGGTGCGCATGACGATATTCCTGATCATTCTCGTCTCCGTCTTGCTTCTCGCCCTGTTTATCGGCGTCACCATTGCGGGCGGACGATCGCATGATCGGCAGAACGAGCGCCGCGACCATGACAGATAGGTCCGCGGAAGATTTCGAGGTCGAGAGCGAAATCGCTTGCGAACTCGAAACAGGGACGGTTTGCCGGAGCATCGATCAAGCGGAAACGGAGCTCGATCGCTTTCTCGATCATCTCGACGATATCGACCGCGAACAGCGTTATTTCGAACGATATGGGACCGAACATCATCGCGCGTCTCCGATGGAGCCGGGCGAACTCGCCGCCCCGCTCGTCTTCGAGCTGGGCAATATACGGAGCCTCCTCGCAAACTGGGCTTTCGTGCAAAGCGCGATGAGTATCGACGATCCGGACATGTTGATCCTCGACTATACGCGCCGGATGATGGGGTTCCTCCTGTTCCATCCCTCTCCGGGGACCATCGAGATCATCGGGCTCGGCGGCGGATCGCTGGCAAAATACTGCCACCGATATCTTCCGGAGGCGTCGATCGTCGCGGTCGAGATCGACCCCGACGTCATCGCGGTTCGGGAGCAATTCTTCATGCCGCCCGAGAGCGAGCGCTTCGAGATCGTCTGCGACGATGGCGCGGAATTCGTCGCGCGGGATCCGGGGCGCTGCGACATTCTGCTGGTCGATGGTTTCGACAAGGACGGACAGCCGGCCCAGCTTTGCTCTTCGGAATTTTATCGCGATTGCCGTTCGCGGCTGAACCCTGGCGGCATCCTCGTCGTCAATCTATGCGACGATCATTGGAAGCACGGCGCCATCCTGTCGCGCATAAGGGGGTGTTTCGGAGCCACGATCGATCTTCCCTCAAGAATAGGAATGAACCGGATCATATTCGCGTTCAGGGATGGGCGGCCTTCGGACCTCGACGCGCTTTTGCAGAATGCCCTGGATCTCGATCACGCCCATCCCATGTCATTTCTGTCGTTGGCCGATGAAATTGCGGGCGGGGTCAAATCGCTCGATCACGGGCCTGCCGATGGCATCGACAGCGGCTTTGACGGGGTCCAGTCCCTCTCGATGGCTTCTCTCTGGTCGGCTGGCTGAATTCGGGCAGCTATCGCCGTCCATCACAAACCCTCTCGTGTCGCACAGACGCGCTCGAAGTTCGTTCAACCGCACGAACATGACGTTCGCCTTCTCCGCTTGGCGTCCGGCTGCACGCTGACGACGATCGGCCGCCTTTCGCTCCAATCGGCTGACGCTGCACGGTAGCACTCCCCCGATCAAAGGGGAGAAATCATGATCGAGGCCACGAAAGCCATCGCCGCCCAGGGCTCGGCGATGCCAGTCAAGGCGGTGCTGATCGGGGGACTTGCGGGCGGGGCGCTCGACCTCGGCTTTGCATTTACCTCCTGGGCGCTCAGAGGCGTTGCGCCCGTCGATATTCTGAGGGGTATCGCGTCGGGCATGCTGGGTCCGGCGGCCCGGACCGGCACTGCGCCCGTCGCGCTTGGCCTGGCGAGCCATTTTCTGCTCTCCTTCCTGTTTGCGGCGGCGTTCGTCTCCATCATCACGCGGATCGAGTTCGCCGGGCGGCAATCGCCGTGGCTCGCCGGACCGCTCTACGGAGTCGGCGTCTATTTTGTGATGAACCGTATCGTCCTGCCGCTCTCCAACTTCGCGGTTCCCGCCGGCGGCATGCCACTGAGCCTCGCCGATCTGGCTTCGCACATGTTCCTCTTCGGTCTTCCGATCGCGCTCGCGGCGCATCGGTGGGCAGGGGGCGCTTCATAAAGACATAAGATCAACAGGGAGTATCAATATGTTGGGCATATTTCGAACGCGTCATTACCTGCTTTCCACCACATTGCTGGGAAGTGTCGCCTGTGCGGTACCCGTCCATGCGCAGGACATGGCCGGCCAAGATACGGTGGTGGAGGATGCGTCGCAGACGATCGTGGTGACCGGGTCGCGCATCCAGAATCCCAACCTTGAGCAGTCGAGCCCTGTTCAGGTCGTCGGCGAGAACGAGATCGGACTTCGTCAGGCGACCAATGCGGAGGAACTCATCGGCGATCTTCCGGGCGTGTCGCCCGGCGCCAACAGCGCCGTCAACAATGGCGGCGCGGGCTTCGCGTCGCTGAACCTGCGCGGCGTCGGCACCAACCGCAACCTCGTGCTGCTCGACGGGACGCGGCTGGTCCCCTCTTCGCTGCTCAGCGAGACCGATCTCAATATCATTCCCGTCGCGCTGATCGAGCGCGCCGAGATCGTTACCGGTGGCGCTTCGTCGGTCTATGGCGCCGACGCGATCGCAGGGGTCGCGAACTTCATAACCAAGCGCGACTTCTCGGGCGCCGAACTTGCCAGCACGGTCGGCATCACCGAACGCGGTGACGGGGCGCGCTACCGCTTCGATTTGACCGTCGGAGCGAATTTCGACGACGACCGGGGTAATGCGGTGCTCAGCGTCGGTTATCAGCAGGTCGAACCGGTGTCGCAGGGCGATCGCGCCGTTTCCCGCGACACCTATTTTCTCGACGGCAGCAAGATCGGTTCGGGAACAACGACGCCGACGCGCATCAACAATCGCATCTACAATCCGGCAGATGGCGCGTTGCGCGATTATGTGGGTTCGCGCGACGCCTATAATTTCGCGCCCGACAATTATTTCCAGACCCCGCTCGAACGCTATAACCTGTTCGGTGCGGCGCATTACGAAGTGACCGATGGTGTCGAAGTCTATGCCAAGGGCATGTTCACCCGGTCGAAAGTCCAACTGAGTCTCGCATCGTCGGGGATGTTCGGCGACACTTGGATGCTGCCGCTGAACAATCCTTTCATGCCCGAGGCCGTCCGTTCGGAAGTTTGCGCGTCCAACGCGATCTCGGCGGCCGACTGTGCTGCAGCCGGCGCCGCGGCAGGGCCGACCGACCCGGACTACCGTGAGGTTGCGACGACGATCAATCGCCGCTTCATCGAAATGGGGCCGCGCATCCGCAATCTGACGACCAACCAGTTCCAGGTCTGGGCCGGCGTTCGCGGGTCGATCACCGAGACGCTGAAATTCGATGTCTACGGCCTCCACGGCGAATCCGACCGCAAGAACAGTAACCTCGGCTGGGGCCTGAAGTCGCGGGTTCAGCAGGCGCTGCGGGCCGTCAGCGAGACCGAATGCGCCGATACCTCGAACGGCTGCGTCCCGATCAATCTTTTCGGCGACGGCACCGATATTTCGCCTGAGTCCATCGCCTTTTTCAACCAGCCGGCGGGTGCGACGATCAGCACCAGCCTGTCGGTCGTCAACGGAAGCCTGTCCGGCGAGGTCGCCAATTTTCTCGCCGGCGAAACGCCGATCGGCTTCGCGCTGGGTGCCGAGTACCGCCGTTATGGCGCGTCGCAGGTTGCAGATGTCGCCTTCGGGACGCAGGACGAGGTGCTGGGGACGGGCGCGCCGTCGCCGTCCTTCTCGGGCCGCTATAGCGTGAAGGAAGTCTTCGGCGAGCTGATCGTCCCGATCGTCGAAGATGTGCCGGGCATCTACAGCCTGACCGCCGAAGCGGGCATTCGCCTGTCGGATTATTCGAACACGGGCACGAGTACGACGTGGAAGGCGGGCGGGACATGGGAGCCGTTCCGCGGCTACAAGATCCGCGGTATCTACCAGCATTCGGTTCGCTCGCCGAATATCTCGGAGCTCTACACGCCGGTAACGACGGGCCTGTCGAATTTGCCGGAAGACCCTTGTCAGGGAACCAACCCGGTCGGAAATGCCGCGCTGACCGCAATCTGTATCGCGCAAGGCGCGCCCGCGGGGCGGATCGGCAGCATCCCCGAACCCTCGGCTGGCCAGATCAACCTGACGAGCGGCGGCAACCCCGATCTCGGTGTCGAGGTCGCGAATTCCTACACCATCGGGCTCGTCGCGACCCCGCCGCAGATCCCCGGCCTCGCGATCACCGCCGACTATTATCATATCAAGGTCAGCGACGCGATCACCCTGCCGACGCCCGACGACATCTTCGGCCCCTGCTTCGACGAGGGCGACGCGGCGGCCTGCGCGCTCATTCGCCGCAATCCGCTCAACGGGTCGCTCAATGGCGGCGGCGACACTCCGGGGCTGATCGCCGTGCTCACCAACCAGGGAACGATCGTGACCTCGGGCATTGACCTTCGCGTCGCCTATGGCATGTCGACGGGCTTCGGGCGGCTGAGTTTCGACATGACGGGCAACTGGACCGAGCGGTCGAAGTTTCAGGCATCACCCACCGGGCTCAACCGGGAATGCGTCGGCCAGTATAGCGCGAACTGCGGCTTCTTCGCCGGCGAGATTACGCCCAAGCTGAGCTTCAACATGCGTGCGACCGCGCAGATCGACGATTTCGGGGATATTTCGTTGCTGTGGCGCTGGCTCGACGGTGTCGACTATGAACGCATCCTGGACGCCGACGGGATCGAGCCCGACTATCTGCATATTCCCAGCTACAGCTATTTGGATCTCACCTACCGCGCGAAGGTCGCCGATATCTTCACCCTGACGCTGTCGGTGCAGAATCTGCTCGACAAGGATCCGCCGCTGGTCAGCAACTATGTCGGAACGACGTCACTGAACTCGGGTAACACCTATCCGACCACCTATGATGTTCTCGGGCGGCGCTACAGTGTCACCGCGAGGTTGCGCTTCTAGGTCGTTTCCGGCGCCGGGGATCAGTCCCCTCCGGCGCCGCCCCGGGGTGTGCGGATGAAGGCGGCATCCTTTGTCCGCACATCGCCTTTCCCGTTCCGGCACCCCGGGATGCGGGCGAACGCACGATATCCGTAGCCGAACGTCCGTCGACAGCCCGCTGCCTTCCTGCGATAACCGGATCATGAACCAGGTCGCGGCCTTCACCTCGTCCGATATCTACGAAGTCGCCCCGACCGGTCGCGGCGACAGCCTGGCAATCCGCAAGCGCCACGCAATCCTCTGGCTGACCGGCGCATTCTGGGGCCTGCACGCGCTGGCTTTGTGGGTCGCCGATCTGCTCGACCGGCATCCGCACCTGCTGAAGGCGGCGGCGGTGCGGATCGGGCTCACCCTGATCGGCCTTGCTCTTTGCTACGCCATCCACATCATCCTGCAAAAGCTGAACGGGCGCGCCTGGCGCAGAAAGGCGCCGATCGTCCTTTTGGCTTCGCTCGTCGCCGCCGAGCTGTTCGCCTGGTGCAGCTATTTCGCTCTGGCCTATGCCAAGGGTACTCCGATCCATGTCGCGATCGAAGGCAGCGGCGTGATCCGCACCCTCGTCCCCTGGACCTGGTTCTTTCTGGCTTGGGTCGGTCTCTATCTGGCGGTCCAATATGGCTTCGAAGCGCGTGAGGAGGAACGCAGGTCGGCGCGTCTCAGAAGCATGGCGCAATCGGCCAAGCTTCAGGCCCTCCATTACCAGATCAATCCGCATTTCCTGTTCAACAGTTTCAATTCGGTATCGGCGCTCATCCTCGATGGCCGGGCGGAGGACGCGAATGCGATGGTCGAGCGATTGGCGAGCTTCTTCCGCGTGAACCTCGCGACCGACCCGGAGATCGATATCTCGCTGGCGGAAGAGATTGCGCTCCAGACCACCTATCTGGAAATCGAGCAGGCCCGCTATCCCGATCTCGAGTTTCGCATCGATTTGCCGGAGGCGCTCGGGCCTGCTGCGATACCGGCCTTTCTTTTGCAGCCGCTGGTCGAAAATGCTGTCAAGCACGGCGGGGCTTCGGGGGCCGGCGCCACGTTCATCGCCATTTCGGCCCGGGAGGATAGCGAGACCCTACGCATTGTCGTCGCGAACAGCTGCTCGACGATCGCCCATCAAAGATGCGTTTCGGGAACGGGGACCGGCTTGCGGAATGTCCGGGAGCGATTGTCCAGCCGGTTTGGAACAAGAGCGAGGCTGGCGACCGAGCGGCTCGGTACGTCCGGGTTTCAGGTGACGCTCGCGATGCCGCTGAGCTATCGGGCATGACGATATCGGTCCTGACCGTCGACGACGAGCCGCTGGCGCTTCGCCGCCTCGAGCTGATTCTGGCGAAGATTCCCGACGTCGACCATGTCGGATCGGCCGGTGGTTGCGGCAAGGCGCTCGAAATGATCGCCGAGGCGAGACCCGACGTGGTGCTGCTCGATATCAAGATGCGAGACGGAACAGGTTTCGATGTCCTCGATCGACTTCCGGCGGACCGGCATCCCGGCATCATTTTCACGACCGCCTTCGATCATTTCGCCGTCCAGGCGTTCGAAACGCATGCCATCGACTATATTCTGAAGCCGGTCGAAGCCGGGCGCCTGCGGATCGCGATCGATCGATCGCGGCAAAGTCTTGCTGCGGCGGATGCTCGCGAGCAGATCGAGCAGATGCGCGCCGTGATCGACGATCTGCGCGCGGGCTATCATGGCCGGACTTCGTCGCCGCGAGATGACGAGCTCTGGCTCCGCTCGGCGGCGGGTGCGCTGACCTGCGTCCAGCGAGGCGATATCGAAATGGTCACCGCCGAAGACGACTATGTCCGGCTCCATACGGCTTCGGCCTCCTACCTGATCCGCGGGTCGATCAAGGCAACGCAAGCAAATCTCTGCCTGTCCGACGAGGAATTCGTCCGCGTGCATCGGCGCACGCTTCTGCGTCGCGGATCGATGGTCGGCGTTCGGCGCTCGGCCGAGCTTGGAGTCCGTATTCGGCTCCGGGATGGCACCGAAGTCGCCGCAGGCCGGGTCTATGCCAGGAAATTGCTCCGCTCGCTGCCGGCGATCGGTTGAATGTCGGCGGCGCACATCCGCCCGATGCTGACGAGGGGCAGCAAGCGGCAGCGCGGAATTCGGCGCCGCGAACGGGGAAATTCGAGAGCCAGCCCAATTCCGGCCCTTTGCCGGCGGAATCGCCAAATTCAGACGAAGGACTGATCATGCGGACTATCCTCCTCCTGCTCTCCGCCATCTATATGGCTCTGGTCGGGTGCGCCCTGATATTTCTGCCCCGGCAGTTCGGAACAGGCGCCGTCCCCGCGGACGCATCGCCGGAACTCATCGCGCTGCTGCGTCTGCTGGGTGGCCCGTTTCTGGGTATCGCGGTACTGAACTGGCTTACCCGTCGTCTCGACACCGGGTTCGTGCTTCGCCCGATCCTCCTCGCCAACCTCGTCGGCTTCGGTGCCGTGGCCCTGAATGATCTGTGGGGTGTCGTGAGCGGCGAGGCGCGCGAGATCGCGAAGCTTTTCCTCGTGATCCATTCTCTCTTCGCCCTGTCGTTTCTGCTCGCTCTCAAACCGGACAGGTCCGACCCATGCTGATATTGCCGATGTCGTTCGCTAGCTGGCCGTGACACGGCCAAGGCCGACCTCGTTGCCATCCGGATCGTAGTACATCACCTTGCGGACATTCTCCGCCGGTATTTCCTCCTTGTCGAAGGTGATGCCGCGCATGCTGATGTCTTCGACCAACCCTTCGAGATCGTCACAAATGATCGTCAGGACCGATCGTCCGGCGCGGGCCGGCTCAACGATGATGTAAATCCACCGGTGATCGGCGATAGCCCAGACCGCTTCCCGGTCATTGGGCAAGAAACTCGGCGGAGCACCCAGGAGCCGCTCGTACCATTTAAGCGATGCCTGGAGATCGTTCACGGCGATTCCCGAAAACAGCTCCGTGCCTCTCCCGCCCAGCGCCAACTCGTCTTTCGCCATCGGATCGTCCTTCTCGATACCCTCCCGGGTTGAACCGACATGAACTCCATCGGTTGCACTTACGGCGCGCAGCATCCTGTTGCGCCGCCGAAGCGAGCGCGCGTCTCGCCCAGCGAGAACAAACCTGTGCGGCGCAGATGTAGCCGCGATAGCCTCGCCGGCGATCAGCATGGGCGAGCCGGAGCCCGGCCCATGAAATCCGAAACGGAATGATTTTGCTGGGCCCAGGGCGACCGGATATCAGTGCTGACGGGTGTCGCGGTCTATAGTGCGTTCGCACGCTCTCGATTTCGATCCGCAAAGCTCGATAGTGTCGACTGCATTCGTGATTCGCCGATCGACCGCGTCTCGGCCGCGCGTGGCGAATACCGGCGTTGACGCGTCCCGTGGCGATCAAGGCCGAGATTAATGCCGCGTGCGAACATCTCGTTCTCCGGCGGGACGCTTCATCAGTCTGGTACGACTGCCGGTTGCCATGGCCGCGCCCGTAACGCGTGCACGGTTTCGCTGACAGGAAACTGACGAGCGCCAACGTCCTCCCGTCAGCTAGCCGAATGCAAGGTGCGCCCCGATCCGGACATCTTGTCCGCAAGTCAGGGGAATGAAATTGCGCAATCACCGGTTTTTGCTCGGCGCGGCCATCCTGCTACCGGCCGCTTATCCTGTGTCCTCCGCCAGTGCTGCTGAAGACACCGGCCAGAGTGCAACCGTCTACGCGAGCGACTTTTTTGCACGGGTGCAACCCACGAACGCCTATGACATGGTCACCCAGCTTCCGGGCTTCCGTCTGATCGAAGGCGACGCGGAAGTACGGGGCTATTCAGGGGCAGCAGGAAACATCCTGATCGACGGCCAGCGGCCGGCGGGCAAGGCCGAGACGCTAGAGACGCTCCTCAAGCGCATTCCGGCAGCGCGTGTCGCGCGCATCGAGCTCATCCGAGCTGGGAGGGCAGGCTACGACATGCAGGGATATGCTCTGCTCGCGAATGTGATTCTCGCTTCGGGCGGCAAAATCGGAGGGCGCATCGAGGGCGAATATGCGGTCTATCGCCATGGATATCGGGCGCCGCGCGGGTCGGCCCAGATCGAGCTCGACCGGAACGGCCGGGTGATCACGCTATTTGGTGCCGCCTATCGCGAGATCGACGATGAACATGGCTTCGGGACGCGAAACCGCTTCGCCGAAGATGGAACCCCGATCCGGCTCTCAAGCTATTTTCAGCCCGAGGGCACCGACGTCCTCGAAGGCACGATCGCCTATCGCACACCCCTTCTGGGAGGTACGCTCCGCCTCAATGGACTCATCCAGGACAAGCGGATGTTCGCCGATATCGGCTATGACATCGTCGTCCCGGCGCCGGAAACCATCCGCGGCAGCGAGCGCAACCATACGCGCACCTATGAGGCAGGGCTTCGATACGAGCGGCCGCTCGGCGCTGCGAGCGACTTCGAGCTCATCGGCAATTACCGATCGGTGGCGAAGCTCGGCATCGACCGCGAGACGACGGCATCGGGAAGCGACCGTTCGGACGAGAGTTCGGACAGCAGTGAGAGCATCCTGCGCGCGGCATTCCGTCACCGGACTGGCTCGCTCGCGCTCGAGGTCGGGGCCGAGGGAGCCATCAATATTCTCGACAGCTCGAATCTGCTCTTCGAGGATGACGTGGCCGTCCCTCTTCCCAATTCGAACGTCCGCGTCGAGGAACATCGCGCCGAGTTCTTCACCAACGCGACGTGGACGCTGAACAGCCGTCTTACCGCCGAGACCGGCCTGCGCTTCGAGACATCGAGGCTCGCGCAGTCGGGCGACACCGACCTCTCAAAATCGCTTGCCTTCTGGAAGCCGCGCGCGCGGCTGAATTGGTCGCTTTCGAAGAGCGACCAGCTTCGCTTCCTCATCGAGCGTGAGGTGGGGCAGCTCGATTTCGAGGATTTCGTCGGTGCGGCGTCGCTCAACAGTGGAACGATCAGCGCCGGTAACCAGGATCTCGAGCCCGACAGCCGATGGCGTGCCGAGGCGACCTACGAGCATCGCTTCGGATCGGGATCGCTCGTCTTTTCCGCGCGCCGCGAATGGATATCGGATCTCGTCGATCAGCTTCCGATCGTGTCGAACGGGGAAATCTATGACGCGGTCGGGAACATCGGATCGGCGCGCCAGGACGAGATCGAGGCGGCGATCAAATGGCCTCTCGATGATCTGGGGCTCAAGGGTGTGATCCTGACGGGCGATATCGTGGCGCGGCGGAGCCGCGCGACCGATCCGTCGACGGGCGAGCGCCGCCGCATCTCGGGCGAAGGACCCGTCGAAGGCAAGATCGCGCTCACCCACGACATTCCCGCATGGAAGCTACGCTGGGGCGGCACGCTCGTGCTTGCCGAAACCGAGACGAGCTACAAGGTTCGCGAGATCGAGGCCGACCGCCTCGGCGCGCGGCTCGATCTCTTTGTCGAATACAAGCCGGACGCGAACTGGACCTTCCGGCTCTTCGGCCGAAATCTTACCGACAGCCCGGCGACGCGGACCCGGGAAATCTACACCGGCGTGCGTGGTGCCAGTCCGTTTCGCTACAGCGAAATCCGCACGCTGCGAAGCGGCCCCTATGTCGGGCTGACCATCCAGCGCAACTTTGGCGTTTGACGTTGTCAGTCGGATTGCCAGCGCAACTCGGCGGACAGCCCGCCGAGCTTCGAGCGACCGAGGCGAAACTCGCCCTCGGTCGCCTCGGCGAGATCGCGGACGATCGCGAGCCCAAAGCCGTGGCCGCCGCCCGTTTCGTCGATCCGTACGCCGCGTTCCATCGCGCGCGTTATTGCCGCATCTTCCATTCCGGGACCGTCATCTTCGACCCGGAGCACGATGGCGCCGTCCTCCAGATCACCCGAGACGGCAACGTGCCGCCGCGCATGACGCGACGCATTTTCGATCAACGCGCCCAGCATTTCGGCGAGATCGGAGCTGTCAACCGCCAGTCGCAGATTGGAAGCAAGATCGGCCGAAAAGGCGATCTGCTCACCCTTCTCGGTCCGCTCGATCACCGAAATCAAGCCGTCGGCGACCTCGCTCGGGTTCGACTCGCCGCCGCTCCCGCGGGCGGCGGCGGCGCGCGAACGGGCGAGTTCGGCCTCGAGCGCGGCGCCGACCGCCGTAACAGCGCGGTCTATGCCCTCGGCCGCGCTGGTCGCTCCTTCATCGCGAGCCCGGCGGCTCTGCGCCGCGACCACGGCCAAGGGGGTCTTCAGGCTGTGGGCAAGATCGGCCGCGCGGCGGCGTGCACGGGCGAGATCGCTTTCGCGGGCAGCCGCCATCGCGTTGATCGCCTCGGTGAGCGGCAGAATTTCGGCGGGATGATTATCCGAAAGACGGGCAGCCGGGCTGCGCCGCAGCCGATCGAGCTCGCGCCGCAGCCGATCGAGCGGACGCAGGCCCAGGCTCACCTGGAAATAGGCGGCAAGCGACAGAACCACCCAGAGAAAAGCGAGAGAGAGCGCGAGTTCGGCATCGAATTCGCGAAGCGCGTCGCGCATTTCGCTGTCGTCGGCGGCAACGCGCACGATGACGTCGCGTGCGCGCCGGTCCGGTTGGATCCGCCTGCTTACCATCGTGAGCTGCTTGCCGAAAGGACCGGGAACCGTCGCGGTTGTCCAGTCATCGCCGCTGGCTGCCGCCTCGGGCAGGCTCTGGTCCCAGAGGGAGGGTGACTGCGCCGATCCGCCGGGACCGATAGCCTGCCAATAGGTTCCGCCGGCGATGGCCTGAAAAGCCGCATCGGAGGGCGCGGGATCGATCATCGGCTTGCCCGCGGCGTCGAGCGTCAGGCCCGCGACAACCCGTTCCGCGACACTGCGAAGCTGCGCGGCTTCGCGTGTTTCGATATGCTGGTGAATGAGCAGCGAAATACCGCCCCAGGCGAGCGCCAAGGCGAGGAATACCGCGATGGCAGCGCCCAGAAGGAGCCGCAGGCGGAGCGAGCTTCGCTTCACTCGATCTGCCCGGTAAGCAGATAGCCGAGCCCGCGCCGGGTTTCGATCGCGCGGCTACCAAGCTTGCGCCGGAGGCGGGTGACGATCGCCTCCACGGCATTTGTATCCTGCCCGTCGCTTGCCCCGTAAAGATGTTCGGCGATTTCGCCGGCGGAAACGACACGGTCCTGTTCATGCCCCAAGAAATTCAGGAGGCGGTATTCGAGCTGCGAGAGTTGCGTCTGCCGTCCGCCGATCGACGCCGTCATCCGGGCGGTATCGATCGCGAGTTCGCCGACCTTGAGCGTCGCAGTCGCATGACCCGCGGCGCGGCGGACAAGCGCGCGGGCCCGGGCGATCAGCTCGCCCACGGCAAATGGCTTCGCCATATAATCGTCGGCCCCGGCCTCGATGCCTTCGACCTTCTCCGTCCAGTCGCCGCGCGCCGTCAGGATGAGGACCGGCATGGTCCGTCCGGCGCTTCGCCAGCGCTTGAGAATGGTGAGTCCGTCGAGGCGGGGCAGGCCGAGATCGAGAATGACAAGGGCATAATCCTCGACATCCCCCTGAAACCAGGCATCCTCGCCGTTTCCGGATCGATCAACGACGAAGCCCGCGGCGGTCAGCGCGCGGGCAACGTCCTCAGCGAGATCGGGATCGTCCTCGACCAGCAATACCCGCATCAATCATCCTCGATCTTGATCAGGGCTCCGGTCCGAGCATTGATTTCGACTTCGCGAACGCGGCCCGAGGGGGTCAATATCTTCACCTCATATTTGATGAAGCCCGGCTCATTTTCGAGTTCGACCTTGACGACCTCGCCGCGCACCTTGGACTGGGCGATAGCCAGAACCCGGGGAAGCGGCAGGAGCTCGCCGCGCTGGACGGCGGTCCGGATGGCCTCCTGCTCGGCGCGTTTGCGTTCGGCCTTGCTCGCCTTCGCGACATTGGTCTCGAAACTATGGACAATCGCCGGGCCGGCCGCGAAGCCAATTCCTAAGCTGACGGTCGCGGCAAGCGCGATGGCGGAAATTTTACGCATGGGGATGGTCCTTATCCATTGATGGAGCCAATTTACGAGTCCCTTGCTGATGCGAAGCTGACAATTTTCCTGTTCCGGCGTCCCCGCTGTCCTGTGACAGCATGGTGACAGGCAGCCATTGCAGGTTGAAAGCAAAGGATCGACCAGAGGGAGGCCGCCTGGCGGTTCGTCGAAAAGGCGTGCTTGAAGGCGCGCCCGCGCCGATACGGAAGAAAGGGAGAGGGAAGCGATGCGAGGACCGATTCAATGGATGGCAACGGGGGCGATGTTGCTGCTGCCGCTGAGCGCCGGCGCGCAGATCGATGCGCCCGCCATCCCCGAGCCGGCCGCCGAATGCGAAGCGCGCGTCGGATATGATCGCGACCGCGAGATGACGGGCTATATTCTCCCGACCGCGGCCGGTCCGCGCACCTGCATTCCCTTTTCGACCGTCAAGGCGAAGCCGCCCGCGAACTATGTGGGTGATTTCTATGTCGACGAGTTCAGCGACGAGCGGCTGCGGGCGAAATGGGCCGATTGCAAGCTCGAAGAGAAATGCCGCGAGCGGGTGGGCAAGCAAATCCAGGCACGGCGCCCGCCCAACAAGGAATATCGCAACACCAATCCCGAACAAATCCGGCTCCTCGGGAAATTGCCGCAGGACGAAGTCGGCGATATCGACCTCGGCCGGGTGCGCCGGCCGGCATTCTTTGCCGCGGCGCCCTGGAACGAGGCATTTGCCGCGCTCGACGGACAGGCCTACACGGTCGAGTTCAAGGCGCCGCGCGATCCGCACGAACGGATCCACCACAAGATGGAGGGCGATGTCAGGATTCGCGGCTGGTATGTGCGCGGTTCCGGCGTCGACGACGGGAAGGGGGGCAAGCGCCGCGCGCTGATCGTGATGACCCCGGGCGGCGGCGGCCGCATCGCGGCGATCACGCATCCCGACGACCGGCTCTACCGCATCAAGGAAGACGGCGAGACGAAGATCAACAGCTTTCCGAGCGAGCGAAGCGGCGGCACCGGCCAGCAGATGTGGCGTGAGCTTGCGCGGACCTTCCAGGTCGCGGGCTTCGACGTGCTGCTCTACGACCGGCGCGGCGTCGGCATCTCGACGGGCTATGTCGATACCAACACGCTGCAGCAGGGCCGCGACATATTGGCGATGGTCGCGAGCCTTCGCAGCGGCGAAGGCCTTCGCATCCTGTCGCCCGCCGGCCGCGAGCAGCGCGGCAGCGCTGCCGCATCGACGCTGCGCGGTTCGGCAGCTGCGCTCCCGGTCCTCCTGTTCGGCAATTCGCGCGGTACCATGGCGAGCGGCTGGGCGATGACGATGAACTTCGACAAGAATTGCACCTATGACCTTCCCGAGATCCGGTGCAGCGCCGCGGTTGGCGACAGGAACATCAAGGGTGCGCTCCTGATGGCCGAATTCACGAGCGGTCCCGGCTTCGTGATGGATAGGCCGAGCGAAGAGGATGAGGAGCGGGGACTGGGACGCGACCGACCGATGTTCATCGGCGGCAATGCGGTCGAGAATAATCTCGTCTTCTTTCCGAGCTCGGCAATCCTGGGGGGCGTCGACAAATGGCCTGCGGCGTTCTTCGCGCGCGGCTTGTGGGATTATGCGGCGTCGCTCCAGGGCACCGTCGAAAGTTATCGGCGGGTCGATGGGCCGAAGGAACTGGTCGTCGTGCGTGCGCCGCATCCGTATGAAGTCTGGCCCGAGGTCGAACAGAATCGGGTTCGCGAGCGCATGGTCGCCTTCGCGACAGGCGTCATCCGCGGCGAGAAGAGCATCGCGGGCGGACGGCCCTGGACCGACATGAAGGAACTGGTCGCAACCAGCTCGGATGTCTGGGAGCCCTCGACCAAGCCGACGGTTCTTCCCTGAGTGACGAGCAGCTCCCGGGCCGAGGCCCGGGAGCTCCAGTCTTATTCGGCGGGCTTATAAGCGAGGACCGCGAAGCTGTCGGGATGGAAGATCGGGGCCGGAGTGGCATCGCCCGTAGACGCGCCGAAGGTGGCGTCGGCGGTGACCGTGAAGATGCGGCCATCGCCCTCGTCGATCGCCATAACGCGAGCCTGCGGGCGGGTCTGGACATTGCCGAGCAGGCGGTAATTGTCGGGGCCGTCCTGCTGAATCACCGTCAGGCTTGCGTCTCCTCCGTTCGTCGTAACGATCCGGTGGCGCCTTTCGTCGATCCCCATGCCGTCGATACCCTTCCCGATGGGAAGGCGAGCGATCTCCGCGCCCGTGTCGGGATGAATGACCAGAAACACAGGCTTGTCGCCGCGGCAACCGACCATGATGCGGTCGCTGGGTGCATGATATTCGACCGCAACGACCTGATCGCAGCCGATATCCCAGCGTGCCTTTTCCGCAAGCGTCGCGGAATCGAGTTTCAGGAGAAGCTTGTCGTAGCGCGCCGGCGCGAAGAGATGGCCTTTCCCGTCGGGTGACGGGTCGTCCATCTTGCGGAACGGGAAGGCCTTGCTGTCGAGCGACTTCCCGGTCGCCGCGTCGATCACATACCAGGCCGACTCCGCCGTGCGCGCGCCGACCACGGCGAAGACATGCCTGGATTTCGGATCGTAGACGACACCGTTAAGTCCCCCGTCGCTCGCGAGTTGTCTGCGTTCGATCACCTTCAACGACTTCAGCTCGAAGATGAGCAGCGATCCGTCGGTCATCGCGACATAACCCCGGTCGAACTGGGGAAGGAGCAACGGGCCGTTCGCGCCGACCGAATTCTCGACCTGACCGATGAGCTTGTTTTCCCGCACGTCGTAGACGCTGAGTCCATCCTTCCGGCGCGCGATGAAGAGGCGCGGCGTTCCGGGCTCGAGCTTGATATAGTCCCAATCGGTATCGCTGCTGGCGAGCGTCCTGGCCGCGTCGAGCGTGTAAAGCGGGTCGGCGGCACCGGCGGCGGGCACCATCGCCAGCGCGGCAATCGCGGCCATTGTAAATCTTGAACCTCGCATCTCTCTCATCTCCTTGCTGTGGCAGGTAGGAGCGCGCGCATAGCGCCGACAGCCTTTCACCCGACTGTCAGCGCCCGAGCGCCCTTTCACACCGCGACAGCCCGATGACAGGTGAGAGGCATAGCCTCGTGGCAGAGACGGCATGGCGCGGAACGACCATTTGCCGAAAATGGGGGAACAATGCTGACGATCCTGGCCTTCCTGATGGTCGCGACCTTCATGACCCTGATCATGACGAAGCGTCTCTCGGCCTTGCTTGCGCTGATCCTGATCCCGACATTATTTGCGGTGATCGCCGGTTTCACTGCGGGACTGGGCGACATGATGTTCGAAGGCGTGCGCGAACTCGCACCGACGGGCGTTATGCTGCTGTTCGCGATCCTCTATTTCGGACTGATGATCGACGCGGGCCTGTTCGACCCGCTGGTGAAGGCAATCGTCAAGCTCGTCCACGGCGACCCGCTTCGCATCTGCATCGGGACCGCCGTCATGACCTTGATCGTCGCGCTCGATGGCGACGGCACCACGACCTACATGATCACGGTTTCGGCCTTGCTACCCCTCTACCGCCACATGAAGATGGATATTCGCATCATGGCGTGTCTCGTCATGATGTCGGTGGCGGTGATGAACATCGTTCCGTGGGGCGGTCCAACGACGCGGGCCGCGCTCGCGCTCGGCGTCGACGCGCGCGAACTGTTTGTGTCGCTCATTCCAGCGATGGCGGTAACGGCAGTCTGGGTACTCGTCGTTGCGTGGATGTTCGGGATGCGCGAACGCCAGCGGTTGGCCGCTCTCCCCGAAGATGCGGTCGATGAAGATGCGACCGGCGACGAGGTGATCCGCGAACAGATGGATGGCGAGGACCACCGCCGGCCGAAGCTCTTCTGGCTCAATCTCGCCTTGACCCTGGCGCTTCTCGGGCTCCTCATGGCGGGGTCTATCCCGCTCGTCATTCTTTTCATGGGTGCGTTCGCAGTTGCCGCGGCGGTCAATTATCCCAATCTGCAGCTCCAGAAAGAGCGGATCTCGGCGCACGCGGGTAATGCGATGGCAACAGTCAGCCTCGTGTTCGCAGCGGGCATCTTCACCGGCATCCTGTCGGGGACCAAGATGGTCGACGCGATGGCGGGCTCGGTGATCGCAATCATCCCGCCCGAGCTTGGACCTTATATGGCGCCGATCACCGCGCTGCTTTCCATGCCGTTCACTTTCCTCATCTCGAACGACGCCTTCTATTTCGGGATGTTGCCGATATTGGCCAAGACCGCCGCGGAATATGGGCTGACGCCGATGGAAATCGCGCGCGCGTCGCTCGTCGGGCAGCAAATTCACCTGCTGAGCCCGCTTGTCGCCTCGACCTATTTGCTGGTCGGCATGTCCGGCCTCGAGCTCGGCGAGCACCAGAAGTTCATGTTCCGCTGGGCCGTGATCGCCTGTCTCGTCTTCCTCGGGACCTGTCTTGCACTCGGACTCTTCCCGCTACGCACGGGTTAGGAATTCCAGCGGACGGGCTCGGCCCGGAAAAGGGCGGCCCCCGCATCGTGACAGGAGGATGACAGGTAGACTGCATAGGTTTGCAGGATCGTATCAGCCCGAGTGAAAGACTGCGGAAGAAATCCGCGACGATCGGGCGAAAGGGGAAGGGGTTATCGTGCGTATGCTGAGTTCGATCCATAATTTTACTCGCAGCCTGGTTGCGGCCATTGCCATGCTGCTGCTCGCGGCACCTGTCGTTGCATCGGCGCAGGCAGAACTCGCCGAGGGGCCGCGCACGTTGATCATCAACTATCGCGCAGATGCCGCAGACCGGACGGCTTTCCGGCAGCATATGGCTGGGCCGTTCGCCAAGAAGCTCGCATCCCTCCGCGCTGCAGGCGGCCTCTCCTCTTATGAGGTCTATTATTCCTGGTACCGTCAGCCGGGCGTGTGGGACGCGATGGCAGTCCTTCATTTCCCGGACTATGCAGCCGTTCGCAAATGGCAGGCGGTCGAACGCGCGAGCCCGGGCGGCCTCGATGCAGCGGGCCTCGCGCTGGGCGCGCCCGTGGCAACCTTTTCGGCCGATCTTTCTTGGGAGAAGAGCGTCGACGATCTCGATGTCGGCGAAGTCTATTACGTAATCCCCTATTCCTATCGCGAAGCGGCGGAATATCGGGAGTATGTTGCGGGCTATGTCTTGCCACAATTCGACGGCTGGATCCGCGAGGGCGCCCTGTCGGGCTATCAGCTCTACATGAACCGCTATTCGGTCGGTGCGCCCTGGGATTCGCTTTTCATCCAGCGCTACCGCGATTTCGACGCCTTCGGGAAGCGTCAGTCGGTGCTCGACAAGGTCCGCGTCGGACTGCGCGAAAAACCCGAATGGATGGCCTGGCACAAGCGCAAGGCCGACATCCGCAGCGAGACCGAAAACAGCATCGCGGAACTGATCGCGCACTGAGCCGGCGCCGGCGCGGTGCAAATGACGGATTATGATCGGGAGGGCGGAAACAGGGGCTGAGCAAGGCCCGTCCGCACTTCATCTTCGAATAATATCATTATCGGGACTAGTGGAGGGAATTTATCATGGCAGGTTCAAAAAGATCGGTTTTACTGGCAAGCGCGATGGTCGGCTCGGCATTGCTGCCGTCGCTGGCCGCCGCACAGGAAGGGGAGCGCGACGGACCCATTCTTGAGGAAATCGTTGTTACCGCCGACCGCAAGGGTACCGAAACGGTGCAGGTCGGCAGCTTTCGCGGCGCGAAGATCATCGACACGCCGCTCACCGTCAGTGTCATTTCGGAAGAATTGCTCCAGTCGCAGCAAGCCGCGGGGCTTTTGGACGCGCTGCGCAACACGCCAGGCGTGACCAACTCGCAGACCAACACGACGGTGTACAACAATCTTGCGATCCGCGGCATCCCTGTCGAAAACCGCGGCAACTACCGCCTCAACGGCTCGCTTCCGATCGTCAACCTCGTCGACCTGCCGCTCGAGAACAAGGTTCGCGTCGAAGCGTTGAAGGGCGCGTCGGCGCTTTACTACGGCTTCACGCCGCCGTCGGGTATCATCAACCTCATTACCAAGCGTCCTACCGACGATCCGGTCTTCTACGCAGCCCTCAACGCCAATGACCATGGCCAGACGCAGGGGCATATCGACGCCGGGGCGACCTTCGGTATCTTCGGGGTGCGCGGCAACTTCGTCTACGGCAACGTGGATTCGGGCATCGAGCGCACATCGGGTGAGCGGAGCTTCATCTCGGGCGCTTTCCAGCTGAAGCCGACCGATACGCTGACCTTCAATGTCGATGTCGAGCAGATCAACAAGCGCGTGACCGAGCCGACGATCATCCAGGGGCCGACGAGGCGGGCAGATTTGCTGACCGTCATCCCGCGCGCGCCGAAGGGGTCGACGAATCCCGGCAGCGAGGGGTTCATGAACCGGGCTGCCGAAACCAACGTTCTCGCACGCGCGGCATGGCATATCTCGCCACAATGGGAAGCGATCGTCGAAGGCGGCATTTCCTATGCCGAACGCGACCGCCGCTTTTCGCGTCTCGAGAACTTCAATCCGGTTACGGGAACGGGAACGCTCAATGCCGGCGCCGCCGACGGGCAGCTCTATCGCAACCGTAATTTTCGCGGCGAGGTCGCGGGCACTTTCGAGACCGGCCCGGTGGTACACGAGCTTCTGATCGGTGCCTCGAAGAATGTCCGGCGGCAATATTCGACCGCGACGACGACCTTTGCTCAAGCAGCCGGTGGCGCGAACGATATCCGGCGGCAGAATTGCGTCGCACTAGGTTTGGCGAGCGACTGCGTGCAGAACCTCTACGACCCGATCCCGCTCCGCGACCTGAGCTTCAGCGGCGCAACGCCCTATAATGCCACGCGCGACACGAAGATTCACGACACCGGATATTATATCTTCGATCGCGCGCGCTTCGGCGGCGCCAACCAGGATCTGATCAGCGTCCTCATCGGCGCGCGCAAGTCGGATTACAAGGAAACCGCGGCGAACCCCGCCGGCGGCGATACGACGACCTTCTCCGACAAGCCCTTCTCGATTTCGGGCGGCCTCGTCGTGAAGCCGATGGAATGGTTCAGCGTATACGGAACCTACATCGAGGGTCTGGAAAGCACGCCGGGTGCGCCGGCGAGCGCGAACAATGCGGGCGAGATCCTGCCCGCGAGCGCGTCGAAGCAATATGAAGGCGGCATCAAGATCCAGCCGAACAGCAATCTGCTGTTCACCGCCGCCTATTTCGATATCAGCCGTGCCAATGCCTATATCAACGCGGCGAACGATTATGTGAAGGACGGCAAGGCGAGCTACAAGGGGCTCGAACTGAGCGCGACGGGCAATGTCACGCGCGATCTCTCGATCTACGCCTCGGCCTTGTTCCTGAAGGCGAAGCAGGGCGCGACCGCCGATCCGGTGCTGATCGGCAAGGATATCGAGAATACGGCCAAGACGACCTGGTCGGTGTTCGGCGAGTATGAATTCTCGCAGTTGCTGCCCGGGCTGGCGCTCAATGCCGGCGTCTATCATGTCGGCAAGCGCGCGATCAATCCGGAGAACAGCGCCTATCTGCCGGCCTACACGCTGCTCAATGTCGGCGGCTCCTACACCGCCGAAATCGCCGGCTCCGAAGTGACGTTCCGCGTGACCGGCGAAAATGTCACCGGCAAGCGCTATTGGGCGGCCTCGGGTGGCAACTATCTTGCCTGGGGCGCCCCGCCGACCGTCAAATTCTCGGTCGCCGTGAGCCTCTTCTAACGCGCCTCCGGGGACGGCGCGTCAGCGGCGAGCCGTCCCCATTCCTTGGCCCTTGGGCAATGGCCACCGCTGCATGCGGTGGCCATTTTCTGTGAAATTTGCCGGCGCTTCTATTGCGCCGGGGCCGGGGCCGGGGCGCCCATGAAGCGCTCGAGCCAGGCGAAGATCCGGGCCATCGCATCGTCGCGCTCGGGCTGATCGCCGTGCATGAAGACGTGGCCGCCTGGCGCATTGTCGTAGATTTTTGCTTCGTGCACCTTGTCGCGCGCCTTCAGCGCGTCGAGGAGGCGCCCGGTGTGGAGCGTGAGGGGCGCGATCTTGTCGCCTGTCGTGGCAAGTACGAGGAGCGGCGTCTCGATCTTGTCGACCGCGTTGATCGGCGAAATCGCCATATAGGCGGCGAGATTCTCGTTGGGCAATTTGCCACCGAGGCTCGGGCTCTGGCGTGCGACTTCCTGCCGGCGATATTCGGGCTTGTAGCCCATATAGGCGACGAAATCCGTCAGTCCGACAATGTCGACCGCGGCCTTGAATCTTTTCGCCTCCTGTTCGATCGCGAGCAGCGTCACCATGCCGCCGCGGCTTTCGCCGATGATCGCGAGCCGTTCGGGATCGACGTCGGGGCGGCGCGAGAGATAAGCGGCGGCGGCGAGCACGTCGGCCGTGTCGGTGACGCCATAGTCGTTCTGGTAATGATTTTCCCCGTAGCCGCGGCTGCCGCGATATTCGGGGAAAATGACAAGATAGCCCTTCTCGGCGAGTTCGACGACCATGCGGAACCAGTGCGAATTGAGCCGTTCGTGGAATCCGCCATGAACGAGGACGATCGCGGGTTTGCGGCCGGCCGGAATATGGCCGGCACCATCTTTCGCGCGGAACACATACCCCGGGATCAGGTCGCTTCCCGAGGGATAGTCGATGAAGTCCATTTCGACGCGGTTGCCGTAGCGCAGCATGAATTCGATGCGCACCGACTGCTGCTGAGCGGCGAACAGCTCGTGCTGGATGATCTCGAGCTTTGTCTCGGCGTCGCGCGCATCGAGGTTGATATGGGTGCTGAGATCGCCCTCGCGTGGCGCTTCTTTTTTGGGCGCCGCCGTGGCGGGCGCCACAGAGACGAGCATCAACAGGGCGGCCGGTGCCGCAGCCATGCGCAAATATCTTTTTGCCCGCATCATTTCTCTCCCCTTGGTCTGTTATCAGACCTATTCCCCGGTGACGCCTCGCACCTAGTTTTTCATGCCGGGCGCATGCTGTCACGATCCTGTCGTCGCGCCAGCATCGACTTTGCTCCGCGCCGTACCTGTGACAGCGTGGTGAAAGGCGCGGACCGCACGATGACGGCGGGTCGGCAAATGGGAGTGACGCCGTGAAAGACATGAATGTAACGCGGCGGCGGGCCGGACAGCTCGTTATGGGCGCCAGCGCCTTTGTGATGCTCGGCGGCTGCGTCGAACGCCTCGGTCGCGTCACGGCGGCACCGCCCGGCGTCGGTCCGGTCCAGCGCGATATGTACAAGGACGGCCTGCTGCGCAGCACGCCCGAGGCGCAGGGCGTATCCTCCGAACAGATTTTGGCGTTCCTTGCCGATGTCGAAGGCGCGGGGCTCGAACTCCATTCCTTCATGCTGATGCGCAATCGCCACGTTGTCGCAGAAGGCTGGTGGTGGCCCTATTCGCCCGGGCGTATCCACATCACCCATTCGTTGACCAAGAGCGTGACCGCGGTCGCTGCGGGGCTCGCGATCGACGAGGGGCGCTTCGGCTTCGACGACAAGGTCGTCTCCTTCTTCCCCGAATATGTGCCCGCCGACGCGAGCGAGAATATGCGCGCGATGACGGTGCGCAACCTGCTGACGATGCAGTGCGGTCATGACAAGGAGACCTCGGGTTCCGCATGGCGGCCGATCGACACGCCTTGGGCGGCCGAATTCTTCAAGATCCCCGTCGTGCATCAGCCAGGCGGGCATTTCCAGTACACCAGCGCAGCGAGCTTCATGCTCTCGGCGATCGTCGGCAAGACGACGGGCGAGGCGATGGCCGATTATCTGAAACCGCGCTTTTTCGAACCGATGGGGATCGACCGCTGGCATTGGGACACGAGCCCCGGCGGGGTCAGCCCTGGCGGTAACGGACTGACGTGGAACACCGCGGCGTCGATCAAGCTCGGTGCGGTGCACGCGAGCGGCGGGACATGGAATGGCCACCGCATCCTCTCCGAAAAATGGGTGCGCGAAGCGACGACCGAGCAGGCGCCGGGCGACGACGACGGCGCCTATGGCTACCAATGGTGGATGGGGCCGGGAAAGGCCTATCTCGCGCTCGGGCTGTTCAGCCAGATGTCGATTGTCTTTCCCGAGCACAATGCCGTGCTGGCGCTGTTTTCGGCGATCGACGGCAGCAAGAAGATCAAGCCCCTTATATGGAAGCATTTTCCGGCAGCGTTCGTCGCCGACAAGCTGCCCGCCGATCCCGAGGCGGTGGTGTTGCAGCGCAAGACCGCCGGTCTGCGGCTGTTGCCGCCGCTGAAGCCGAGCCATGTTGCGCCGCCGGCGGGTGTCAACGGCAAGCGGCTGAGGGTCGAGGCGAACGACCAGGGGGTCGAATGGCTGTCGTTCGATTTCGCGGGCGACCGCTGTACCTACCGGATGTTCGACGCGCATGGCGAGCATGTCGTCACAGCGGGTTTTGCCGACTATCTGGAACAGGACACCAGTATGACCGGCAACCGGCTGCACCATGAATATCGTCCGCCGAGCCAGCGCGTCGTCGCGGGCGCGCGCTGGACCGCGCCGGACACGCTCGAAATGACTTGGCAGTTCGTCGAAACGGCGTTCCGCGACACGCTGGTCTGCACCTTCGCGGCCGATGGCGTTGCGGTCGATCGCAGCGTCAACGTGAACTCGAAGGAGACCCGCCTCCCCGTTCTGACCGGCCGGATCGCCTGATTGCGCCATTCGATGGTGCTGACCTGACACCAGCACCCGATATCCTTCCCCCCGGCGCGGCAAGCGTCGGGGGTTTTTCGTTGGATTCATCTCTGAAATTGCTTGGCAAAAAGACTTGTCGCTGCGTGACAGCAGCATGACAGGCATCGCCTTTTAGCCAGAGCATGAAACAAGGTGCACGACGAAGCAGGCACCTGTAATCGAGACGGGGATGATGCTGACACTTCTGGCATTTTTGATGGTCGCGACCTTCATGACGTTGATCATGACGAAGCGGCTGTCGGCGCTGATCGCGCTGATCGTCGTGCCGACGATCTTTGCCCTGATCGCGGGCTTCGGCGCGGGGCTGGGCGAGATGATGCTGGCGGGGGTCCGCGACCTCGCACCGACCGGCGTGATGCTGCTCTTCGCGATCCTCTATTTCGGCCTGATGATCGACGTCGGGCTGTTCGACCCGCTCGTGAAGACGATCGTCCGCATCGTTCATGGCGACCCGATGCGCATCTGTATCGGCACCGCGGTGATGACGCTAATCGTCGCGCTCGATGGCGACGGCACCACGACCTATATGATCACCGTATCGGCGCTGCTTCCGCTCTATCGTCACATGAAGATGGACGTGCGGATCATGGCGTGCCTGATCATGATGTCGGTCGCGGTGATGAACGTCGTGCCATGGGGCGGCCCGACGACGCGCGCCGCGCTCGCGCTCGGCGTCGATCCGCGCGAGCTCTTCGTGTCGTTGATCCCCGCCATGATTACGACTGCGATCTGGGTGCTGTTCGTCGCGTGGATATTCGGGCGCCGCGAACGCAAGCGCCTCGCTGCACTGCCCGCCGACGCGGTCGATGAAGACGCGACGGGCGAGGAAGTGATCCGCGAGCAGATGGATGGCGAGGAGCACCGCCGGCCAGGGCTATTCTGGTTCAATCTCGCGCTGACGCTTGGGCTGCTCGGTCTGCTGATCGGCGGCTCGATCCCGCTCGTCATCCTGTTCATGGGCGCCTTTGCGATTGCCGCAGCGGTGAATTACCCCAATCTCCAGCAGCAGAAGGACCGCATTGCCGCGCACGCGGGCAATGCGATGGCGACGGTCAGCCTGGTGTTCGCGGCGGGCATCTTTACCGGCATATTGTCGGGGACGAAGATGGTCGACGCGATGGCGGGGTCGGTGGTCGCGGTCATTCCAGACGCGCTCGGTCCCTATATGGCGCCGATCACCGCGCTGCTGTCGATGCCCTTCACCTTCCTGATATCGAACGACGCCTTCTATTTCGGGATGCTGCCCGTGCTTGCCGGGACCGGCGCCGAATATGGCGTGACGCCGATGGAAATGGCGCGCGCGTCACTCGTCGGGCAGCAGATCCACCTGCTCAGCCCGCTCGTCGCCTCGACCTATCTGCTCGTCGGCATGTCGGGCATCGAGCTTGGCGATCATCAGAAATATATCTTCCGCTGGGCGGTCGGCGCGTGTTTCGTCTTCATGGCGACATGCCTGCTGACCGGAACCTTCCCGCTCCACGCTGGATGACGCGGCGGACGCTATTTTCGGGGGGTGCCGACCGCGGCGTGCCACTGATTCATGATGCGGCGGCGTTTCATCTGGTCGAGGTTGGCAATCAGCGCCGGTCCGATGCGCAAGGTACGCGCCGCGCTGGCGGGCGCACGGGCGCCGGCCCGGGCGCGGACGTCGGCGCGCACGGGGGTCATGTAACGATAGGAAAGCTGTGCCTGCCCCTCGCGCGACAGCATGAAATCGAGGAACAGCTTCGCGGCATTGGGATGTCGCGCCTGATCGGGGATGATCGCGATCCGCGACATGATCAGCGTATAGTCGCTCGGCATGACGACGCCGATGTTCGCATCGTGCGACTGGCGTTCGAGCGCATAGGAACCGATCATGTTATAGACGAAGGCCAGCCGGCCGTCGCCGAGCCGTGTCAGCATTTCGGAGCTGGTCGGAAAGGTCGTGACCCGCGTTCGCCCGAGCGCCGCCATCAGCGGAATGGTGTCGCGGCTGACCTGCAAATCCTGGCTCAGGAAAAGATAGCCGGCGCTCGACCGCGCGGGGTCGAAGGTCGCGATGCGGCCGCGATAGAAACGCGCCTTGGCGTGCAACAGGCGTGTCAGCTCGGCGTGGGTTCGCGGCACGTCGGCGGCGGGAACCAGTTTGCGATTATAGGCGAAGACGACGGGTTCGGCGGTCGTGCCCCATGCCTCGTTCTTCCACACGGCCCAGGGCGGCAGGTACGGCTTTTCGGGCGAGGCATAGGCCTGCGCATAGCCGTCGTTGACGAGCTTGGTCTGCAAATCCATCGCGGCGCTCCACAGCAGGTCGGCACCGGGGCGCTTCGCGCGCGCTTCGGCGATGACGCGGTTATGCAGTGTCGCCGTCGTGATTTCGCGGTAATCGACCCGCACGAAAGGATAGCGCTTTTCGAACGCGGCGATCAGCCCCGCCGCCTCTCGCCGATCGGTGGTCGAATAGATTACGAGCGTGCGTTCGGCGCGCGCGGCATCCATGATCACGCGATAGGAGCGGGGATAGCCCTTCGGCGGGTCGCTGAGCGGCTTCGCGGCAGAGGTAAGCAGCGACGGGCCCATAAATGCCAGCAGCAGCGTGGCCGCAAACTTCCTCCGCCCCGCAAAATGCGCCACCTGTCCTTCTCCCCGATTTCGCTTATGTTTATGGCCAAGGGAAACATGGTCAACCTGTCAACCGGCTGTCACGGATCGAAGCAATGGCGCGCATATTATTGATCGAAGACGATGCCGCGCTCTCGCGCGGGCTGGTTGCAGCGCTGACGGCGGAGGGCTATTCGGTCGACCCCGCGCCCGACGGCGCGTCGGCGTTGATGATGGCGTCGGACGAACCTTATGCGATTATCACGCTCGACATTGGCCTTCCCGACATGTCGGGGTTCGACGTGCTGAAGTCGCTCCGCGCCAGGGGATGTCATGCCCCCGTGCTGATCCTGACCGCGCGCGACGAGATCGACGACCGCGTGCGGGGGCTCGATCTGGGTGCCGACGATTATCTGCTGAAGCCTTTCGAACCGCGCGAGATGGCGGCGCGTATCCGCGCGCTGCTGCGGCGCCCGCAGGTCGATCCGGCACCGGTCATCCGCGTCGGCAAACTCGAATTCGACCGCTCGCACCATGTTGCGCGCGTAGACGGCCGCGACCTCGATCTTCGTCGCCGCGAATGGGTGGTGCTCGAACGGCTGCTCTCGCGCGTCGGACAGGTGGTGTCGAAAGACCGGCTGGCGTCCGAGGTCTTCGGCTATGACGAGCCCGTCGCGCCCAACGCGATCGAAGTCTATATAGCCCGGCTGCGCAGGAAACTCGAGCCGGACGGCCCGACGATCAGGACGCTGCGCGGCCTTGGCTATCTGATGGAAGAGAATTGAGTGCCGCCCCGGCGCGTCAGCTCGATCACACGCCGGATGATGGTGGGGATGGGCTTCCCCTTGGCGGCGCTGGCGGTTCTGCTCGGCGTCGGGGGGGCGGTAACGATCAACGAGGTCGTCGAGGGCGTCAATGATCGGCTGCTCGGGGCTTCGGCGCGCGCGATCGCGGAGACGCTGGCGCTCGAAAACGACGAGGTGACGCTCGATCTGCCGGCGTCGGCACTCGGGATGCTCGAAAACGAGGCGCGCGACAACGTCTATTACAGCGTGTGGGCGAACGGCGAATTGTTGACCGGCTATCCCGATCTTCCGCGGGTGAGCGAGCTGCCCGACGACGATGGCGAGATGGTCTATCAATATGCCTATTATCGCGATTATCGCATCCGCATCGCCGCGGTTGCGCGCAAGGTGCCGCGGATCAATCGGCCGGTTATCGTCGAAGTCGCCGAAACGCTCGAGGCGCGCCACGCCTTGCGCGACCGCATGCTCGTCGCGCTCGCCATGCTGGAGGTGTTGCTGATCGCGGTGTCGCTGGGGCTGTTGCCGCTCGCCGTGCGCTGGGGCCTGGCGCCGCTCAAGCGCGTTCTAAGCTCGATGGGAACGCGGCGCGAAGCCGATTTTACGCCGTTGTCGCTCGACTATGTGCCGGTCGAGCTACGAGGGCTCGTCGGCGCGTTCAACAGCCTGCTCGGACGCCTCGATGCCGCTATGCAGGGGATCAGGCGGTTCACTGCGGATGCGTCGCACCAGATGCGGACGCCGCTGTCGATCCTGCGCGCGCATGTCGCGGCACTGCGCTCCGCAAAGCTGCCCGCGGGTCCGGCGCAGCAGTCGGTGACCGACATCGAGGCCGCAACCGGGCGCCTCCAGCGTCTCCTGACCCAGCTTCTTGCGCTCGCGCGTGCCGAAGGGGCACGCGAAGGCGGCCCCGACCTGCGCGCGCGAGTCGACCTTGGCGAGATCACCCGCGCCGTGAGCGTAGAGCATGCGCCGCATGCCGTGAAGACTGGGATCGACCTGCATTTCGAGGCGCCCGAAGGGGAAGTCACCATCCTCTCCCAGGCCGATCTGGCGGGAGAACTGGTCGGCAATCTGATCGATAATGCGATCCGTTACAATCGCGACAAGGGCATCGTGACGGTGACGGTGCTGGGTGACGGCATCGTGATCATCGAGGACGAAGGTCCCGGTATCCCACCCGATGCGCGTGCGACCGCGTTCGAGCGGTTTGGACGGCTGGCGCCCGATCAGGGGCGTGAAGGCAGCGGGCTGGGGCTTGCGATCGTTCGGGCGCTCGCCGACAGCCTCGGCGCAAGGGTCGAACTCGCTGACCGTGGCGTCTTGCCCGGTCTTCGCGTCACCGTCCGTTTTCCGACCGTTTCGGCGGGTTCCGAGGCGCGATCGTAACCTTGCTGCAACGTGACAGCGCCGTGACAGGAAGCCCGCATAATTTCCCCCCATGACACTGCCCGGAACGGGCGAAGTGCGGGACGCAGCCCGCGCGCCAGTCTTGTCGGACCTTCTGGGAGGGAGCATTTCATGCGTCCATCGGGCGTCGTACCTACGCTGTTATCGCGCGCAGCGCTCGCCGCCTTCCTGCTGCTGCCGACTGCTGCGCAGGCGCAGGCCGATGCCGGCCGCGACCGGTTCCGCGAAACCTATCAGGAGTTGATCGAGACCGACACGTCGCTCTCCAACGGCGATTGCACGCTGGCGGCGAACCGGATGAAGGCGCGGCTCGTCGCGGCCGGCTATTCCGAAAATCGGTTCCGCGTCGTCGTCCCCGAAAAGTTCCCGAAATTCGGTAATCTTGTCGGTGAAATCCCCGGTAGCGACCCCGGGGCGCCGGCGATTCTGCTCGTTGCGCACATCGACGTCGTCGAAGCCAAGCGCGAAGACTGGGAACGCGACCCGTTCAAGCTGGTTGAGGAAAACGGCTATTTCTTTGCGCGCGGTGCGATCGACGACAAGGCGATGGCGTCGATCTTCGTCGACTCGCTGGTCCGTTACCGTGAAGAGAAATTCAAACCGCGCCGCACAATCAAGCTCGCGCTGACCTGCGGCGAGGAAACCGATGCGGTGTTCGACGGGGTCGAATATCTGCTCGCGACCGAGCCCGGGACGCTGAAGGCCGGTTTTGCGATCAACGAGGGCGGCAAGGGCTGGCTCGACGACAAGGGCGCGCCGCGCACTTTCGGAATCCAGGTCGGCGAGAAAGTCTACCAGGATTTCACCCTCACCACGACGGGGCCGGGCGGACATAGCGCGCGGCCTCACCCGGACAATCCGATTACGCGGATGTCGGAGACGCTCGCGCGCGTCGGAAATTATCACTTTCCCGCCATGCCCGGCGACGCCGTGCGCAACTTCTTCGCGCGCTCGGCACCGCTCTATCCGGGAGAGAAGGGCGATGCGATGCGCATCGTCGGCGCGGGCAAGGATGATGCAGCCGCGCTCGACCTTCTGAGCAAGGCCGACCCGGTGTGGAACGCGATGATCCGCACTACCTGCACCAACACGCAGGTAGCGGGCGGCCATGCTCCCAACGCGGTGCCGCAGCGCGCGCAGGCGACGATCAACTGCCGCATATTGCCCGGTACCAGCATCGACACGATTCACAAGGCACTGGTCGATGTGGTCGCCGATCCCCGTATCGAGGTGACGCTCGCCGATGAACCTGGTCCGATCTCGGCTCCGCCGCCGCTGACGCCCGAAATCATGAAGCCGATCGAGAAGCTCGTCGCCGAAATGTGGCCGGGCGTGCCGGTAATCCCGAACCTCAGCACCGGTGCGACCGACGGTCGTTTCCTGATGGCGGCGGGCATCCCGACCTATGGCATTTCGGCGATTTTTGTCGACCCCGACGGCAATGGCGTGCACGGGCTTAACGAGCGCGTGCGGGTAAAGTCGCTATATGACGCGCGCCGGTTCCTCCACCGTCTCGTCAAGACATACGCGAGCGCGCGATGAAGGCCCTGAAGCCACAATTGCTGAAACTTCACCGCTGGGTCGGGTTGACCCTCGCGGTTCTGCTGACGATCCAGGGACTCAGCGGAATGTCGCTCGTCTTTCGCGACGAGATCGAGCGGGTGATCCATCCGGCGCTGGTGGTCGAACCGGCGGTCACGCGTGTACCGGTGCAGGTGCTGATGGACGCCGTCGAGGCGCGGCATCCAGGCGTGCCGGTCAGCCGCGCCGAATTTTCGGTGTGGGAAGACGGCGCTGTACTGTTCAAGCTGACCACGAAGGACGGAACGCGTTGGCTGACCGCGGTCGACCCCTATCGCGGCGTGATCGTCCGCGACGGAACGCTGGCGGCATGGCCGGGCGAATGGATGTTCCTGATCCATGACAGCCTGCTCGCCGGCCCGGTCGGCGAAACCATCGTGGGGATCGAGGGCCTCGGCCTCCTGTTTCTCGCACTGACCGGGCCGATCGTGTGGTGGCCGGGACGCAAGCGGTTCAAGCAAGGGTTCAAGGTGATCGCCGATCGCGGCGCCGACCTCAAATGGCGCACGCTGCACCGCGCGGTTGGCGCGTCGATCGCCGTCGTGCTTGTGATGTCGGCAACGACCGGGGTGCTGATGGTGTGGAAGCCCGAATTCCGTGACGTGCTTCGCATTTTCACGCCGGTGACTGACAAACCGGCGCCGAAAGTCGCCGAGCAACCCGGCGCGGCGATGGTTCCGCTCGATCGGTTGATCGCGAAGGCGCGCACCGAATATGGTGCAACCCCGCTTCGGCAGATCCGCTTTTCCAGCGAAGGCCGTGTCGCGGCGATCTTCCTCGAAAGCGACCTCACGATCCGCGCCGAGGGCGCCCGGCAAATCTATTACAACCGGTACGACGGCAGCGACGTAGGTCATTATGTCTCGGGCGCACTGCCGGTCGGGACCGAGATCGTCGATTGGCTGATTACACTCCATTCGGGGATGTTCGGGGGCACGGCTACCCGCCTGCTGATGGTGATCGCGGGCTTCTCGCTCGCCGGGCTTTCGGCGAGCGGGCTGTGGCTCTGGTATTCGCGAACGTCGCGGGGGCGCAAGCGGGGGCGGGCAGCGCGCGCGACCGTGAAGGCGGAGGGCGCCTGATGCGCGTTGTCCGTCCGATCGAAACGCGCGACGTCGCCGGGCTCGTCGACCTTGCCGAGAGTCTCGGTCCGGGCATGACGACACTGCCCGCCGACCGTGCCGTGCTTGGTGAGAAGGTCGAGCGGTCGGTCGCGAGTTTTGCCGGAACCATCGACCGCGCCGACGCGCATTATATGCTGGTGCTCGAGGATGGAGAGGGAGGATTGCTCGGTACCTCGGCGCTCTATCCGTCGGTCGGTGCGCCCTTCGGTTTCTTCTCGTACAAGCGGATCCGGCTCGTCCAGCGCAGCCAGGCAGTCGGCGCGACCTGCGACGTCGAGATGCTGACCCTCGCCAACGACTATACCGGCACGACCGAGGTCGGAACGCTGGCCGTGCGGCCAAGCGAGAAGGGCAGCGGGGCGGGGCGCCTGCTCGCGCGCGCGCGCTACATGCTGGTCGCGTCGCGGCCCGACCTGTTCGCGCCGCTGCTGATGGCCGAGATGCGCGGCTGGCAGGACGCCGAGGGGCGCAATCCCTTTTGGGATGCGGTCGGCGCGCGCTTCTTCAACATGGATTTTGCGACCGCCGACCGGCTGAGCGCGGTTCGCGGCGCCGATTTCATCGCCGAACTGCTGCCCAAGCATCCGATCTATATCGACCTGCTGCCCGATGCCGCGCGCGCGGTCATTGGCCGCCCGCACGATGCGAGCGCGCCGGCGAAGGCGCTGCTGATGCAGGAGGGCTTCCGCTACGAGGGCTATGTCGATGTGTTCGATGTCGGGCCGCAGGTGCATTGCGACCGTGACCAGATTGCGACAGTACGCCACTCGCGCTGCGGCCTTCCAGTATCGCTCTCGCCCAATTTTGCGCCGGGCGCATCCGAATATCTGGTGTGCACCGGTGATCTGAGCCGCTTTCGCGTCACGATGGCGCCGGCGCGACCGGGGCCGGGCGAGATCGCGATTGGCGACGATGCGGTGCGGGCGCTGGGAGCCGACCGGGGCGAGAAGCTTCGGTTGTCGCCCGTCCAATTGAGCCTCGTTACGTGAGAATGCGATGACCAGCCCGCTGATGAATGTCTATGCCCGCGCGCCACTTGCCTTTATGAAGGGCGAAGGCGTCTGGCTCCATAGCCGCGAGGGCGGCGAACCCTATCTCGATTGCGTCGCCGGGGTCGCGTCGAACGCACTTGGTCATTGCCATCCGGTGCTGGTCGCCGCACTGACCGAACAGGCGAACAAACTCTGGCATATATCGAACATGTTCGAGGTGCCTGGGCAGGATGCGCTGGCCGCGCGGCTGACTGGCGCCTGCTTCGCCGACACCGTCTTTTTCGCCAACACCGGGACCGAAGCGGTCGAATGCGCGATCAAGGTCGCGCGTCGCTATCATGCCGCGCGCGGCGACACGCACCGCCAGACGATCATCGGAATTCACGGCGCATTTCACGGGCGGACCTATGCCGCGCTCAATGCCGCCGGCAACGCCGCGCACCTCGACGGGTTCGGAGCGCCGATGGCCGGCTTCACCCATCGCTCGCCCGACGATTGGGCTTCACTCGCCGCCGCGATAGCCGATCCCGCGGCGGCCGCGGTGCTGATCGAGCCGGTGCAGGGTGAGGGCGGCGCTCGCACGATGACGGGGGGTTTCCTCGAAAGTCTGCGCGCGGCCTGCACCTCAGCGGGCGTTCTTTTGATCTATGACGAGGTGCAGAGCGGCATGGGGCGCACCGGACAGCTTTTTGCGCATCAGTGGTTTTCGGGCACCGAGCCCGACATCATGGCGGTGGCCAAGGCGCTGGGGTCGGGCCTTCCGGTCGCCGCCTGTCTCGCCACCGCCGAGGCGGCATCGGGAATGGCGCCAGGCGGTCACGGCTCGACCTTTGGCGGGAATCCGCTGGCGATGGCGGTTGCGATCGCGGCGTTCGACGAGATTGCGAAGCCCGAGACGCTCGATCATGTGCGGGCGCTGTCCGAGCATCTGCGCGGTAGCCTCGCGACGCTGGCGGCGGGCTGGCCCAATCTTATCACCGAAGTTCGCGGCAAGGGGTTGCTCATCGGGTTGAAGCTGGTGGTGAACAACCGCGCCTTCATCGCCGCAGCGCGCGAACAACGCCTGCTCGTTGCGGGCGGCGGTGACAATATCGTGCGGTTGCTGCCGCCGCTGACGATGAGCTTTGCCGAGGCCCACGACGTTGTCGCACGGCTCGAAGCGACGTGCGCGGCGATGACTGCAGCCGCCGAGGTCGCGGCATGAGCGCGTCCTTCGTTTCCATCGATCCGGCGAGCGGCGAAACCATATGGGAAGGCGCCGCGGCGTCGGCCGATGACTGCGCGCGTGCCGTTGCCGCGGCGCGAGCGGCGAGTCTCGCCTGGGCAGGGCAGTCCGCGGACGGACGCATCGCCGTTCTGCAACGTTATGCCGCGGTGCTGGGCGAACGACAGGCGGCGCTTGCCGAAACGATTGCCCGCGAAACGGGCAAACCCTTGTGGGAAGCTGAGACCGAAGTCGCGTCGATGATCGGCAAGGTCGGAATTTCGGTGAAGGCGATGGCCGAGCGCACCGGCGCGCGCGAAAGCGAAACGGCGTTCGGCCGTGCGCGGCTGGACCATCGGCCGCACGGCGTTATGGCGGTGCTTGGGCCGTATAATTTCCCCGGCCACCTGCCCAACGGTCATATCGTGCCGGCGCTGCTCGCAGGTAACACGATCGTCTTCAAGCCGTCGGAAGAAACACCGCTGGTCGGGCAATTGCTTGTCGAGGCACTCCACGCAGCGGGCGTGCCCAAGGATGCCGCGATCCTCGTTCAGGGCGGGCGTGACACCGGTGCGGCGCTGGTCGCGCAGGATATCGACGGGCTGCTGTTCACCGGCTCGGCGGGGGCAGGGGCGCATTTCCGCCGCCTGTTCGCGGACCGGCCCGAGGTGATCCTCGCTCTCGAACTCGGCGGCAACAATCCGCTGGTCGCGTGGGACGGCGATCCCGACGCTGCCGCCTCGATCATCGTCGCGTCGGCTTTCATCACCGCGGGGCAGCGCTGTTCGTGCGCGCGGCGGCTGATTGTGCCTGCGGGCGCCGCGGGCGACAAGATCGTCGATGCGGTCGCCGCGCTGACCGACCGTTTGCAGATCGGGGCATGGGATGACGCGCCCGAACCTTTCATGGGACCCCTGATTTCGGGGGTCGCCGCCGGGCGCGCGGCGGCCCAGGTCGAAACCCTGGTTGGGCTGGGCGCGCGGGTCATCCGCGCATTCGAACCTGTGGTCGGGCGCCCGGCGGCGTTTGTGCGGCCTGCAATCCTTGACGTCACCGGACTCGACGTTCCCGACGAGGAGATTTTCGCGCCGGTCTTGCAGGTTCGCCGCGTCGCCGGTTTCGATGCCGCAATGGGCGCAGTCAACGCGACGCGCTTCGGCCTGTCGGCGGGACTGATCAGCGACGATGATGCGATGTGGGCGCGTTTTCGCGTCGAAGCACGCGCGGGCGTGGTCAACCGCAACCGCGCGATCACCGGCGCCTCGTCCGACATGCCCTTCGGTGGAATCGGCGATTCGGGCAATCACCGGCCGAGCGCTTATTATGCCGCCGATTACTGTGCCTGGCCGGTCGCAACCCTCGAAGCCGATCGCGTGGTCGACCAACTGGCGACGCTCAAGGGCGTCGCCTGAGGGTCATTCCTCGTCGATGCGGGTGGTGACGCCGGTGGCGATCACCGTCCGCGTCGCGTCGACCGACGCATAGGTCCAGAAGATCACCAGCGGCTCGCTGCCCTCCAGGTTCAGGAAACAATGCGGCACCTCGGGCGGGATCCAGCTCGTGATCCCAGGCGCGACAGGAGTTTCGACGCCGTCGATATGCACCTTGCCGGTACCCGACATCACGACGACGCTTTCCTCGCAATTGTGGATGTGGAGCGGCACCGCGGCGCCCGGCGCGATCCGCGTGATGCCGTTGAGCATCGATTTCGACCCGCAGCCGGCGGTGACCAGCGGCGTCGTGACGACACCGTTGCCGCGATCCTTGACCGGCAGCCCTTCGGGAACAAGGATCTGCGGCGCGCTCATGCGGCATCCACCACGCGGATGGTCTTCATATTGGTAAACTCCTTCATCCCGGCCTCGCCGAGCTCGCGGCCGTAACCCGAACGCTTGATCCCGCCGAACGGCACACGTGGATCGGACGCGACCATCGCATTGACGAACACCGCGCCCGCATCGATCCGCCGGGCGAGAGCGCGGCCACGGTCGGCGTCGACCGTCCAGATCGACGCGCCGAGGCCGAAGCTTGTCCGGTTGGCGAGTGCGATCGCTTCATCGGCATCGGCGGCGCGGATGATCGCGGCGGCGGGGCCAAAGGTCTCCTCGTCGAACGCCGCCATGCCGGGCGCGACATGGTCGAGCAAAGTCGCGGGATAATAGAAGCCCGCACCATCGGGCATCGTGCCGCCGGTGCGGAGTTGCGCGCCCGAAGCAATGCTCCGCTGGACCTGGTCGTCGATCGCTGCGCGCAAATTTCCGCGCGCAAGGGGGCCGAGGGTGGTCGCAGCATCGCGCGGATCGCCGAGCCTGAGTTCGGCAATGCCTGCAAGGAAACGCTCGGCGAAGGCGTCGGCAACGCTAGCCTCGACGATGAAGCGCTTGGCATTGACGCAGCTCTGCCCGGCGTTGGTGAAGCGTGCGGTCACCGCGGTGCGTGCGGCGCGGTCGAGGTCGGCATCGGCGAGCACCACGAACGGGTCGGAACCGCCGAGCTCGAGGACCTGCTTCTTGAGAGCGGCGCCCGCCTGTCCTGCGACGATGGCACCGACCTCGGTCGATCCGGTCAGCGTCACCCCGGCGATGCGCGGGTCAGTGATGACGCGTGCGACGGCCGCGGGCTCGACGAACAGGTTTGCGAACAAGCCTTCGGGAAAGCCCGCTTCCGCTGCCAGTCGCTCGAGCGCGAGCGCCGATTGCGGGACGTTAGCGGCGTGCTTCAGGATCGCGCCATTGCCCGCCGCGAGCGCGGGAGCGAGGAAACGGACGACCTGCCACAGCGGATAATTCCACGGCATGATCGCGAGGATCACGCCAAGAGGTTCGAAGGCGAGCGTGGCGCCCGGAACTGCGGCGACCGGCGCATCGGCAAGCATCGCCGGAGCGTGTTCGGCGTAGAAGTCGCAGTTAAGTGCGCATTTCTCAACCTCGGCCATCGCCTCGGCCATCGGCTTGCCCATTTCGCTCGTGATCAGCGTGGCGAGCGTTTCGTTTTCGGCGCGAAACAGCGCGGCGAGGCGGGGAAGCAATGCCGCGCGTTCGTCGGCGGGTTGCCATCGCCACGCCGCCTGCGCGCGCGTCGCGCGTTCGAGCCGCGCGTCGATTTCGGTGGCGCTGTGGAGGTCGAAGCGTGCGAGCGTCTCGCCGGTCGCCGGATTGATCGTCGCGATCATAGCGCGGCGATCACGGCGTCGGTGAAACCGCGCGTATCGAGCGGCCCGCCAATGTCGCGCGTGCGCGTCGCCGGATCCGCGAGAGCGACCTCGATCGCTGCCTCGATCCGACGCGCGACATCGCCGAGTTCCGCGTCGCCGCGCTTGCGGCCAAGCCAGTCGAACAGCATTGCCGCCGACAGGATCAACGAGGTCGGATTGGCGATGCCTTGGCCGGCAATATCGGGCGCCGAGCCATGTTGCGCCTGCGCGACGCAAATATCGTCGCTCGCATTGATCGACCCGCCGAGGCCGAGGCTTCCACTCAATTCCGAGGCCTCGTCGGACAATATGTCGCCGAACATGTTGGTGGTGACGATGACGTCGAAGCGGTCGGGGCTACGGATCAGCAGCGCCGCGGCGGCGTCGACGATCACCTCGTCGAGCGTCACGTCGGGGAAGTCCGCCGCCACCGCGCGCACTTCGCGCAGGAACAGTCCGTCGGTGAGCTTGAGCACATTGGCCTTGTGCACCGCTGTGACCTTACGGCGGCGCTCGGCGGCGAGTTCGAAGGCGGCGCGTGCGACGCGGCGTACTGCGGTCGCGGTAATCTTGCGGATCGCAAAGGCGCTGTCGGCATCGGGCATGAACTCGCCCGGCCCCATATGCATCGACCGGTCGGCATAAAAGCCCTCGGTATTCTCGCGCACGATGACGAGGTCCATCGGTTTGCGCAGGATCGACAACCCCGCGCGCGCGCGGCACGGGCGGATGTTTGCGAACAGGTTGAAGTGGGTGCGCAGCTTCGCCGACGGGTTGGGCTGGCCCGTGGGATAGTCATAGTGCGAAACCGGCCCCAGGATGACCCCGTCGGCGCCCGGAATTGCATCGAGCACCGAGCCGGGAAGTGTGCTGCCCTGCGCCGCAAGGCTGGCAAGGCCGATGTCCATCGTTTCGAAGCGGATCGCGTCGCCGCCGGCGGCGCGGGCGATGGCGAGCGTGGCTTCGGTGATTTCGGGACCGATGCCGTCGCCGGGAAGCGTAAGGATATGAGTCATAAGCGCCTGTTGCACTCCCTTGGCTGTCATGTCGCTGACACGGCACGCCGTTTTTGCTTGAAAATTGCATTTTGTCGATTCAAGTCTTTGGCATGACCGAACGCTTGGCAGACCGGATCGCGCGGCAAATCGCCGACCATATCCGCATCGAGGGGCTGGGCGAGGGCGAGCATCTGGCCGCGCAAGCGCTTGCCGACCGCTTCCGCGTATCGCGCGCCCCGGTGACGGCGGCGCTGAAGGCGCTCGCTGCGGCGGGCATCGTCGAGGCTCAGGCGAACCGCGGCTTCTTCGTCAAGCGCGCTCCCGATAACGCCGTGGCGACGGGGCAAGGCGACGACCCGCTCTATGGCGCCATTGTCGAGGCGCGCTTGTCGGGCGTGCTGCCCGACCGGGCGAGCGAGAATGAAATGATGCGCCGCTTCGGTACGACCCGCGCACGGCTTCAGCGCGTGCTCGCGCAGATTGCCGAGGAGGGCTGGGTCGAGCGCCTTCCGGGGCATGGCTGGCTGTTTCTCGCGACGCTGCACACAGCCGAGGCTTATGAGCAAGCGTACCGGTTCCGCGCCACGATCGAGACCGAGGCGCTCCTGCAACCCGGATATCGCTTCGTCCCTGCCGAACTGGAGGAATTGCGCGCCGGCCAAAAGCGGTTGCTCGAAGGCGGGATCGTCCGTTTGCCGCGCGCCGGTCTGTACGAAATCAACGCGGGCCTCCACGAGACGCTCGTCGCCTGGTCGGGCAACCGCTTCTTCCTCGACGCGATCCGGCGTGTGAATCGCTTGCGCCGGTTGATCGAGTTTCGCGCCATCGCCGATCGTGCCCGGCTCGACCAGCAATGTCGCGAACATCTGGCGCTGCTCGACCTGATCGAGCGTGGCGACATGCTGCTCGCCGCCGACTTCCTGCGCCGCCATATCGGCCAAGCGCTCGATCAGAAGGTCGGGCTGGTCGAATAATTGCATTTTGAATTGACAAAAGTCATTAGCGGACCCAGCGGAGTTCGATAACCGATGAGGTGCAATCATGATTCTCGACACCGCGGGGCAGCAGCTTCGCATCATCGACCTTCCCGCCCGCTTGGGGCCCCGCCTGGCGACTATGCCGGTAATCCACCGGCTGGTGGCGGAAAACCTGTTGCGTGCCGGCGGCGCGGACGGCGCGGCGGCGTTTGCGGCGTGGATCGACGGCGGGCAGAAGGACGTCGAGCTGCCATTCCATCCCGGCCGCATCATGATGCACGACACGACCTGTGTCCCCGCGCTCGTGGATCTCGCTGCCGCGCGCGATGTGCTCGCGGCACGCGGCGGCGACCCGGCGCGGATCGATCCGGTTGTGCCAGTCGACGTATCGACCGACCATTCGCTCGCGGTCGACCATTTTGCCGATCCCGATGCGGCGCGGCTCAACATGGCACGCGAGCGCGAGCGTAACGCCGAGCGGCTGCGGTTGATGAAATGGGCGAGCGGGGCGTTCGACAAGCTGACCGTCCATCCGCCCGGCACCGGCATCATGCACACGCTGAACCTAGAGCGCCTCGCGAGCGTGGTACGCATCGAAGAGCGCGACGGCGTGGCGTGGGCGGTCCCCGACACGCTGATCGGCACCGACAGCCACACCCCGATGGCGAACGGCATCGGCGTGCTCGGCTGGGGTGTCGGCGGGCTGGAGGCCGAGGCGGCGATGCTCGGGCTGCCCGTGATCCTGCGCGTGCCCGATGTCGTCGGCGTGCGGCTGGTCGGCGAATTGCCGGCCGACGTGTTCGGTGCCGACCTTGCGCTGCTCGTGACGCAAAGACTGCGCACGCACGGGGTCGCAGGGCGCTTCGTCGAATATTTCGGCCCGGGTGTTGCCACCCTGTCGGCCGATACGCGTGCGGCGGTGGCCAATATGGCGCCCGAATATGGCGCAACCACCGGCTTCTTCCCGGTCGACCCGCGAACGATCGCCTACCTGCGTGAAACCGGCCGCTCGGGAGATGTCCTTGCACTGGTCGAGGATTATTGCCGCCGACAGGGGCTGTGGTTCGACCCCGCGGCTGAACCCGATTATACCGAGGTGCTGACGATCGATCTCGCCGACGTCGCGCGGGCCGCTGCGGGGCCGTCGCGCCCACAGGATCTGCGCGCCGTCGACGATACGGCGTCGCATATCACTTCGGGCGTCGCAGCGGGCGGCGTCCCCGCGGGCGCGATCGCGATCGCTGCGATTACCAGCTGCACCAACACCAGCGATCCGCGGATGCTCGTCGCCGCGGGGCTGCTCGCGCGCCATGCGGTCGCATCGGGGCTGACGGTGCCCGATTGGGTGAAGACGTCGCTTGCGCCCGGGTCGCCGGCCGCCGAGGCGCTGCTGCGCCGTGCCGGACTGATGGAGCCGCTCGAAGAATTGGGGTTCGGGATCGTCGGGGTCGGCTGCACGACCTGCATCGGCAATTCGGGGCCGCTGGTGCCCAAGATGTATGAGGCGATTGCCGGGGGCGTGGTGCCGGTCGCGGTGCTGTCGGGCAATCGCAACTTCCCCGGCCGCGTCCATCCCGACGTACGCGAAAGTTTTCTCCTGTCGCCGCCGATGGTCGTCGCCTTCGCCGTCGCCGGTGATGCGGCGCGCGACATTTTGCGCGATCCGATCGGTCATCGCGGCGACGGCACGCCCGTCCCACTCGACCACATCTGGCCCGATGCCGAGGAGATCGACCGCATACTCGCCGATGCGCGCGCGCCGCACGATGTGCAGCTTCGCTATGACGCCGCCGAAGCGAACCCGGCGTGGGTCGCGCTCGATGCGCCTGATGCCGCCTTGTTTCCGTGGGATGCGGGATCGACCTACCTGCGTCCGCCGCCTTTCGTTCGCGCCGACGCGCGGCCCACGCTGGAGGGCGCAGTGGCGAGGCCGCTCCTCGTGCTCGGCGACGACATCACGACCGATCATATTTCGCCGGCGGGTGCCATTCCGGCGGGCACACCGGCCGCGCGTTATCTGATCGAGCGCGGCGAGACACCGGGCGACCTCAACGTCTTTGCCGCGCGGCGCGGGAATTGGGAGGCGATGGTGCCCGGGTTGTTCACCAACCCCTCGGTCGACAATCTGCTGCGCCCGGGGATTGGGCCGGGCCGCACAATGCACGCGCCAAGCGGGGCGGAGATGACCCTGTGGGACGCGGCCGAACTTTACGCCGCCGAAGGCACGCCGCTGGTGATCGTCGCGGGTGACCGCTACGGCACCGGATCGTCGCGCGACTGGGCCGCCAAGGGACCGCAATTGCTCGGCGTGCGCGCGGTGATCGCTTCGAGCTTCGAGCGCATCCATCGGAGCAACCTGATCAACATGGCGGTGCTGCCGCTGACCGTCGCGCGCGAAGACGCGCTGGCGCTGCGCGAATTGTCGCCCGACGCGCTGATCGGCTTTCCCGCCACCGTGTCGCTGAAACCCGGCGCGCTCGTCACGCTGCGTGTCGAGGACCGGGGCGCGGTTCGGGATTATGCCGCACGCCTCGCGGCCGATACGCAGGCCGAATGCGATATCCTGGCGCACGGCGGCATGCTCCCCGCGCTGTTGCAGCGGCTGCTCGGCCACGCGGAGAAAGTCGTATGAATAAAATCTGCCTGCCCGTCATTGCAATGCTTCTCGCTTCGCCCGTGGCGGCACAGCCGGTCGAGGCCGAAATCTCCGAAAAGAGCGCACGCGAAGATGTCTTTCCGCAATCCGAAATCGCCTTTCGCGGCGATGTCGTCGCTTGGCCGCAGGTCGAGATTTCGAACCTCGACGGCTTCCGCCCCGTCCGCATGGATATCTATGCCCCCCGCGATCGCAGCAAGGCGCGCCCCGCGGTGCTCTGGATCCACGGCGGCGGGTGGAGCCGCGGCGATGCGAGGACATCGGGCGCCTATGCGAACTGGCCGGCGGTGCTCGCATCGCTCGCGGCGCGGGGCTTTGTCGTCGCCTCGCTCGATTATCGCCTCAGCGGCGAGGCAAAGTTCCCGGCGCAGATCCAGGACGTGAACGCCGCGATCCGGCACCTGCGTTCGCAGGCCGGCGCGCTCGGGATCGACCCGTCGCGTGTCTATCTGTGGGGCGGTTCGGCTGGCGGCCATCTCGCGTCGCTCGCCGCGCTCACTTGCGGCGCCGGCGAATATGATCCGCAGCCGTCGACCGGCCGGCTTTCGCGGAGCCAGATCAATGCGCTGAAGGGCAGCAAGGCGCCGCCGGTCGACGATTGCGTGCAAGGCGCGGCGCTATGGTACGGCGTCTTCGATCTCGAGCATGTGCCAAGTGTCAATGTCGCGGGCCTGCTTGGCTGCGACCCTGCAGCATGCCGCGATGTCGCGCGCGCGGCAAGCCCGCTGTACCGGATCGGCAAGAATGTACCGCCGATGCTGCTGATCCACGGGACGAAGGACGAGACGGTCGAGGTGTCGCAATCGAAAACGATGACGGCAGCGCTGCGCAACGTCGGCGCAAAGGCGGAATTGCTGCTCATCCCCGACGTCGATCACGGCCTGACGGGGAACTCGCCCCAAATCACGCGCGACGCCAATTTGCTTGCGCTCGGGCGAACCTTCGCCTTTTTCGAGTCACTCGCCGCGGGACGCTGAGAAGCTTTCTTTCATCCGCGCGAGGCGCATCAGGAGCAGCGCCGACAGCTTGGCGCGCTCGACGAGCGAGTCGACGATCATGAACTCGTGGTCCGAATGGATCGCACCCCCGCGCACGCCCAACGTGTCGACGACTGCCAGTCCGTGCGCTGCCAGATTATTGCCGTCGCACGCGCCGCCCGTCGCCTGCCAGGCGATATCGAGGTCGAGCGCGGCGCCGCAGTCGCGGACGAGATCGAACAGGCGCTGCTGGTGCGCGTCCATCGGCTTTGGCGGGCGCTGGACTCCGCCGTGGAGGTTGATTTCGACATCGTGACGGGCGGCGATTTCTGCAACAAGCCGGTTCAGCGTACCCAGCAGCCACGGCTGATCGGCAGGATCGGCGAGGCGGACGTTGAAGCGCAGAACGGCGCGGTCGGGCACAATGTTTTCGGGGCCGCCGCCGTCGATTCGTGCCGGATTGACAGTCAGATCGGGCCGCGCGCCGGTCAGTGCGGCGATCCGCCCCGCGAGTTCGGCCGCCGCGACGATTGCGTTGCGGCCATCGTGCGGATTGCGGCCGGCATGCGCGGCGCGGCCGGTGATCGCTGCGGCGAAATTGGCGCAGCCCTTGCGCGCGCCAGCAAGTACGCCTTCGGGGGTCGCCGAGGGTTCGTACGCCAAACCGACGGTGCAACGCTGCGCGACCTCGGCGAGCAGCGGCTCGGACCCGACCGAGGAGACTTCCTCGTCGGCATTGACGATGACCTCGACCCCGAGGCGGTCGGCGAGCGAGGTTTGCGACAGCGCCTCGATCGCGGTCAGCATCACGACAATGCCGCCCTTCATGTCGGCGACGCCGGGGCCACGAACGGTCTTGTCGTCGATCCAGTCGGGGACCTGGAACGGATGATCGATGCCGAACACCGTATCCATATGCCCGACGAGAAGCACCCGGTTTGCGGCGCCCGCGGCATCACGGCGGAAATGGAGGTTGCGGCCATGCTGTACCGGCTGGAGATCGCCGCGCGCATCGGGGTAGGCGAAGGGCGCGGGGTCGCGCAGTTCGATCGTCCCGCCAAGCCGGTCCATCTCGCCGCCGATCAACTCTGCCATATGGTCGAGCCCGGCGAGGTTGAAGCTCCCTGAATTGATCGCCGACCAGGCGAGCGTGCGTTCGAGCAGTGCCGGACCGAGCGTCTCGATCCAGGCGAGGGCGTCCGCTTCGTCGCGGCCGATATCGGTGATCGTCATGATATCATCCTATGATCGGCGGCTTTCATCGCGCTGTCGCGACAGCGGCAGGACAGAATACCGCCCCTAAATGAAGGCGAAGGGAGCCATGATGAGCAAAGCTTTGGATCGCGCGGTGGGCACCACCGCATTCGGCGCCGATGTCGCGGGCTACGCCGCTGGGCGGCTCGATTATCCCCGCGAAGTCTTCGCTATTCTGACCGAATGTTGCGGCTTGGCGCCGGGCGTGAATGTGCTCGAAATCGGGCCGGGCACGGGGCAGGCGACGCGCGAATTGCTCGACGCGGGCGCGGCGCGGGTCGTGGCGGTCGAGCCCGATCGCGAACTGTCGGCGCATCTGCGCGATTGGGGCGAGGCACGGCTGCAGGTCATGACCATGCCCTTTGGACCCGCCGTGCCGGGCGATGGCAGCTTCGACCTGATCGTCGCTGCGACCGCCTTCCACTGGCTCGAGGCTGGACCGGCGCTCGGCGATGTGCGGCGGCTGCTGAAACCCGGCGGCGGTTTTGCGATGTGGTGGAACGTCTTTAGCGAGCCGGGCGAAGACCGCTTGTTCGATGCCTTGTTCGACGGGCTGGCGCGTCCGCCGTCGATGCTGTCGGACCAGCATTATTCGCTCGACGCCGCCGCACGCGCCGCCGACCTCGCCGCGGCGGGTCTGACCGGGATCGAGCATGTCATGCTGGAACGCCGCATCGCGATGACGCCCGCGTCGCTGCGCGCGCTCTTCGCGACCTTCTCGGCCGTTCGGCACTTGCCGCAGGAGCAACGCGAGGCGCGGCTGGATGCGGTGGAAGCGCAGGCGTCGCGCGAACGCGGCGAGCGGTTCGAGCGGGTGTTCCGGACGCCGCTGTACATCGCGCGATCGCCCGGCTGACGGCTTCAGGCAATCGTCCGCAAGAACAGATCGAGCGCGATGTTGCGGCCGCACAGCACGACCGCGACCTTGCGCCCCCGGTATTTTGGGGCCTGCTGGACGAGCCCGGCGAAGGCGACGCCCGCCGCCCCCTCGATCATCCAGCGCTCGGTCTCGGCGATGCGCTTCATCGCTGCGGCGATCTCGGCCTCGCCGACGACGATCCGCGTGTCGATCACCTTCTGGCACGCCGGGAAGGTGATCGAGCCGGGCTCGATCGCGCCAAGCGTGCCGTCGGACAGCGTCGGATATTCCGGCGTCGGGACGATCTCGCCCGCTTCCAATGCGCGCAGCATGCAGAGCGATGCTTCGGGCCAGACGCCGACGACGTCGATGCCGGGGCGCAGCGCGTGGAGCGCGGTTCCCGCGCCGCCCATCAGTCCGCCCGCGCCGACCGCGATGAACACCGCGTCGAGATCGGGGTCCTGCTCGATGAGCTCGATGCCGATCGTCCCCTGGCCCGCCATCACCGCGGGATCGTTATAAGGGGAGATATAGGTGCGTCCCTGTTCCTCGCCGGCGCGGCGCGCTGCGCGTTCGGCGTCGCCCGCCGGGCCGTCGATCACGACCACCTCGGCACCGTGCGCCTCGATGCCGTCGACCTTCATCCGCAGCGCATCATTGCCGACATAGACGGTCACCGGCACCCCGGCGAGCGCTCCCGCGCGCGCGACCGCCATGCCGTGATTGCCGGTCGAAGCGGTGAGCACCCCGCGCCGTCGCGCCTCGTCGCCCAGCGTGCGGACCTTGTTCGTGGCACCGCGGATCTTGAACGATCCCGTCGGCTGCTGGAAATCGAGCTTGAGCGAGACGTCGCAGCCGAGCAGTTTTGAAAGCGCTGGGCTCGGCTCCAGCGGCGTGACCGCAACCTGCGGCCGGATCGCGGCATGGGCCTCGCAAATCTGTTCGAAAACGGGGGCCATGCTGCGCTCCATCGTTCCATTGCGTGATGAAACGAGCCTGACCAATATCGGGGTAGCGAGCCATCCCCCTTGGGAGGGGTCAATTGGCGCGGCGGTTCCGCGCGAACAGCTCGGCGAGGGAGCCGACCCGCAGCTTGCGGAAAATCTGCTTGCGATGATCCTTGACCGTGTGGCGGCTGATCCCGAGCCGCAGTGCGATCGCCTCGCTCGAACAGCCTGCGACCATCAACTCATACACCTCGCACTCGCGCGCCGACAAATGCTCGTGGGCCGAGGCTGGGCTGGAAAAACGGCCGTGACGCTCGAAGGCGGCGGTCACCGGCCCCGAGAGATCGCCCAGCGCACGCAGATGGTCAGGGGACAACGGGGCACGCGCGCGTTCGCGATAGAAGCTGAGTTCGACGATGCCGCCCCACGCGGAGACATAGAGCCCGATTTCCTCGCAGCGTTCGGGCCAGCCAAGCGTGCGGAAGCCCATTTCCTCTTCCGACGTCCAGACCAGATAGGTGTCGGAGCGACTGCCGCCATCGATCGCGAAATCGCTCGCGCGTACCGCGCCCAACGTCGGCACGGGATGGACCATCGGGCTCATGCCGTGCGTATGATGGACGTAATTGGCGAGGCCTTGCCCGAAGCCCGCAGGCGCAAATCCGTCGAAGAGCAGTTCGGCACGCGCGTCGGCCCGGTGGAGAATGGCTGCCGCCAGGTCAAAGCCGATCGCTATACGCAGGCGCTCGGCGGTGGCGGCGATAAAGCCGGCTTCGCCGATCGCGCCGATGATATCGGTCAGTGCGGACTGCATCGTCAGGGCCTCATCCCTCCGTCGGGGGATGGACTATCGTGGGAAAGCTGACACGAACTTGTCGCGTAACGGCAGGAAAGAAGTCATGCGGATCGTCGAATTGCCCGAGATACTGGACGCGCTGGACGAGGCGGCGGCGCTCGTCGCGGTCGAGGAGGGGTTCCGCCGCCTCCATCGCGGCAGTGCGCAACTCGCCGAGGTCGGGCATCTGAATTTCATCGACCCGCCCGGCGACTGCCATGTGAAGGGCGGATATTTCGCCGGCGACGACGTCTTCATCTTCAAATTCGCGACGAGCTTCTACCGCAATCCCGAACGGGGGCTTTCGTCGAGCAACGGTTGCATGATCGTCGTGAGCGCGAAGACCGGCGAGCAGCTCGCGATGCTCAAGGATCAGGGCGTGCTCACTGATATGCGCACCGCGATGGCAGGCGCGATCGCGGCGCGCGCGATCGCGCGTCCGGGTTCGACGGTGCTGGGTATCGTGGGAACCGGCATCCAGGCGAAGATGCAGGGCGAGATGATCGCGAGCCTGCTCGGTCTGGACGAAATCCTCGTCTATGGCCGCAGCACCGAGAAGGCCGTTGCGCTCGCCGGGGAATTAGGGGGCGAGGCGGTCGATCTGGCCGAACTGTGCGTCCGTGCCGACCTGATCGTCACGACGACGCCCTCGACCGCACCGGTGCTGACCGCTGATCTGGTACGACCGGGCACAAGGATCGTCGCGGTGGGTGCCGACACCCCGGGCAAGCAGGAACTCGAAACCATACTGACCGCCAAGGCCCGCCTGATCGTCGATTCAGCGGTGCAATGCGCGCATCATGGCGAAGCGGGCTGGCCGATCCGCGCCGGGCTGATCGCACCCGATGCGTTCGTCGAACTCGGCGCGCTGCTCGAAAATCCCGTCGCCTTTGCCGATGACGAGATCGTCGTTGCCGACCTCACCGGCGTTGCGGTGCAGGACATCGCGATCGCCAAGACGGTGTGGGAACGGCTGAAGAGTTAAGCCGACACAGCCAAAGAATATTCGTCGCCCCCCCGCCTTCGCGGGAGCGACGTTCAAGCCGGTCGATCTTTACCCGCGCAGCGCCGCTGAAATCGCGACCAGCCCCGCTTCCATTTCCTCGCGCGTCGGCCAGCCGTAGCCGAGGCGGAAATAGGTGTCGGGCAGATCGAACCAATGGCCCGGCGCGACATAGGTGCCATGATCATTGAGCAGTCGTTCGTAAAAGGCCGCGACGCCGCCCGCCGGTTCGCCGCGCATGCGCACGAAACCCACAACCCCGCCCGACGGCTCGTTCCATTCGAGCAGTTCCTCGCCCGCCATCCATTCGATCATCCGCGCGCGCCGCGCCCCCATCTCGGCGAGCGTTTCGGCGAGCACCTTGTCCTTCTGCGACAGCAATTGCTCGGCGATCCATTCGTCGACGACGCTGCCGCAAATCGCGATCTGCTCTTTCGCGGCGAGAAAGATTTCGTGCAGTTCGGGGTTCCGGACAATCAGCCAGCCCATGCGCGTGCCCGGAATGCCATAGGACTTCGACAGCGACGATACGCTGATCACATGGCTGCCGAGCGTCGCGGCGAGCGGCGTGAGCGTCCCGAAACAAAGCTCGCGATAGGTTTCGTCGACCACCAGATAGGCGCCGACCTCCGCGGCGATATCGGCCAGGCGCCGCAATTCCGCCTCGTCGGACAATATGCCGCTCGGATTGTGCGGGTGGGTGATACTGATGATCTTGGTTTTCGGTGTTACCGCAGCGGCGATCTGGTCGACGTCGGTGCGAAAGCCGGTGTCGAAGGTCAGGTCGATATAGCTGATCTCGCATCCGATCGCGCGCGGTGTCTCGAGGTTGAGCCCGTAGTTCGGTCGCACGACGACGATATGATCGTCCGGCGAAAGCAGCGCGGTCGCGATGATGAACAGCGCCCCCGCGGCGCCTGTCGTGACGAGCACATCGTCGGCAGTGAGGCCCGCGCCATCGCGCGCGATCAGCGCGCGCAGCGAAGTGCTGCCGCGATGCTCGGTATAGAGCAAAGTGAGGTCGGGAATGGTCAGCCCAAGGTCGGACAATTTGCGGTCCGAAATCGAGCTTTCGGCCAGATTGTTGCGGATATTCCCGTACCCGAACTCTTCGGGAGATTCGACCTCGATCGGAAGTCTTGCATAACGCATGGCGGCACCTCGGTAATGTGGAGCCTGGACCATGGGAGAATTGGCGACATCGCGCTATCCCTCCTCCGGGGGATGCTGGACCGCAACAATCAATCGGTCGGCGACAGTGGGCCGGACATTGGCGACGCGCTTCCGCGTCCGACACGCCGTCAGGACGCGCCACTTCAGACGACAGCTTCGCGCGGCAAACATTCTCCGTCTGTACGACCCGTCAGCGAGCCCTTCGCCTACCCCCCCCCGTTCGGCTGACTTCTGTCTGACAGCGCGCCGATGGTAACCGGAACGGAAGGGGATGGCGGTAAAGCTCAGGCGAGGATTGCGATCACCGGGACACGCATCAGAAGCTCACCATGAAGGCGAGGCGGATGCGATCGAGCCAGTCGTTCGATTGCCCGATCCCGGGGAATGCCTGATCGAGCTGGCGATAGTGATACCAGAGAAGATCGAGCTGGAGGTGCGGAGCCGGAACATAATTGATGCCGACGCCGTGCAGCTTGTAGTTGGTAGAAAGGTCGATGTTGTCGTGGCTGAACGCGGCGAGCACCGAGTCCACTTCAACTTCCGAATAATTATAGGCGACCTTCCAGTCGCCGGGCTTGGCGGTCCGTCCGGCCGCCAGTTCGAGATTGAAGGCTGTGTCGCCCGAGACCGCCGCACCCAGGTTACGGACATAATCCGCCGTGAAGCTGACCGGCCAGCGTTCCGAAGCGCCCTTCCAGTTGAGCGTGCCGATGCCCTCGATCAGGTGGTAATCGGAAAGGTAACGGCCGCCCGCGATCAGGTTGCCCCTGAAATCGCCCGCGTCGGCCCCGGCGACCGATCCCAGGCGATAATGATAATAGCTGCCCGTCAGGCCCGCCTTGAAGTCGGACCCGAGCGGGGCCGACAGCGCAAGCTGGCCGCCGAGCATATCGCTGTCGCGCGCGACAGCGGCCTCGTCGATCACGAAATAGAGACCCCGGGCATCGACGCGCGGGCCGCCCAGGTCGGCGCCATAGGCGAGCGCGACGCCCTGTGGCGAGACGTCGCCATCCCACAGCATGTCGGTGCGCTGGAAGACTTGCGGAAACTTGCCGGCGTAAGCGGTCAGGCCGCCATTGGTATAGCGGATCCATGCCTGGTCGAGCGATACAGCGAAGTCATCGACGAAATTGCCGAGCGTCACGTCGGTCGAGTTCGGATCGTCGGGATCACCGGTGGCAATCTGTGTGCCAACGGCGAAATGATCGCTCACGGCATAGGTCGCGCGCACGCGGGCGCGAACTGCCGTGCGCGAACGGTCCCGGCCATCGACGAAGTTCCATTCCTGCCGGACGCGCATGTCGCCGCTGACGTCGAGGCCCGGGATCCGGAAGTCTCCCGAAGCGGTGGAGGCTGTGCTCGCCGGGGTCGCGCTTGCCGCCGCCACCGGGGCGGTCGCCGGGGCAGGAAGGGTCGGAACGGGTGCGGGCGGCGCCTTTTGATCGAGCATCGTAGCCTGGGTCGCGACGAGCGCCTCGAGCTGCGCAATTCGTTCGTCCTGGGCAGCCAGCCTTTTCTCGAGCGCGGAGAGCCGGTCTTCCTGTGCAAAGGCGGCGGGCGCCATGGACAGCGCCGTGGCGGCAAGCAAAACGATACGAATATGCATGTTCAATCCCCTTGCGGCTTCGGTCACATACCGAAGCTGATATTGCGGCGCCGACCCCGATCGGCTGCCCGATGGTGCCCCGGGACGAATTGGCTCTCGCAAGTCGGCGGGACACGCCGCTTGACCTTCACCCGATGTTGGCGCGTCCCCCCTTAGTGCTCCTGACTGACACTAGCCTGACATGCCGCCCGGTCGCGCGATCGACCTGATACTGTCCGGCGCGCGCGGAGAACCGATAGCGGGTGACGGATGCAGCATTCGGCGATCAAGTCAGAAGCCCGCAAGACTGAAGCTCGCCTCGGCGCGAAGACCCAAGAGAAGGGCAGCCGGAATATTGCGGTCGGCCGAAGGATTATGGATGTAGTGGACGCTCGGCTGGATCGCGAGCCAAGGTGTCATCTGGGTACGATAGGTCGCCTCGATGGCGACTTCGGCCGATGAAGCGTCCGCCGCCGCCCGGTAGCTATCCGACGTGAAGCCTGCGGCCACCGCGACACCGAACTCGTCGTCGGGCCGGCCGGGGATCCAGCCGCTGAATTTGAGGCCGCCGCCTGCGAAGCTGTCGAACATGTTGTACCGCCCCCGCGCCGCGCCGAGGCGAAAGAAGCCGTCGACCTTCCGGTCGCCCGACGAGACGAGCGGATATTCGCCCCGGACATAGGTGCCGTGGTTGCCCTTGGCCGGGTCGCTGCCGTCATTCGGCTCGAAGCGCGCCGTATATTGCCAATGACCGAGGAGCAGCTTGCCTCCGCCGACGGGCGCCTGCAGTTCGCCGACGAGGAGGGCGCCGTCGCCGCCGCCCAGCCGCACGACGGTGCGCCCCGGATGATCGGGATCGCCAGGTACGCCGTCGAGAACCGCCGCGCGGATCGCCCAGCCCTCAGCGGGTTCGACCTGCAGCCGCGCTGCGAGCGAGGTGCTGGGGAAAATCGAGGGGCCATTTTGTCCGGACTGCGCAAAGTCGGTCCCGATGCCATTCGGGCTGCTGACGAACAGGCCCGCGGCCTCGAGCGAGTCGAATTCCGAATTGAGATCGTAGAGGCCAGCGCGCAGTGACAGCGTGTCGCCGATCTTCTGGTCGATCCAGGCTTCGTAGAGCCGGAGCGCCGACACGCCGGTCTCGATATTGCTCACGGCATGGGCGTCGCCGGCCAGTTCGCTGATCGAACGACCGTTGTTATAAAGGCCGTAGACGTGGATCTGGGCGCCGCGCCAGCCCGCAAGCCGTTCGAGATCGGCTTCGAACACGATATCGAGGTTATCGAGATAGCGCGTGCCGCGACGCAGCCCGCCCGACGCATTTCCCATCACCTCGCCGGTATAGGTGAGTTGCAGCAGGAGCGGGCCGTGCTCTTCGTCGATCTCCTCGCGCGCATGGGTATGGCTGTGCGGAATATGGCTCGCCGTCCGGCCTTCTGATGGGTCCAAAGGCGCCGCCGCGAGCGCGAGCATGGTAGCAGGGACCAGCATCAAGGCCTCGCCCTCTTTCCGGCCGCGGCCAACAGACACCAATCTTCCATAGACATACTCATTATCTCCTCTCGCCCGCAGTGCTTCAGGCGGCGATCCTGCCCGGCGCCGCCTTGCGCGGCCGCCGCCGCTTCCACCACAAGAGAGCGCCCGCGACAATCATCGTTATCAACCACAGCCCGACCGCGACGAGCAACATGCGGCCGATCGTCCCTCCCGCCTCGCCGGTGTGGATCGGGAAGAGCGCGCTCATGAATCCCCGGGCGGGCTCGGCCTCGGCGATCGGATAGATACCGCGCACGCTGCCGTTGTTGGAGTCGATGAGAACAATGCTTCCGCCATAGGCGCGGCGGATCTCGCCCGGTGCCCGCACGCGCACGCGGTAGGTCGCGTCATCGTCTTCGGGCCAGGCGACCTGGGTGAGGCTGCTGCCCGGGATGGCGGCGAGCGCCGCGCCCGCCGCGGCCGCGAAGCCGATCGGATCGCCCGATGGCGGGTTGGCAGGGAGCGACACGTCGTCGGCGCCCACCAGCCCGGCCATGCCGCTTTCGAACTTCAGCATCGTGCCGGTCGCGGCGATGACGAGGGCGGGGACGACGGCCCAAAGGCCGACGGCGCGGTGCCACGAATAAAGGCGTGCGGCGACGGGCCCCCGGCGCGCAGGGGTCAGCGCGATGCGCCAGGTTCCGCGCTTCGGCCATGCGGCACAGAGGCCGAGAAGAAGGTTCGAGCAGAGCAGCAGGCCGCTGATCGAGACGATCCAGCTGCCCCAAACGCCGAACAGGTCGTGATGGAAGCCGACGAGGAAACCCATGATGCGCGTCTCGTCGTCGCGGGGGCGATCGATCACGCTCCCGTCGCCGAGAATGCGCACCGAACGGCCCCCGCCAGCGCGGTCGTCATAATAGATATTGTAGCGATCTGGGAGGCCAGCCGTCGTCCAGATCTCGTTGATCCTGCCGCCATCGGTTTCCGATATCCGGTCGATACGCCGCTCGATGGCGGCCAGATCGGTGGGATGGTGCTGGCCGGAGATCGACGCGTCGCTGATCTCCCAGTGAAAGGTGATCAATATCCCCGTGAGCGCCTGCAGCAGCCAGAAGACGGCCGCGCAGAGGCTGAGCCAGCGGTGGATGCTGATGAGGCGGCGGCGGAGCGACGGGCGCACCGGGGAAGCTTGTGCGGTCATCATGGCTGACTGGCAGCAAGGAGAGGACCTAAAAACATCCACTTCTGGGTTGGACGAGGGGTCCAACCGGGAAAAGGCGGCTGGCTGATCATTGCGTCACTCTGCTGGAAACGGAACATCGCTCCCACCTTTACCCTCCGGAAGCTCTCTGGATCGGGGAGAAGGAGATGGAAGCTGGTGTGCCGGGAACACCGGTCTGCTGTGCCTGCCCATAAAAGAAAAAGGCCCGGCTGTTTCCAGCCGGGCCAAGGGAGCGAATATCGCCCGTTCAGAAGTCGACCGTGACCGACGTCTTGAAGGTGCGCGGCAGGCCTTGCACGAGATAGCCGCCGAGCGACGAGGACCAATAATTGTCGTTGGCGACATTATCGACGTTGAAGCGGAAGGTGATGGGCGTGTCGCCCGCCGCGACGACATAGCGCGCGCCAAGATCGAAGCGGGTCCATTCGGGCAACTCGAGCGTGTTGGTGAGGTTCACCGCCTGCTTGCCCGTTTGCATCACGCGGCCCGTGAGCGTTACGCCCGGCAGGAAGCCGAGATCCCATTCGACGTTGAGGTTGGCGGTATAGTCGGGAACGCCGATCGCGTCGCGGCCGTCCGTGGTTCCGTTCTGGGTGCGGCGCTGCTTCGCGTCGGTCAGCGACAGGCCGGCGATCACGCGGAGTCCCTTGACCGGCTCGCCGTCAAGGCTGAACTCGATGCCCTTGTTCCGCTGCAGTCCGTTGACAGTGAACTCGCTCTGATTCTGGTCGTTGATGATCGTCAATGCCTGCGGGCGGTCGGTCTGGAACAGCGCGACCGAGGCGTTGAAACTACCGAGCGCAACCTTGCCGCCGATTTCATATTGCTTGGTCTTGAAGGGCGGGAAGACATCGCCCGCATTGATCGTGCCGGCAGGCGCGACCGGACCTTGGACAAGCCCTTCAATGCGGTTCGCATAGATGGAGAAGCGCTCGCTCGGGCGGATCACGAGGCCGACGACCGGCGTCGTCGCCCGTTCCTTGTAGCGCGTGAGCTGCGCGCCGGTGGTGATATTGTAAGTGCGGAAGAAGATTTCCTGGCGACGAAGGCCAAGCGTCAGCTCGACCTTCTCGTCGAAGGCGCCGATCGTGTCGGACACGAAGAAGCTCGTCAGCCGCGTGCGGTTCGCCGGGTTGGGATCCTGAAGATCGCCTGCGACGAGCGCGTTGAAGGTCGGTTTTGCGACCTGAACCGGGTTGTAGATGTTGTTGGCAGGCGCTGCGGGCGGACCGAACGGCCCGAATTCATAGGCGTTGCGGTTCACATAGCGGCTGTGCGACGCACCGAGATTGATCTCGTGCGTGATCGGACCGGTAGCGAACTTGCCGCGAATGCCGACCTGTCCCGATTCATTATTGTCGTTGCGCGGAATATTCGAACCGGTGACGAAGGCGGCGCCCGTTTGCGCGTCGGTCACCTGGAGGCCCTGATAGACGCCGCGTTCGGCCGCATCGCGCGCGCCCGCCGCCGCGTAGAACATGAAGTCGTCGCTGATGTCATATTCGAACTTCACGATGCCGAAGATGTCGCGCAGCGTCGTATAGTTCCACTCCTGACCATAATTGAGCGTCGCCTTCGGGGCATCGGGTACGGCGGTCACCCCATTGAGCTGAACCATCGGGCGCATATGCTCGACCTTGGCGCGCTGGAAGGCGAGGTCGAGCGACAGGCGAGCTCGTTCGCTGCGCCAGTCGAGGCCGGCGCCGACGACCACCGAACTGCGATATTCGTCGTCGATCGCAATGTCGCCCCAGCGGCCGGCACCGTTGACGCGGGCGCCGAAGGCGCCGTCGTCGCCGAAGCGGCGGCCGAAGTCGAAGGCACCGCCGAGATGGCCGTCCGAAAGATAATTGGCGGTGACGCGGTTGGTGTCCTTGTCCTTCGCGCGCTTGGGCTGAAGGTTGACCGTGCCGCCGAGCGCGGTGCCGCCGGGGGCTGCGCCGAACAGGAAGGCGCTCGCGCCATTCAGCACCATCACCTGATCGTAAAGTTCGGGCGAGACGAGCTGGCGCGGCGTGACGCCATAGAGGCCGTCGATCGCGATATCCTCGCCGTAGAGGGGGAAGCCGCGGATGACGAACTGTTCCGACGCGTTGCCGAAGCCGAGCGACGTGCGCACCGAGGGGTCATTCTCGAGAACCGCGCCGAGCGTCAGCGGCTGCTGGTTCAGGATGAGCGTCTCGCTATAGGCCTTTACCGCGAAGGGCGTTTCCATCGCGTCCTTGTCGCCCAGCGCGCCAAGCGATCCGCCGCGGACGACCTGCGTCTCGTTGCTGCGCTGCGCGGTGACGACGATGCTTTCGCTCTCGCCCGCCTCCTGCGCGAATGCAGGCGCGCTTACTGCGAGCGCCGCGCCTAGCGTCAGGAAGCTGGTCCCCTGAATAATGCCCCGAAATGCTGCCATGATCTATCCCCCAACTGGTGTCCTGAACCCCGTTCGATACGGCAGGGCCGGGTGCCAAGCCTGTCATCGGAGTTGTAACATGTTTGACCCCGTTGGGTCTTAAAACATCCAATTTGGGGAGAGGTTGGGGACCAACGCCGGGCCAAGGGTACGGTCCGGCCCCGGATCAGCCAAAGCGCACTATGCCGCCGACAATTGTTTTCAAGGCTTTGGCCTTGGCAAGCGAATGCGAATCGATAGCGAAGAAGTCGCTGTCCCAGACGACGAAATCGGCCAGAAATCCGGGCGCGATCAGGCCGAGTTTCTTCTCGTTGAACCCCGCGTACGCGCCTTCCTGCGTGTAGCTGTGCATCGCCTGCGCAAGCGTGACGCGCTGCTCGGGGTGCCAGCCTTGCGGATTCTTGCCGTCGAGGGTTTCGCGATTGACCGCAGCGTCGAGCCCGGTGAGCGGATCGATCGGCGCGACGGGCCAGTCCGACCCCATGCAGACATGGGCGCCCGAGCGCACGAGCGAGCCGAAGGCGAAGCTCGTCTTCAGGCGCTCCTCGCCGATCCGGCGCACGGCCCAGCGCCCGTCGTCGATCGCGTGATAGGGCTGCACCGACGCGATGATGCCTTGGTCCCTGAAGCGCGCGATCGCGTGCGGTTTCATGTGCTGGACATGCTCGACGCGAAAGCGACGGTCGCGGACGCCATTTGTCCGGGCAACCGCCGCCATCGTGTCGAGGACGATGTCGTTCGCCTCGTCGCCGATGGCATGGGCGGTCACTTGCAGTCCGCCCTTGTCGGCGCCTGCGAGCCAAGCCTTGAGATCGGCCGGATCGGTGACAACGATGCCGCGCGTCGATGGATCGTCGGCATAGGGCTCGTAGAATTTTGCGGTGCGCGATCCGAGCGAGCCGTCGAACACGACCTTGCAAGCGCCCCACTGGACCCAGTCGTCACCGCGCCCTTCGCGGGCGATCAGTGCGAGCTGCGTCTCATAGTTCTTGAGCGGGAGATAATGACGGAAACGCAGACCCGTCTCGCCCTTGGCGCGCAGTCTGCGCGTCGAATCGAAGCTGATCGTCTCGAGTTCGGTCGGGTGGACCTGCGTAACGCCCTTCGAGAGAGCGAGCTCGATACCGTGGCGCGTCGCGGCGTCGATCTGGTCGTTGGTCGGCTCGCCGATCGCGCGAAGGACCAGATCTTTCGCGGCGTCCTTGATGATTCCGGTCGGCTCGCCGCTTGCATCGCGCTCGATGACGCCGCCCGGAACGTCGGGTGTGTCGCGGTCGATGCCCGCGAGCTTCAGCGCGAGCGAGTTGAGGAGCAGCATATGAAGATCGTAGCGGATCACCGCGACGGGCGTATCGGGGGTGACCGCATCGATCCAGGAGCGGTGGGGCATTTCGCCGCCCCAGCGGTCCTGATCCCAGTTGCCGCCCTCGAGCCATTGGCCCTTTGGCAAGGCCTTGGCGGCGGCGGCGATCAGCGCGACGAATTCCTTGGGGTCCTTCGCCTCGCGCAGCGAAGCTTGCGACAGCATCTGCGAGGCTTTGACGAAATGGACATGCGGATCGATGAAGCCCGGCGTGACGAACGCGCCCTCGAGGTCGACGACGCGCGTCCGCTTGCCGGTCCGTGCGCGAACCGCATCGGCGCCGATCGCGGCAATGCGGTCGCCCTTGACGCCGATCGCGTCGGTACGGACATCGGGTCCCGCGCCTGTCCACACCTTCGCATTGATATAGGCGGTGTCGAGCGCGTCGTCCGCGCCGGCAAAGGCGGCGCGGGAGACGGCCGCCGCAGCGGTTCCGCCGGCGAAGGCCAGGAGCGTGCGGCGGCCCAGCATCACTTTGCGGATGCCTTGCGCGGCGGGTTTTCGGCGCGCCACTTGTCGAGGCGACCGAGCCAGGTCGCGGCCGACAACGGGCCATAGGTCTTCGAGTCCGTATGTTCGGCGATATTCTCGCGGATGTTCACGAAATAGGCGGGGCCGCTCGGCAGGCCGAGTTCCTTCCGCTTCTTCTCCATCGCGGCTTCCTGTTCGGGCGTCGGCTTGAAACCGGTCACCGGCTTGAAAAGGATCACGTCGAAATCGGCGCCATTTTCATGGAAGAAGAGCTGGATCGGCGGCTGTCCGCCGGCCGCGGCGACTTCGTCGGCCATCGCGATGTTGCGGATGAACACTTCCTGCTTGCCGGGGGCGAGCTTGAATATCTCGAACCAGGCTTCGGGCCAGGCCGCATTCTCGGCCGCCGGGGCCGGAGCGGGGGCTTGCTGGGCCAGCGCGGGGAGCGGCAGGGCCGCGGCGGCGATAATCAGTGAAAGTTTGAGCTTCATATAATTCCCTCCTGAACCGCTGCAGGTTCTGCCCTTGTCGTGGATCGCAAAACATCCAATTATGATCGAATGGAGGGGACCAGCGCGAATTCGCCTAACCCGCCGCCTCGCGCAATGCCCCGAGCACCGTTCGCGCCTCGTGCGAATTGAGGCTCGCAAAGCCGATCCGCAGCCCGCGCGGTGCATCGTCGGTGGTCATGAAGGAGCGCGATGCCGCGAAGCGAAGCCCCATGGCAGCCGCCCGCGCTTCCATCTTGTCGAGATCGGTATTGACCTTCAGCCAGAAAGCGAGCCCCCCGTCGGGCATGCGATATTCGGCGATGCCGCCGAGCGTGCGGTCGATTTCGGCGGCGAAACTCGCGCGGCGCTTCGCATAGACCTGCAGGACTTTCCGTCCATGGCGGCGCAACTCGCCGCTTTCTATGAGTTCGGCCGCGGCATCTTCGGTAAGGGCATTTCCCATGCCATCGGTGAGCGACACGCGGTGTGCGATCGCCTCGATCACAGCGGGTGGAGCGGCGATATAGCCGATGCGCAGCGCCGGCAGGAGAAGCTTGGACATGGACCCCACATAGAGAACATGGCCGGGACCATAGGCCGCAAGCGGGAGGAGCGGCTGCGATTCGAAGTGAAATTCATGGTCATAATCATCCTCGATGATCGCGAAACCGAACTGGCGTGCGAGGTCGAGGAGCCGGAGGCGTCGTTCGGGACGGAGGGAGACAGTGGTGGGGAACTGGTGATGTGGCGTCACGAACACCGCGCGCACCGCGTTGCGCCGACAGGCATGTTCGACGGCGTCGATGTCGATGCCGTCCTCGTCGAGCCCGACCGGCACGATGTTCGCGCCCATCGCGCGAAAGGCGGCGACGGCGGGTTCGTAGGTCAGCTTTTCGACGATCACCGAATCGCCGCGCCCGATCAGGACCTGGGCGGCGAGGAAAATGCCGTTCTGGCTGCCGCGCGTGATGCAGATATTCTCCGCGCTCACCGGCAGGCCCCGCTGGCTGCGGAGCATGGCCGCGACCGCCTCGCGCAGCGCCGGCGATCCCCGCGGGTCGCGGTACTGGAAGCCATTATCCTGCGAAATGCGCAGCGCCGCGAGGCGATAGGCGCGCGCGAGCAGTTCGACGGGAAACAGCCGGCCATCGGGGGCGCCCTCGTCGATCTTGAGGCCCGGGCCCTGTGGGACCGCGATCGGGCGTTCGGGGGGCGAGGCGAAGCGGTAATCGATGACGGCGCTGCTCATCGTGGCTTCGGCTTCGCCCTGGTGGCGGTTGACCGGATCGGGAAGCGAGGTCGCCACCATCGTGCCGCGCGTCCCGGCAGAGTCGAGCCAGCCCTGTGCAATGAGGTCCTCATAAGCAAGAACGACAGTCTTGCGGTTGACTCCGAGCACCTTCGCGAGTTCGCGGCTGCTCGGCAGGTAGGTTCCCGATGTCAATCGTCCGCGCTCAATGTCGCGGATCAGCGCCTGGATGATCTGCATGTAGATGGGAACATCGCGCGACGGGTCGATGCGCTCCCCGAGTCTTACTTGCAATGGACGCAGCATTGGCCCCACCTCACCTGGAAATATTATTTCTTATGGGGCCAATGATATTCGGCTGCGCTCGAAACCGCAACCGGCGTTGGTCCCCCGTGCTTTTCGTTTTTGGTGCTTGCCGGAGTTCCAATGCTGGGGAACAAGACAGGATGAGAAGGACGGTCGCCGGCGCCCTGCCGGCTTTCGTTCGCCGCAGATGCGCGGATTCGAGGGGGTTTTGTGGGGCTGTTCGACAAATTCGAAAATGCCGATGTGCGCGCGCTTATCGAGGAATATCCTCTGGCCTGGGTGTGCGCCGGGCCGGCGGGCGCGGTCGAGGCGAGCCTGCTGCCGCTCGTGGGCATCTATGATGGGGACGGCCAGCTTGTCGAACTGATCGGTCATCTGATGCGGTCCAATCCGCTTCACGGCGCGCTGGTGAGCGACCCGCGCGCGACGATCCTCTTCAAGGGCCCCGACGCCTATATCAGCCCCGAACATGCCGGCATCCGGAACTGGGGCCCGACCTGGAATTATGCGCAGATCAAGATCGGTGCTGATGTCGAGATCGACGATGCGCTGACCGAATATTCGCTGGGAGTGCTGATCGAGGCGATGGAAGCGCATCGCGAGCTGCCTTGGGCGGTCGAGGAGCTCGGCGCCCGCTACGAAGGCATGCTGCAGCGCATCATCGGATTTCGTGCGACGGTGACCAGCCTCTCGGGCAAGTTCAAGCTGGGCCAGGACGAGAAGTCGGAAACCTTTGCGTCGATCATGGGATCGCTTCCCCACGAAGCGACGCTTTCCTGGATGTTGCGGTTCAACAAGGGGCGCGAATGATGACAAGGCGGGTCGGGATCGGGTCGGTGATGTTGGCGGCGCTGCTTCTGGCAGCGCCGGCGGGCGCGCAGCGCGCAGTTTCGCCGCCTTGGCAGGACGATCCCTTTCCGAGCCGCTACAAGGCGCCGCCGCCCGACGACATGCTGCTCCGGGGCGCGACGATTCTCGACGGTGCGGGCGGGCGGATCGAAGGCGGCGACGTCCTCGTGCGCGGAGGCCGGATCGTTGCCGTCGGCAACGCGCTTGCGAACCCCGGGGTGCGTGAAGTCGGCGCCGCGGGCCGCTGGATCACGCCGGGGGTCATCGACGTCCATAGCCATGACGGCACCTTCGTCCTTCCGCTCACCGCGATCGATCGCGAGGCGTCGGATGTGTCCGAGGTCGCATCGCCCAACAGCGCCGACACCTGGATCGAGACGGCGGTCAATGCGCAGGATATGGCGTTCGACCGGGCGCTTGCGAACGGCGTGACGACGATCCAGATCTTGCCCGGCTCGACACCGATCTTCGCGGGACGTTCGGTGGTTGTGAAGCCTGTTCGCGCGCCGACGGTGTGGGGCATGAAGACCGTGGGCGGTGTACAGGGCTTCAAGATGGCCTGCGGCGAAAATCCCAAGAGCTGGGGCGCCGACGACGACAATGAGGGGCCGACGAGCCGGCAGGGCGTCATCTCGTATATGCGCCAGCAGTTCGCGGACGCGCAGCGCTACAAGCGCGCGGTCGAACAGGCGCGCGCGAGCGGCGGCGCGATGCCGCCGCGCGACTATAAGCTGGAGGCAGTGGCCGGCATTCTGGCCGGCGACATACGCGTCAATCTCCATTGCTACCGCGCGGGCGACATTGCCGCAGTCCTCTCGGTCGCAAAGGAATATGGCGTCCGCATCGGGGCGATCCATCACGCAACCGAAGCCTACAAAATTCCCGGCCTGCTTCGCGAAGCAGGAACCTGTGCCGCCGTCTGGGCCGACTGGTGGGGCTTCAAGGTCGAGGCGCAAGACGCGGTCCGTGCCGAGGCGCCGATGCTCGAGCAGGCCGGCGTCTGCGTCATGATGCACTCGGACTCGCCCGCCGACGGCCAGCGTCTCAACATCGCGGCCGCCAAGGCAGCTGCCGCGGGCCGCCGGATCGGGATCGACATTCCTCCCGAGCGGATGATCAAATGGACGACAAGCAACCCGGCGAAGCTGCTCGGTCTCGAAAAGCAGGTCGGCACGATCGCCCCGGGTCTGCAGGCCGATCTCGTGGTCTGGTCGGGCGATCCGTTCAGCATCTACAGCCGCGCCGATCTTGTCCTTATCGGCGGCGCGGTGGCCTGGGATCGCGCGAAGCCACCCACCGAGCCGGTGTCCGATTTCGAACTGGGACGCGGGGGAGCACGGCCATGAAGATGCTCGCAAGCCTGATCGCGCTGGCGATCGCGTCGCCCGCTGCGGCCGAAACGCTCGCGATCACCAACGCCGAGGCCTGGACGATGGAGACGGACCAGCCGGTTCGCGGCGCGACGATCCTGATCGAGGCGGGGCGCATCGTCTCGGTGACCGCGGCGGGTCCGGTACCGGCCGATGCGCACGTGATCGATGCGGGCGGCAAGCCGGTGACGCCGGGCCTTGTCAATGCCGCGACCCAGATCGGCCTCGTCGAGGTGTCGGGTTCGCCCGATACGGTCGACACGAGTTCGACCGACGAGCGCAATCCGGGTTATGACGTGAGCCGCGCGCTCAACGGCAATTCGACGCTGGTCAGTCTCGCGCGTGCCGACGGTATCACGCGCGCGCTCGTCTATCCCTCGCCTTCGCGCCATGCGCCGTTCAGCGGCGAGGCGGCCTTCGCCCGCCTGCGCGACGGTGTCGATATCCTCGATACCTCCAATGTCGGCGTCTACGCCGTCGTCGGCGGCGGCGCCTGGGACCGTCTCGGTTCGCGCGCCGTCCAGTGGACGGCGCTTCGCAAGGCGCTCGGCGACGCGAAGAAAGCCATGGAGGCGTCGTCACCGGCCGAAGACAAAAGGAAGCGCAAGGGACCGCCGCCCGGAGTGCCCGCCGGGCGTCACGGCGGCGAGGAACTCATCCGCTCGGTGCTCCGCGGCGACGTGCCGCTTGCAATCCAGACGCATCGCGAATCCGATATAAGGCAGGGGGCGGCGCTCGCGAGCGAATTCGGCGTCAAGCTCATCATCGTCGGGGGAACCGACGCCTGGCGCGCGGCCGATGCGTTGGCCGCGGCGAAGGTCGCGGTCATTCTCGACCCGCATGTCAATCTGCCCTTCAACTTCGACCAGCTCGGCGCGCGGCAGGACAATGCGGCGATTCTCGTGAAGGCGGGGGTTCGCGTTGCCGTGGGCCAGGCCGGCGGCGCGATCCACGCCAACTATAATGCCGGAATGGGGCTTCGCGAAGGCGCGGGCATCGCAGTCGCCAACGGCTTGCCCTATTATGAAGCGCTGCGCGCGGTGACGGTCAATCCGCTCGAAATCTGGGGCCGCGGCGGCGGTATCCTGTCACCGGGCGCCGATGCCGATCTCGTCGTCTGGGACGGCGATCCCCTCGAGCCCTCGAGCAATGCCGTCAAGGTGATCGTCGAGGGGCGCGAAGCCTCGACACGGTCGCGCCAGGACATGCTCGCCGAACGCTATCGGGACATCCGCTGATGACCGTGCTTCTCGTGGGTTGCGGACGCATGGGCAGCGCGATGGCGCGCGGCTGGCAAGGCAGCCGCCGGGTACTGGTGCATGACCCCATGATCGACGCGCTGCCCGCGGGGACCGAGGCGGTACCGTCGCTCGCCGAGGTCGAGTCCGACGGCGATCTCGTCGTGGTGCTGGCGGTGAAGCCGCAGATATTCGGATCGGTCGCCGCGCAGCTCGTGCCGCTTGCGGAAGCGGGTGCGCTGTTCGTCTCGATCATGGCGGGCAAGACGCTCGCCGGACTGGGCAAAGCACTCGGCGGCACCGGCCGGGTGGTTCGCGCGATGCCCAATACACCAGCGGCCATCGGCAAGGGCATCAGCGGTGCCGTGGGTGCGGATGGTCTGCGCAAAGGCGACCGGGAGGCCGTCGAACAATTGCTCGCGCCCACCGGCGACCTCGTCTGGCTCGCCTCGGAAACCGAGATCGACGCCGTGACCGCCCTGTCGGGAAGCGGTCCCGCCTATTTCTTCCGCTTTGCCGAGGCGCTGGCAGCCGCCGGCGTCGAGGCGGGGCTGCCTCGGCCGCTTGCAATGCGGCTGGCGCGCGCGACGCTGGTCGGCGCCGGGGCGCTTGCCGAGGCCGGGGAGGCGGCACTTCCCGATCTCAGGCAGCAGGTGACGAGCCCCGGCGGTACGACTGCGGCGGGGCTCGCCGAGCTGGACAAGGAGGAAGCGATCGACCGGTTGCTCCGCGCGGTAATCGATGCTGCCGCGGCGCGGTCGCGGGAGCTTGCAGGATAAGAAGGATGCCGGCTCCGGAGCGGCCGGCACAGGAGAGATGAATGACCCAGATTCCGGGAATGACAGGCGTGCCCGCCGACGGGGACGCCCCCCTCGACACGCGCCCGGCGGGCCCCGTCCTGCTCGACCGCAAGACGCGTGCGCGCGCTGCGGTCGCGGGCTCTGCGGGCAATCTCATCGAGTGGTACGACTTCTACGCCTATGCCTATACCGCGCTCTACTTCGCGTCGGCCTTTTTCCCCGAGGGCGACCGGACGGCGCAGCTTCTGAATGTCGCCGCCATCTATGCGGCGGGCTTCCTGATCCGGCCGCTCGGCGGCTGGTTCTTCGGACGCTATGCCGATCGCCACGGCCGCCGCGCGGCGATGATCGCCTCGGTGCTGCTGATGGGCGGCGGCTCGCTGCTGGTCGGCATCCTGCCGACCTATGCGACGATCGGCGCCGCGGCTCCGGCGCTGCTGCTTGTCGCGCGGCTCATGCAGGGCTTTTCTACCGGCGGCCAATATGGAGCTGCGGCGACCTATCTCAGCGAGATCGCCGAACCGGGGAAGCGCGGCTTCTATGCCTCCTTCCAGTTCGTCACGCTGATCGGCGGCCAGCTCTTTGCACTCCTGACGGTTTTCCTGTTGCAGAACGCGATGAGCGAGGAAGCGATCCGCGAATGGGGCTGGCGCATACCCTTCATGCTCGGCGCGGTGCTTGCGGGCATCTTCCTGCTGTTTCGCGACGTGATGCACGAGACCGCCGAACCCGCGGGCAAGGGCGAGGATGCGGGATCGCTGAAAGCGCTGTTCCGGCACCCGCGCGCGATGCTGACGGTGATGGCGCTGAGCGCCGCAGGCGCGGTGACGCTCTACACCTTCACCACCTATATGCAGAAATATCTGGTCAACACGGCGGGCATGGATGTCGCGAGCGCGAGCCGGGTGATGCTCGCCGTGACTTTCCTGTTCCTGCTGCTGCAACCGGCGCTCGGCATCCTGTCGGATCGCATCGGCCGCCGGACCAATCTCCTCATCTTCAGCGGCGGCATGACGCTCTTCGCCGTGCCGCTCCTCGGGGCGATCGGCAAGGTACAGACGATGTGGACCGCAGGGCTGCTCGTCTTCGCGGCGCTTGCGATCATGAGTTTCTACACCTCGGTCTCGGGCCTCTTCAAAGCCGAGCTGTTCCCGGCGAGCGTGCGTGCGCTCGGCGTCGGTCTCGGTCATGCGATCGCCTCGGCGATCTTTGGCGGGACCGCCGAATATATGGCGCTGCTCGCGAAGCAGATGGGACATGAAGGGGCGTTCGCCTGGTATGTTTCGGCGGTCTGCGCGGTCGCTTTCATCGTCGCCCTGCGCATGCGCGAGCCGCGCGCCCATGGTCATCTTCATTGAGCAACTGGAACGGAGCATTTTTCCGATGAAAGCAATATCTCTCCTCGCCGCCGCAGCCCTCCTCGCGGCTGTTCCGGCCCAGGCGCAGCAGGAGGCGCCTCCGCTTCCCTACACGCAGACCGGCAGCGTCACGCTGCCGAGTTCCGATACCGGCTGGGACTATGTGAAGTTCGAGCCCGGAAGCGCGCGGCTCTTCATGGGGCGGCTGAAGGACGGGCTCACCGTCTATGACGTCGACCGGGGACAGGCGATCAAGACGATGGAAAATTCTGCCGGTGCCAACGGTCCGGCGCTGCTGCCGGAATATAATCGCGGCTATGTCGCGATGGACGACGGCTCGCTGCTGAGCTTCGACCTCAAGACGCTGAAGCTCATCGCGCGGACGAAGCTGGCCAGCGACGGCGGGCTGAACAGCGGTTCGCTCGATCCCGCGACCGGACGTTTCCATGTGATTACCGGCACGCGACCGAAGGAGGCGACCTGGTTCAGCATCGATGCCGCAACGGGCAAGTTGCTCGCGACGACACGTTTCCCCTTTCGCAAGATGGACGACCCCGCCGCCGACGGGAAGGGCCATCTCTATGCGCCCGCGCGTCTCGACGGGATCGTGCTCAAGCTCGATTCAAGCACGCTCAAGGAACAAGCGCGCTGGGATGTCGGCTGTAACGTGTCGAAGATGAAATATCTGGTCGCGACGGATCGCCTGCTAGGTGCATGCACCGGCGACAAGCCGTCGGTATTCCTGATGGATCCCGCGAGCGGCCGCATCCTTTCGCGCGTTCCGATCGGCAAGGGGATCGACGCACTCGCTTATGACGAGGAGCGCGAGCGGATCGTCAGCAGCAATTATGAGGGTTCGATGACCGTCGTCGCGCGCGAGGGTGCGGACACGCTCCGGCTGGTCGGAACGATCCGCACCGCCTTCGGCGCGCGCATGATGGACATGGATCACCGGACCGGCCGGCTTTATCTCGTGAACGCGGCATCGACCGACTTTCCGGGCAAGGATGGCGAAGAGGAGGTGACGCGCTATCACCCCGACAGCTTCCGGGTGGAGACGTGGCAGCCCAATTGAGGGACGGTAACAAGGGGGTAGGGTTATGAAGCGGGCGGTCTGGGCTGCACTGGGGCTGGTTTCGGGACTCGCGCTTGCGATCCCGGCGATCGCAGCGGACGAGGGCGGGGGACTGCCGCTCGCGCCCGCGCGCACGCTCGACTATGAGGTGTCGAGCGGCACCTTCATGTCGCTCGCCGTCTCGCCCGACGGCAAGACCATCCTCTTCGACATGCTCGGCGAAATCTACGCCATGCCAGCGAAGGGCGGCCGCGCGGTTCCGATCGCAACCGGCATGGCATTCGAGGTCCAGCCGACCTTCTCGCCCGACGGCAAGTGGATCGCCTATGTCAGCGACCGCTCGGGCGGGGACAATGTCTGGATCGCGCGCACTGACGGCAGCGGCGCGCGGCGGATCAGCGACGAGGATGACGGCGCGGTGCGCACCTCGCCCGAATGGAGCGCCGATGGCAAGTCGGTCTATGTCAGCCGCTATCGCATCCGCATCGACCGCTACGAGCTGTGGCGGCATCCGGTCGATGGCCGACCGGGCGAACTGGTGGCGCCCGCTAAGCTCAAGGAGGATGCGCCGCGCGCGGCGTGGCAAAGCACATTGGGCGCCTCGGCCTCGCGCGACGGCAAATATCTCTATTATGCGCGGCGGACCGGCGATCTCTCGTTCGATGAGCCGATCCCCTGGACGATCGTGCGCCGCGATCTGGCGAGCGGCGCAGAAAAGACGGTCGTCGGAAGCTCGGGCGGACGCGAGGCGGGCGGCGAGACCTTCTTCCGCCCGGCCATCTCGCCCGACGGCAAGCTGCTCGCCTATGCGACGCGGAACATGGCGAGGACAAGCCTCCGCGTGCGCGAGCTTGAGACGGGGATCGACCGCGACCTCGGTCCCGCGCCGCTCGACATGATGAACGGCGCGGCGTGGCTCGATCTCATCCCGCGCTATGCGTTCACGCCCGACAGCAAGGCGATCCTGATCGCCTATGAAGGCAAGATCGAACGCCGGCCCGTCGATGGCGCCGCGCCCCAGCGCATTCCCTTCACGGCGAGGCTCAATCTCGCCGTCGGGCCCAGCACGCGGATCGGCTTTCGCGAGGAGACCGGTCCTGTGCGCGCGAAGCTGCCGCAAGGCACGACGCCGTCACCCGATGGCGCGCGGGTCGCTTATGCGGCGCTCGGCAGCCTTTATGTGCAGCCGCTCGCCGGTGGCGCATCGCTTCGCCTTCCGGTGACGGGCGATCCACCCTCGCTCCCGGCCTGGAGCCCCGACGGCAGGCACCTTGCCTATGTGACCTGGAGCGAAACGGCCGGCGGGACGATCTGGACGATCGCGGCCGACGGGTCGGGAGTGGCCAGGAAGATCAGCGACCTGCCCGCCTTTTACACCCACCCGAGCTTCACGCCCGACGGCAAGTCAATCCTCGCGGTGCGCTCTCCCGCTGCCGCGCGCCAGCATTCGAGTTTCGAGTTCGGCACCGTGCGCCCGGCCGAACTGGTTTCATTCCCTTCGGCGGGCGGTGCGGCGCGGATCGTCGCCGCGGGCCGGCTCGGCGGCCGTGCGCATTTCGTGCGTGGCGATAGTTCCGCCGCTTATCTTCTCGGCGAGGATGGGCTGATATCGGTCGATCTCGCGAGCGGTGCGCAGCGTCCGGTCGCGACGGTAAAGGCGCAGGGCTATTATTTCACCGACCAGCTTGCCGATGCCGACGACATCCGGATCAGCCCCGACGGCAAATGGATCGCCGCGCAGACCAGCGAGCAGCTCTATGTCGCGCCGTTGCCTCAGGGCGAGATACGCGAGATCGATCTGACCGCGCCCCGGAGCGCGGGGCGCAAGGTCACCGATCTCGGCGCCGATTTCTTCGAATGGCGTGCCGACGGAAGCCTCCTCTGGTCGGTCGGCAATTATGCGCAAATCCTGCCCGACCCGGGCGCGGCGCCGCCGAAGGAGCGGATCGAACTCGCCGCCGAGCTTCCGCGTGCGCGGCCCGAGGGGAGCCTTCTGCTGCGCGGCGCGCGCGCGCTCACCATGGCGGGCGGTGACAGGATCATCGAGAACGCCGATATCCTCGTCACCGGCGACCGGATCGCCGCGATCGGGGCGCGCGGCAGCATCGCAGTCCCCCCGGGAACGCCCGTGCGCGAACTCGGCGGCAAGACGGTGTCACCGGGCTTCATCGACGACCATGACCATATCGGCGGCATCCGGCGCAACGTCATCGGCTATGACGAATGGGGATTTCGAACGCGGCTCGCCTTCGGCGTCACCACCGCCTTCGACCCCTCGACGCTGGGGATCGACCAGGTCGCCTATCAGGACCTGATCGACGCGGGACTGATCGTCGCCCCGCGCCTCCGCTCGACGGGCCCGGCGCTTTTCTCGAAGGAGCGCTTCACCTCGCTCAACGATGTGCGCAACGTGCTGCGGCGTTACCGCGATGCCTGGGGCCTCCGGAATATCAAGCAATATCGCGGCGAAAGCCGGACCGTGCGGCAATGGATCGCCATCGCCTCGCGCGAACTCGGCCTGTTGCCGACGACCGAGGGCAGCCACAATCCGAAACTCATCCTGACCCAGCTCATCGACGGCTATGCGGGCAACGAGCATGCGCTGCCGATCGCGCCACTCCAGGAAGATGTGCTCAAACTCTACGAGCGGATGCGCGCGAGCTATGTCGCGACGTTGCTGGTCAACACGAGCGGACCCTCGGGCCGTCACTATTATGTCGCCAGGCATGATCCGGCGCTCGATCCCAAGGTCCGGCATTTCTGGTCGCCGACCGCGATCGCGCACCGGCTCGGTCATCGCGAATGGGGTTCGCTCGACGCTTCGCGCATGCCGGCGCTCGCGGCGGATGCGGCGCGGCTCGCCGAAGCGGGCGCGCTTGTCGGAATGGGCTCGCATGGCGACGAGCCGGGCATCGGCTTCCATTATGAAATGGAAGCGCACACGCTCGGCGGCATGAAGCCGATGGCCGTCCTGCACGCGGCGACCGCGGGGGCGGCCGAGACGATCGGACGGCTCGCCGACATGGGCACGCTCGAGGCCGGAAAATATGCGGATATCCTCATATTCGGCGCCGATCCGCTGACGGACATTACCAACACGCGCAGCCTCGAGCTGGTGATGCGCGGCGGACAATTGTTCGATGCCGACACGCTCGACGAACTCTGGCCGCATCCGCGCAAGCTGCCGCCGAGCTGGTTCGAAGACGACAGGAAGGAAAGCCGGTGGCTGCCCGTCGAAGGGGGGAAGTGAAACGATGATCGATCCGGAAATCCAGGCCTTTCTTGACGAGATGAAGCGGCGATGGGCCGAGCATCCGCCGTTCGGCACGCTCGACTTCCCCAGCCAGCGCGCGGTGTGCGAAACAGTGCGCGCGCGCTGGGCCGAAGGCGGGCCGGCGATGGGGGAGACCGCCGAACATGTCTTCGATCCGGGAGCGGGAGAACTCCGCATCCGTGTCTACCGTCCGGAAGGCGTTGCAAGCCCGGCACCCGCGCTGGTTTACCTGCACGGAGGCGGGTTCACGCTCTTCTCGATCGACACGCATGACCGGCTGATGCGCGAATATGCCGAGGCTGGAGGCTTCGCCGTCATCGGCGTCGACTATCCGCTATCGCCCGAGCATAAATATCCCGAAGCCCTCGACCGTATCGAGGCGTTCATGCTGTGGCTCAGGGCGCATGGCGATGAACTGGGCGTCGATCCCGCGCGTCTCGCAATGGGTGGCGATTCAGCCGGAGCAAATCTCTGTTTCGCAACGTCGCTGAGATTGCGAGAAAAGGGCGCCATCGGCACGATCCGCGCGATTCTATCCAACTATGGATATTTCACGCCCGAGATATCGGACCGGGCCGAGGCCCGTTTCGGCGGGCCCGGTTCGATCATGGACCGCGCCGAGGCACAAAGCTATTATGTCAATTATCTCGCGAATTGGGACGCGGGACAACGAGATCCGCTGGCCTGCCCGGCGCATGCGAGTTTCGCCGAGTTCCCGCCGGTATTTCTCGTGATCCCCGAACATGACATTCTGAGCGAGCAATCATTGGACATGGAAACGCGGCTCGAGCGAGCTGGTGTCAAGGCGACAACCAAAATCTATCCGGGCGCGACCCACAGTTTCCTCGAGGCGATGTCTGTTGCACAGGTCGCCCGTAAGGCCATCCACGACGGCGCAGTTTTCATCCGCGCGCGGCTCGCCTGATCAGGCGGCGGCGACGCCCGCCTCGATCAGCGCATCGATTTCGCTGTCCGAATAGCCGCATTCGCGAAGAAGCGCGCGGCTGTCGGCGCCGAGCCCGCGCGGTGCGACGTCTGGGGTCCCGGTAATGCCTTCGAACAGCACCGGTTGGGGCAGGTTGCGCGCGATTCCGTCGGCATAGCCCGGCGCCACGTCGAAGAATCCGATCTCCGCAAGATGCGGGTCGTGGAGCAACGCCTGAAGGTCGGGCACCTGCGAGCAGGGAATGTCGCGCGCGCCAAGAGCGGCAAGCCATGCCTCGGTCGTTCGCTCCGGAAGGCGTTTGGCGACGAGCGCGTAAAGCTCGTCGATGTGAGCGGGCCGTTCGCGCGGATCGTCGAACCAAGGCTCGCGCGCGACATCCTCGCGTCCGACCTCGGCGAGGAAGGCGCGCCATTGCCGGTCGGTATAGGGAAGAACGGCAATCCAGCCATCCGCAGTGCGAAAGGGCCGCCGGTTGGGCGAAAGAATGCGCGGGTAGCCGACCGCGCCATCCTCGGCGAAGGTCGCGCCGGCGAGATGTTCGTTGAGCATGAAGGATGCGAGCGCCTCGAACATCGGCACCTCGATCTTGATCGCGCCTGCGCGGCCGCGTGCGCGCGCCACGAGCGCGGCGAGGATGGCATAGACCGCGTGCAGTGCCGCCACCTTGTCGGCGAGGATCGTGGGGACGAAGCGCGGATCGCCTCCGCCCGTCGCGCCGAGGCCCGCGATCCCGCTCGCCGCCTGGATGATGTCGTCGAAGGCCGGGCGATCGCGGTAACGCCCCGCCTGCCCGAAGCCGATCGCGGCGCAATGGATGATCGCCGGGTTGATCGCGGCGACCGCCTCGAAGCCGAGCCCGAGACGCTCGGCGGCATCTATCCGCATATTGTGGAACAGGACGTCCGAACTCGTGATCAGTTTCGCGAGCGCCGCGCGGCCCCCGGGGGCCTTGAGATCGAGCGCGAGCATTCGCTTGTTGCGGTTGTTATTGAGGAAGAGCGCGCCGCCGCCGGGTCCGGCCGGGTGGGCATGGCGTGCGATATCGCCTTCGAGCGGTTCGACCTTGATCACCTCGGCGCCGAGATCGGCGAGCATCTGGCCCGCATAGGGTCCCAGAACCACCGCTCCGATCTCGATGATCCGAATCCCCTCCAGCAATGGCAACATCATCATCTCCTTCAGAAATTTGTTTCCATATGGAGACCAATATGTCCACAGTAAGAACGGAAGACTCGATGGAAATTGCGTTTTCCGATGACCGGAGCGCTGGCCGAACGCTGCATTCGGACCCCATTTTTCGCGGCTATCTGCGGGTAATCGCGTTTCGAGAGAAAAAATCCACCCATCAAAGTTCGCTTTTACCCGAATCTGATCAACCAGAGTTTTGCAACCGATCTACATTCGTCCGGTCACAGAGAAATCGACCGAGGGATGGGTCTGGATCGGATAGGGAAGGGGGCGTTATGACAAGAGTTCGTCTACGCCGTGCGGGAATGGCGCGCGGATCGATCGGCGTATCGTTGCTGGCACTGGTGTTTGCATCGCCGGCGCAGGCGCAGGCGCAGACCGCGGATGCCGAGGATCGCTCGGACATCGTTGTCACCGGCACGACCGCGACCACGGCGACCAAGACCGATACCCCCATCCTGCGCGTTCCGCAGGCCATCGAAATCGTCACGACCGAGGAAATGCAGGATCGCGGCGCGCTGAATATTCGCGAAGCACTGAAATATACGTCCGGTGTCTCCAACGCGTCGGATGACTCACGCGGCGATTTCAACATTATCCGCGGTCATGAATCGGTCCTGTTCGTCGATGGCCTGAAGCGCAACTACGGCTTCGTTTTCATGCCGCGCGTCGACGTCAACACGCTGGAACGCGTCGAAGTACTCATCGGCCCGGCATCCGTGCTCTACGGCTCGGGGAGTGCCAGTGGCGTCACCAACATGCAGACGAAGCGGCCGCAGTTTGAATTCGGCGGCAGCGCGAGTGTCAGCTATGGTACATTCGATCGAAAGGAAGGCGTTTTCGATGTCACCGGGCCGCTGAGCGACACCGTTGCCGTGCGCTTCACTGGCGTGCTGCGCGACTCTGATTCGCGCATGGATTATACCCCCAACGATCGCCAACTGGCGCAAGCCTCGATTGCGTGGCGCCCTTCGGAGCGCACCGACATCACCGCGATCGGCATCTATCAGCACGACAAGAATCCGCCGAACTACAACATCGTACCGCTGGTCGCGTCGCTCTATGCGCGGCCCGGCGAGCGTATTCCCGACTCACGCTTCTTCGGCGAGCCGGGGATAAACAAGGGCGACAAAGAATATACCGCGCTAAGCCTGCTGGCGACCCATGAATTTTCGGATGCGCTCACGTTCCGCAGTTCCAACCGCTACACCTGGGCCAATACCGAGCAGGCGGAATATTATCTGGCGACCTATTTCGGCTCGGGCCCGCTCGACCCGTTCGTCCCCGCCGGCAGCACGCGCGTGCCGCGCAATCTGTACGCGATCGACGTCAAATATAATGTCTTCAACACCGACAACAGCCTCGCGTTCAAGTTCGATACCGGACCCGCTTCGCACCAGATTCTTGCCGGTATCGACTATTCCTACTTCAAGAACGCCTATCAGCAGGTCTTTGTCAGCGGCATCGACACGATCGACGTCTACAACCCGGTCTATGGCACCGGCGCCCCGCCCGTGCTGGGTGCGACCACGACCGAGGTGCTGAAACAGACCGGCTTTTATCTACAGGACCAAGTTGATTTCGGCGAAATCGCGTCGCTTGTCCTCGGTATCCGTCATGACCGCTATCGGCGGAACGAGACCGCCAAGCCGCGGGAATCCACGAACACGACGACCAAGCGCGCGGGCCTGACAATCAACGCCACGCCGACGCTCGCGCCCTATATCAGCTACGCGGAGTCCTTCCTTCCGATCGTTGGCCAGAACCAGCTTGGTCAGACCTATGTGCCCTTGTCCGGCAAACAGAAGGAAATCGGCGTCAAGTGGCAGCCGCTCCGGTCAACGATGCTGCGCGTGTCGCTCTATGATCTGAAGGAAAACAACGCGCTGCGGACCGATCCTGACAATCCGTTTCTTCAGACCCAGACCGGCTCCAAGAAATCGCGCGGTGTCGAGTTCCAGGCCAACCATAATGTCCAGGACGATCTCTCGCTGGTCGCGGCCTTCTCATATGGCACGGTCAGACTCACCGACCAGGATTATCAGGCGGAGGGCGTTCCGCAATATATGGCCAGCCTGTTCGGCACGAAGACGATCGCACTCACCGAGGACATCAGCATGCGTGTTGGTGGCGGCGTGCGCTATAATGGCGCAACGACGTCGCGCAGCGGCACCTTTATCGTCGAAGCACCCAGTTACACGCTGGTCGATGCGATGGCCGCCTTCGATTACAGGAACTGGACGCTGCAGCTGAATGCGGTGAACCTGTTCGACGAGCGATATTATCCGGGCTGCTCGGTCTTCGGCTCGTGCGCCAATGGCGAACCGCGCACAGTCCAGGGGACGCTGACCTACCGGTTCTGAACCGGGCAATAGTCTAAATCTCGGCGGCGGCGGTCGGGGCATCCTCGACCGCCGTTTTCGGGTGCGGATCGCACGAGAGGAAATACGGACGGTGAGCAGGCAAGGGTCAGACGAGCTTCTGGGTATGAACAGCCGTATCACGCGGCGCGATTTCGTGAATGGTGCGATCACCGCCGGAGGCGCGGCGCTGATGTCGGGGTGCGGCGGACCGGGCGGGGCGGCGGACGGTCCCTGGGCTCCGTCGGGATCTCCCTGGACGGGCTATGGCGGCGTCGGCGACTATGCCTGGTCGAACGGCAACACGCAGGCCGTCGTCGACGCCGCGCACGGCATTCGCGATCGCCTTTATGCCGACCCTGCCGCGAAGCCGGTCGACGAGGATTTCGACCTGGTGATCGTCGGCGGGGGCTTTTCGGGTATGACGGCCGCCTATGAATTTTCGAAGCGCGCCGCAGCGGGCGCGACCTGCCTGCTACTCGACAATCATCCCGTTGTTGGCGGCGAGGCCAAGCAGAACGAGTTCGACGTCGATGGTCATCGCCTGATCGCGCCGCAAGGGTCGAACGGCGCCATCGTCCCGCACGCCAATTATGTCCGCGGCAGTTTCGGCGAGGGTACTTACGACATCTTCACCGACTATTACCGCGAGTTCGGCCTGCCGACCAAATATGAACTCGAGCCGCTGGGCGGTGGCGCCGAGAAATATGAGCTGACTGACTATCATTTCGGGCCGATGGCCCCGGCGTGGGAAAAGGCATATGCCACCGGCTATCATTTTCCGGGGAAGGGCTGGGTCGCCAATCCGACCAAGGACGGGTTCGCGAACACACCTTGGTCCGAAGGTGCGCAAAAGCAGCTCGACGATTTTGTCGCTGACCGCCGCGATGTGCTGACGGGCGTGCCCAATCCCGAGGCGTGGCTCGATACGATCACCTACTATGAACTGCTCGACAAGCTCGGATATGGCGCCGAGGTCCGCAGTTATGTCGATCCCGGCATTGCGGTCGGCAATTACGGGATGTCCGGCAGCGCCATCTCGGGCTTTGCCGCGCACCGGCTTCGCCTCCCCGGCACCACGATCAAGGGCAAGGTGATTTCGTCGAGCGATATCGGCCTCGTCTCCTTTCCCGGCGGCAACACCGCCTTCATGCGCATCATGCTGCAGCGGATGGTCCCCGGCGCGATCCGGACCGAGGGCAAGGACAGCCTCGCGCCGGTCGGCGGAATGATCGACCCGGCGAAGCTGGACCGGCCGGGCAACAAGGTCCGCATCCGCTCGGGCTCGACCGCGATCGACGTGCGCCATCCGGGCGATCCTGCCAAGGCCGAGCATGCGATCGTCAGCTATGTTCGGGACGGCAAGGTGCGCCGCGCGAGAGCCAAAGCTGTGGTCATGGCGTCGGGCGGCTGGGTCAACCGCAATATCGTCGCGGACCTCCCGGCGGCGCACCGCGCCGCCTATGCCGAGTTTCACCACGGGCCGGTGATGATCGCCAATGTCGCGCTTCGCAACTGGCGCTTCTTCGACAAGCTCGGCTTCACCAATACGCGCTGGTTCGATGCGCTCGGCTGGCAGACCTCGATCCGCCGCAATGTCGTATTAGGGAAGGCCGAGCCCTTCACGCCGGACAGCCCGACGGTGCTGACCTTCTATATTCCCTTCCTGCATCCCGAGCTTCCCGGCGCCGCGCAGGGTCCGGCGGCGCGGGCGCGGCTCTTCGCGACGAGCTATGCCGATTTCGAGCGGCAACTGCGCGAGCAGTTGACCGCGGGTTTTGCCGCCGCCGGCTTCGATGCAAAGCGCGACATTGCCGGGATCATCCTCAATCGCTGGGGTCACGCCTATGTTGCGCCGCAGCCGGGGTTCTATTTTGGGCGCGATGGAGCCCCGCCGCCGTCCGACATCATCCGCCAGCCGCACGGCCGCATCGTCTTCGCCCATTCCGAGCTGCTCGGCGAGATGGCGATGGCGCATGCGATGCACGAGGCTCACCGCGCGGCGGGCCAGATCATGACGATGCTTTGAGGATCAGGTTTCGGCCCACATCCGCCAGAGGTCGCTCGTGTTGCGCGTGAGCGTGTCGAAGGCCGCGCTCTTGCCGCTCTCGGCGAACATGGTGGCGCGCAGATTTTCGAGTTCGAACAGGATGCGGCGCTTGTCGGCTTCGCGCACGAGGCTCTGAATCCAGCCGACCGCGACGTCGCGCCGGCCCGAGGCGACTTTCACGACCTGATGGACCGAATTGGCGGGGTAGAGGATCGCGGCCCCGGCGGGCAGCTTGAACGATCGCGTGCCGGCGGGTTCGTCGATCTCAAGTTCGCCGCCCTCATAGCTGTCCGGGTCGGACAGGAAGAGGGTATAGGCAAGGTCGATCCGCGTCTGCGGACTTTCGCCCATCAGCGCATTGTCGACATGCGGGCCGTAGCCCATGCCTTCGGTGTAGCGGCTGAAGAGGATCGGGCGCATCGTGCGCGGCATCGCAGCGGCCGCGAAGAAGCGATTGGCAGCGAGCGCCTGCGTGACCACGGCCTGCATTGCCGAATAGTCCCTGGAATCACCGGCGACCTGCCGGTTCTCCTTGACCCCGGCGGCAGCCCAGCCCGCGGTCTCGCGCCCGTCGATGAAACGCTGCCTGTCCATCATGGCGACCAGCTTCTGAAGCTGGTCGCCGTTCAGGATATCGGGAATGCAAATCAGCAAACGGCCGGTCCCTACATATCGGGCGCCGCACCCTTTTTGAGCGCATGCGCCTTGCCCGAGACGGTCCCGTCGGGCTTCACCATGGCGACGCTATCCATCACAAAGAACATTGTATAGCAGCCAGTGATCTGGGACTTGCCGGCCCAGGCGACATCGACGCACAGCTTGTTGTCCTCGGCCTTCCAGTTTCCCGTGACCGGTTCCTTCACCTGTGCGCTGCAGACGCCTTCATAGAGGAGAAGGCCGTCACCGGGGATCTCGGTCTTCGGGCATTTCTTGAGATCGGTCGGATCGTAGCGGATGTTGTAGCCGCCGACCCGGCCATCGGCGCCATATTGGTGCGCATAATGATAGGGAATGGCGAGGGTGTTTCCGCTGAGCGATTTCCGGATCTGCTCGGTCGTAAGCGCCGGGAAAGAGAGGGTCGGCCAGACGCGGTGCGAACCGATGCCATTCTCGCCGCCTTCGCCGGCAAGCATGAGCGAAAGCGCCTTGTCGAAGCCCGTCGGATAGACGAAGTCGCTCGGCACCGGCGAGGTCGGGGCGTTAGGGTCGGCCATCGCTCCGGCGGGTACCGCCATCGTCGTCGCGGCCGCGGCGCCTGCCGCCACCGTCCAGAGTTTCATCGTGAATTTCTGCATGTTTCGAAACCTCCCTGACTGAAACCGGCACCTATGCACCGAATCTTCCCGGGCCGAAGACAGCATAAAGCGGCCGCAGGGTCAGCAGGGTCTTTGGGTAAGTGGCGATGCGCAAAGGGTAAGACGGGTCCTTTGCGGCTAGCTCGTGCTGCGCCTCGCTCGTCCGCGCGGCTTTTTGCGCCACCACAGGAGCAAGCCGAGAATGATCATGACCACAAGCCAGACCCCGATCGCCAGCGCCAGAATCCGGCCTGCCAGCCCGATGCCCTCGCCCGTATGAAGCGGATAGAGAGAACCGACGAAGGCCGACGCCGCGTCGGCGTCGGTCGCGGGCCAGGCGCCCCGGATATCGCCGTTATTCGCATTCACGACGACAAGGCTGCCGCCATAGCCGCCGCGATAGAGTTCGCCGGGCGCGCGCAGCCAGACGTAATAGCTTGCATCCTCGCGCGAGGGCAGTGTCGTCCCGACGAACCGGCTTCCGGGGATTGCCGCGACGGCTGCGCGCGCGGCGGCGGCGAAGCCGACGGGCCTGCCCGCCGCGGGGTTGGCTGGCAGGCTGACCTCCGCGGCGCCGACGGCAGTGCGCAGCTGCTCCTCGAAAAGCATCAGGGCGCCGGTTCCGGCGATGACGATCGCGGGGAGCGCCGCCCAAAGGCCGATCGCCCGGTGCCAGGAATAGAGTCCCGCGCGCGAGGCCGTCCGGCCGCGCGGTACGACGGCGCCACGCCAGCCACCGCGTCGCGGCCACGCCGCGACGAGACCGAAGACGAGGTTGGTGACGAGAAGAAGGCCCGCGGCGGCGAGAATCCAGTGTCCGGTCGGCCCGGCAACCAGCGTGAGATGTATCTCGCGAGTTAGGGCGAGGAAGCTGTAGTCGTCGGCCTTCCGGTCGCGCAGGATCGTGCCCGCCCCGTCGATATAGGCCTTGCGATCGCCGCCGTCGGCGGCGGCGAAGAAGATGATGTAGCGATCGCGAAGTCCGGCGGTCGTCCATATCCAGTGGACCTTGGCGTCGCCGCCCGCCGCAGCGATATCGTCAATCCGGCGCTCGATCGACGCGAGGTTCGTCGGCGTATGGCGCGTCGTCAGCAGCGCGTCCTCGGCCTCGAAATGGAAGGCAAGCAGGATCCCGGTCAACGCCTGCACGAGCCAGATCGCCGCGGCCCCGAGGCCGAGCCAGCGGTGCAGCCCGACGATTGTCCGGCTTCCGGTACGAGGTGCCGTTCTGTTTGTGGTCATGTCATTCATCCTGTCCCGGACCTTCATAATGCGGCACCGAGACGGTGAAGCGCCGTCCGCTGCTCCTCTTCATCCATGCTTGCGAAGCCGATGCGCAGACCGTTTGGCGCGCTGTCCCGCTGACGGTAGCTTTCCGACGATGCGATGCGCAGCCCAGCCCCGGCAACTCGGCGTTCGATCACCCCGATATCGCTCCGGAAGCGGAGCCAGAAGGCGAGGCCCCCCTCCGGAAGGCGATACTCGACACGGTCGCCGAGAAGATCATCGATATTATTGGCAAAGGCGGTGCGCCGTTCCGCATAGACCTGCCGCGTGTTTCGCACATGGCGCTGCAGATCCCCTTTCGCGATCAGATGGGCGACCGCTTCCTCCTCGAGCGCATTGCCCATGCCGTCGGTGATCGAGACATGATGGGCTAGGGCGTCGATCACCGGGCGCGGGGCGACCGCAAATCCCAACCGCAGCGTCGGAAGCAGCAGCTTCGACATCGATCCGACATAGATGGTCTCGGCGGGCGCGTAGGATGCGATCGGCAGGTGTGGCTGCGATTCGAAATGAAACTCGTGGTCGTAATCGTCCTCGATGATCGCGAAGCCGTGCAGGCGCGCGAGCTCGACGAGGCGGAGGCGTCGTTCGGGGCGCATGACGACCGTGGTCGGAAACTGGTGATGCGGCGTAACGAACACCGCGCGCACCCGTCGCAGCCGGCAGGCCGCTGCGACGTCGTCGATATCGATCCCGCCATCGTCGAGCGACACCGGCAGCACCTCGGCACCGAGTGCGCGCATGGCGGCGACCGCCGGCTCATAGGTGAGTTCCTCGACGAGCACCGTATCGCCGGGTCGAAGCAGGAGTTGGCAGGAGAGATGGATGGCATTCTGGCTTCCGCGGGTGATGCAGACATTGTCCTTGCCGATATCCATGCCGCGTCCCGAGCGCAGCATGTCGGCGATCGCGATGCGCAGCGCTTCGGCACCCCTCGGGTCCCGATACCGAAAGCCGTTCTCGCGCGCGAGCCGGTGCGCCGCCGAACGGTAGCTGCGCACGAGGAGGTTGTAGCGAAACAGGCGGCCATCGGGCGTTCCCTCGTCGAGGCGGATGCCGGGGCATTCGGGCAGGGCAAGCGCGCGGTCCGGCAGCGCGGCAAAGCCGTAGGACACGTCGCCGGGCTGAGCGATCGCGCCCGGCAGGGTCCGGCCGGAATCGGGGAGGTCGGATGCGACCGACGTTCCGCGTGTGCTGTGGCTCGTCAGCCATCCTTGGGCGATCAGGTCGCGATAGGCGAGAACGACCGTCTTACGGTTGAGTTCAAGCGTCCGGGCGAGATCGCGGCTACTCGGAAGATAGGTGCCCGACGCGAGCGCGCCGCGCTCGATATCATGGATGATGGCGCTGATGATCCGGAGCTGAATCGAATCGCGGCGATCACGATCGAGTCGGTCGCCGAGGTCGATGGACCAATTCTGAAACATCGAACCTCCCGCCGCTTGCCTCCACGGGAAGATATATCCAACGGCAGCCTCCCGCCGGAAGCGGCGCAAAGGGTAATGGAGCGGGAAAATGGGTGCGCGTCGCCGCGTCGCCGACATTGCGGGCGGCTTGCGACAATTCCGGTCATACTTACCCGTCTTCCGATATATTTACCCTCAATCGGGGTTCGCGCGGTGCGCCGCTTGATGTTGAATGGGGGCTTCCGGGGGGACACCGCTGCCGGGCGGTCGAGCCAGACGCGATCAGGGTCGGCATCCCACCGGCGGGTACGGTGCTATCGCTGCGGCCGTGACCGGATTTCCAGATTCGAACATGGCGTCGCATTCTCGGTTGTGCCGCCGATTTCCCGGGAGTGAACATGTCGAAGCTTGCCGCCACCGCCATCGCCGCTGCTCTGCTTCTCTCTGCAAGCGGTGCCGCTTACGCCGCAGACAAGGCAGGCGCGGATCTGATCCTGATCAACGCGCGCGTCTATACCGTCGAGAGCGGGCAGCCATGGGCCGAGGCCGTCGCGGTCAAGGATGGCAAGATCGCTGCGGTGGGCAGCAGCGCCGCCATTGGTAAATTGCGCGGCGCCGCGACGAAGACGGTCGATCTTAAAGGCAGGCTTGTGCTTCCGGCATTCGGTGACGCCCACGTTCATCCGCTGTTCGGCGCCCTGTCGCGTTCGCGCTGCCCGCTCCAGGACGGGAAGACGATCGCCGATTATCAGGCGCTGATCACGAAATGCGTCGCCGCCGCGCCCGGCGATGGCGCGGTCTATGGCATTGGCTGGAGCGACGCGCTGTTTCCGCCGAACGGCATCCCGCGCAAGGAATTGCTCGACCAGGTCACGATCGCGCGGCCGCTCATCTTCGAATCGACCGGCGGACATACCTACTGGCTGAATTCGAAAGCGCTCGAGGTCGCGAATATCACCCGTGCGACGAAGGACCCGGCGAACGGAACGATCGACCGCGATCCCGCGACGGGCGAGCCGGTCGGCAGCCTTCAGGAGGCAGCCATGGATCTTGTAAAGCATATGATCCCGCCGCCATCCGCGAGCGAAATCCAGAACTCGATCCTTTACGTCGCCGACCATTTCAACAGCCTCGGCATCGTGAGTTGGAACGACGCCGGCGTCGAATATGAGGATGACGGCGGCAGCGCGATGGTCGACGCCTACAAGGCCGTGCTCGACGCGGGAAAGCTCACGAGCCATGTCACCGTGTCGCTCAAATGGAAGAATGAGCAGGGGCTGGAGCAGTTCCCGGGGCTGCTGCGGGCGGCCGAGCGTGCCAACGGTCTCGGCATTCCGACGCACACGGTCAAATTCTATGTCGATGGCGTCATACCGCAAAAGACCGCCCTCATGATCGCTCCCTATGAAAACAGTGGCGACGAGCGCGGCACGCCGCAGATCGCTCCCGAGGTGCTGAAGCAGGCGGTAACCGCGGTGGACGGCAAGGGCATGCACGCCTTCCTGCACGCGATCGGCGACGGCGGCGTGCGGATCTCGCTCGACGCGGTCGAGGCGGCGCGCACGGTGAACGGCGCCAGGCCGACGCACCATATGATCACGCATATGAATGTCGTCGATCCCGCCGATCAGCCGCGCTTCGGCAAATTGTCGACCTTTGCGCAGTTCCAGCCGACATGGGCATCCTGGTACGATTATATGAACCTCACCGTCGCGGCGATCGGTCCAGAGCGATCAACCTATATCTATCCCGCCGGCAGCATCGTGCGCGCCGGCGGCAAGCTCGCCTACGGTGCCGACTGGCCGGTCGGCGGCGCCAATCCGCTGGAAGGGATCGAGGTGGCGATGACGCGGCGCACGGCGGGCGACCCGAATGCGAAGCCGCTGCTTCCCGCCGAGGGCATCGGCCTCGAGGAAGCGATCGCCAGTCACACGATCAACGTCGCCTATGTGAACGGCTTCGAGGACGTGACCGGCTCGATCAAGGTCGGCAAGAGCGCCGACCTGGTCGTGCTCGACAAGGATATCTTCAAGCTGCCGGTCCATGAGGTTTCGAAGGCCAAGGTGCTTGTCACCGTCTTCAAGGGCAGGCCCGTGTTCGGCAACTGGGAGGGTGCCGCCCGATAATCAGGGCCAGCGCATCACCGACCGCATCGTGACGGTAATCGAGCGATGCGGCACGGTGACATGCGTCTCGCCGTCGAGCAGGAGATATTCGCTGCGCAGCCCCTGGCCCGACAGCGGCGCGAGGCGCGCCGCGAGTGCCGCGCTGTCCTGCGCGATCGAGCCTTCGGTCTCATATTCGCCCGCGATCACCAACAGCCGCGTCCGGCGCGCGATGGCGCCGCCCTCCGCCGCGCGGACGCGCCATCGCGATTCTTCGGCGAGGATCGCCTGATCGTCCCACCATATCGAAGGGCTTGCCGCGATGATCGTGTCGAAGGCGCCCGGATGCGAAAAGAAGAGATGAAGCGCGAACAATCCACCGAGCGAATGGCCATATAATGCCTGTCGCCGAGGATGCACCCTGTAGCGCTTCGCGATCGAGGGCTTGAGTTCGTCGAGAAGAAAAGCCCGAAACGCATCGCGACCGCCCGAGGGATATTTCGCGTAGAGTTGCTTGAGTTCGGGCGCAGCGATCGGTGCAGTGAAATCTTCCATCCGGCGCGGATCATAAACCTGTTCGCCGGGATGACCGATGCCGACGACAATCATCTTGTCGAGATCGCGGCCGCCAAATCCCTGGATGCGCCGCGCCTCGGCGAAGCCGGCGAACATCGCATTGCCATCGAGTACATAGAGGACCGGATAGCCGGCTTCTGGCGGTGCGCCGACGGGGCGCGAGACGAAGATGCGATAGGTTCGGCCGGTCGCGGCGCGCATGTCCCAGATCTCGGTTTCGGGCATGGCGTAGGGCGTGGCAGCGGGAACCTCGCTCGCTGCCAACGGCAGTGGCAGTGCGAGAATGAGCCAGAGGCTCGCGGCGACGATTCTCACGCGCTTCGTCTCCGGCCGAGGCGCAGCACGGCGAGATAGGCGAAGGCCGCGAGCAATGTGGCGTCGAGCGCGGGTACCGTGGTCAGCGTCCAGCCGGCGCGCGTCGCGGGTAGCGTAACCGCGAGGCTCCCGAGCCAGACGCCGATCGCTTCCCAGCGCACCGGCACCATCGGGACGTCTTCCAGGCCGCGAAAGGTCATGAAGCCGTCGATCACATAGATGGCTGCGATCGGCGGGATGATCAGCCCGAGCGCGATCAGGAAAGGGATGAAGCCGTTGATGATCCCGAGAAGTGCGAAGAGGCAGCCGATGGCCCCGCCGACGATGATGATCACGCCCTGCTTGAGCCGGGGAAAGGTCGCTGCCATCGACAGGCCGGCCGAGTAGAGGTTGAGCGCGTTGATCGTCCACACCGATAGGACGAGCATCGCAAGCGCGGGGACGCCGAACCCCATCGCAACGACGAGCATCATGATGTCGGTCTGACCCGTCGCGAGCGCGATCAGCGCCGACACCAGCATGATCACGGGCGCGCAGAAGGGAAAGGACAGCAACATGGCCGACACCGCTCCTCTTTCGGTGCGGATGAATCGCGATAGGTCGGGCATGGCCGCGACCGTGAGCAGATTGCCACCGACGAGCGAGGAGAGAGCGATGCCGAAGCTCATCGGCGCCGGCGGCGCGGCCACGGGGCCGAGGTCGGGGGCGGGATTATCGCCGAGGGCGGAAACGCAGAGCGCGATCAGGATGACGCCGACGAAGGGCACGGCGATCATGGCGAGCCGGTCGAGCGTCTTGAAACCCCAGATGGTGGACAGGGTGATGATGACGCTGCCCACGACCACGAACAGGTTGAAATCCCCGGGGAAGCCATAACCCTGCCGCGCGGCGGCGACCATCGCGTCGCCGAAGAAGGACACATTCACGCCGAACCAGCAGAAATGTATGATGGCGATGACGATATTGACGAGCGCTGCACCCCAAAGCCCGAAGGATCGCTGCACGAGCGTGTAGGTGGTGAGGCGCGTCCGTACGCTGACTACCGCGGTGAGGCAGGCGCCCGCGCACAGGATGAACCCTGCGCAGAGCGCGGCAAGGACCGCCGAGTTCAGACCAAGCGCGAGGCCTGCCTGCGCATTGTTGAGGAAGCCGGGCAGCGAAAAGGTGAAGCTCGCGATGATCAGCGCGACCCGCCAGCCGGGGATGGTCAGTTCCTCGGGCAGCCGCCCGCTTGCATAATTGCCACCGGGCGCTGCGCTCATGCGGTCTCCGACAGGTTGAGTGTTTCGACGGGCGCAAAGTCGAACGCCATGCCGAAGGCGCGCGGCCCCACGAAGGAAAGCGCTTGGTCGTCGCGCAATATCGCGGGCGCGGCCGCGGCGATGACTTTCACGCGCTGGCCATATTTGAGCTTCTCGGTAGTGATGGTATCGGCGGTGTCGCGGTCCATGAGCGTGATGATATCGGGGACCATCGCGAGAATCTTGCCGTCGCGCTTCGCGACGAGATTCTCGTTCTGAAACTCGACTTCCATGCGCGACCCGTCGCCGAACCCCTCGATCGTCACGCGGCCGACCGAGAAGCCTTCGCATGTTTCGCGTTCAAGATCGACGATCTTGCCGTCGAAGAGGGTGAAGCAATGCGGATACAGGCCAGTGGCCTCGAGCGCCGCGCCAAGCGCTTCGAACGGATCTTCGCCGGCGGCGCGTGCCTCGCGTATTGCGCGGCCGACGGCAATGGCCGCGGTGATGCTCCCGGGCACCGCATGTTGCCGCGCCTCGGCGCCGCTCAGCGGATATTCGACCATATGTGCGATGCCGCCAAGCGAAACGGCGAGCGCGCGAGCTGCCCGCTCGTGCGCAAGATTGTCTTCGGTATTTATGACATTCAGCGAACCGTCGGCGGCTGTCAGCACTGACGGGCAGGCCGAGAGACCGCGAATATTGAAGATTGCCATCTGCGATTCGGGAAAGGCACGCCCCATGCCGTCGCAGTCAACGACGGGAATGCGGAGTTCGGCGGCGGCGATCAGCGGAGCCAGGCCATTGCCGCCGCCGATTTCGATGGGCAGAACGGCATCGATAGGTCGTCCCATGATCTCCTCGAGCCGGCGCAGTCCGGCAACGGCTTCGCTGCCATTGGGGAGCTTTTCGACCGATACGGTCGGCGCCCCGATCCACCCGCATGGCGCGAGCAGGGCATCGTCCGCGATTTCGGAAAGCGGGACAAGCTCGAAAGCACCCCGGCGAGCGAGCGCTGCTTCCGCAAGGAGCAGGCTGTAATAGGGATCGCCGCCGCCGCCCGATCCAAGAAATGCGGCGCCGCGCGCCAGATCCTGGAGTTCGCTTTCCCGCTCAATGCGCATGACGCGTCTCCGTGAACGCCGCATTGGCGAGGCTCGCGTCTTCGGCAAGGTCACCGACTGCCTTCATGCGGATTTGCGCCGAGCGGCCGGGAAGGTAGGAGAGGAAGACCTCGTCCATGTCGACGATCTCCACACTGTCTTTCGTCGCGCCGGCGGCGACGGCGCGCGCCAGAAGCATTTCGCGCATGCGCTCGAGTGCGAGCGGGCGCGGCTCGGCATCATAATCGACGATCCGCTCTGCCTGCGCGCCGACTTGGGCGATCGCAGCCCCCACGGCGTTCGCGACCGCGGCATGTTCGGGTCGCACCACCCTTGCCGCCCCCTTGATGTCGTCTTCGATCAGGAAGTGACCGCCACCCACCGCGATGATCGTTGCGTCGCCCGACGCGGTTTTCATGCGGTCGATACCGTCCGCGAGCATTGTCTGGATACGGGCGACAATCGCGTCGCGCAGCGATGGCGCGAGGTCGGGAAGTCTGGCGGCGTCGCCGAACGCGGCCTTGCCGGCGGCAACCGCGATATCGCTGGCGGTCAGCGTCGCACCGCCGAAGAGGTAACTGTCCTCGGTGATCTGGTACCCGACAGAGTCCGGCCCGATCACGAAATCATCATCTCCGGCACCAAGCCGGATGCGGGTGCCGCCGCCGAGACCGATCGCGAGGATGTCGGGCATGCGGAAATTGGTACGAACCCCGCCGATGTCGACCGCGATCGACGACTCGCGGGGAAATCCGTTCGCGAGGACACCGATGTCGCATGTCGTGCCGCCGACGTCCATGACGATGCCATTGTCCACCCCGGTGAGAAAGGCCGCGCCGCGCATGCTGTTGGTCGGACCGGAACCGATCGTCATCACCGGATAGCGTGCCGCTTCCGCAGCCGAAATCAGCGTTCCGTCATTCTGCGAAATATATAGCGGCGCTGAAATCCCGAGCGCTGCGAGCGCCTCTCCGAGCGATGACACTACCTGCACGGCGAGCGTCGCGAGAGCCGCGTTGATGATGGTGCCATTTTCCCGCTCGATCAGGCCAAGGCGTCCGACGCTGTGTGAAAGGCTCACGCGGGCGGCGGGGTGGGCGTCCGCGATGAGCATGGCGGCGCGCTCTTCCATCGCGGCGTTGACCGGCGCGAAGGCGCAGCTCACGGCGATGCTTGTGATCCCTTCGTCGCGGCAGGCCTGCGCGGCGGTGCGAAGTCCCGCCTCGTCCAGCGGCGAAATCTCGCGCCCGTCGACCTCATAGCCGCCGCGAAGGAGGAATGTCGCGCCCTCGATCTGCCGGGCGAGGGTCTCGGGCCAGCCGGTGAGCGGAGGGAGGGCCTCACCCGATGGGCTTGCGAGGCGAATGATCCCGACCCGGTCGAGGCGGCGGCGTTCGACCAGCGCATTGGTAAAATGGGTCGTGCCGATCATGACGGCGCCGATCGCCCTCGCAGCGATCCCGGCCTCGCCAAGAAGGTCGCTGATCGCCGCGGTGACGCCCGCGCTGACATCGGCGCTCGTCGGCCTCTTGGTCGACGCGACGACGTGTCGCCCGTCGATCAGGACCGCATCGGTGTTCGTACCCCCGACATCGACACCAATCCGCACCTCGGCATTCTCCCTCAACCTCGTGGCGCCGATTACACTGGGGGGCATGGGGCCGCGCAACGCGTAAAACGGGTGCAGGGGATCGCGGACGGGTAATGGCTTCGGGCAAGACGGGTAAGGCTTTGGAGGCGGTTGTCAGAACTGTCATCGATCCGTAACTTCCACGACCGGAAACCGACGACCGCGCGTACGAGGTTGAGCAATGCAGGACTTGATTGCCGCCAAGTTCAATCCGCCCATGTGGATGGGCGACCAGATTCGCAGGGACCAGCTCCTTGAGCGGATGCATGGCAGTTTGACCCATCGCCTGACGCTCGTTCACGCGCCTGCGGGCTATGGCAAGACGAGCCTGCTGTCGCAGTGGCGCGACAGCATCGATCCCGCCTCGGCAGAGGTCGCATGGCTGACGCTGGAGCGGGACGACCGCGACCTCAAGCGCTTCGTCAAATATCTGCTTCTTGCGCTTCGCCGCGACCGCAAAGACGAAGGCGCAAAGGCAGCGCTCGACCTGCCGCCCCGCGCGGCGCTCTCGGCGGTCATCAACGAACTTGCCGAACGGCCACTTCCGGTGATCCTCATTCTCGACGATCTCCACCATGCCTTTAGCGAAAGCGTCGGTCAGTTTCTGGAATCGCTCGTTCGCCTCGCGCCGCCGAATTGCCATTTCCTGTTTGCGTCGCGCGACTATCCCTGGATCGGCCAGTCCATTCTGGCGGCCGAGGAGCAGTTGCTCGAAATCGGACCGGCGGAGCTGCGTTTTTCCGCCGTCGAAACCGAATGCCTGTTGACGCGGACCGACCGCTCGCTCGAAACACTCGATATCGACACACTGCTCGATCGCACCGAGGGGTGGCCGATCGCAGTCCAACTGGCCTCGCTATCGATCAAGCGCGGCCTTGGCGCCGAGCGGGTGATCGATGAATATTGCGGCTCGAGCAGCGATCTCGCCCGCTATCTTTCCGAACAGGTGTTGATGACGCTGCCGCAGGAAACGCGAGACATCGTCGCGCGGACGGCGCTCGCCGACCGCCTTACCGGCGAGATGGTCGATCTTCTCTGCGACCGGCAGGACGGCTGGATGGTACTCGAGCGACTCGAACAACAGGGCGTCTTCCTGTCGCCGGTCAGCTGGGACCGCCGCGAGTATCGCTATCACCAGCTGTTCGCCGAATATCTGCGCGATCGTTTCGAGCGTTCGGACCGCGCGCAGTTTGCGGCGCTTCAGCGGCGTATCGCGGCTTGGCTCGCCGAGCGCGGTGAAGTCGCTGACGCCATCAACCATGCTATCCTGTCGGGCGACGACCTGCTTGTCGCATCCATCCTCGAGGAGGCGGGCGGATGGCGGCTTATTCCCCAGGGCCTGCAGGGCGTCGTTGTGCAGGGGCTGTCGAGGCTTCCGGTTCAGCTCATCCGCTCGCGGCCGCGGCTCGCGCTTGCGCAAGTCTATCTCCAGATCAAGCTCGGCGAACTCGGCGCGGCGCGCGCCGAATATGATCTGATCCTCGTCGGGGCGGACGAGGCCGAGCTCTCGGTCGATCTGAGGACCGAAGTACGCGTCGTCGGCGATACGCTCACCGATTATGAAAACCAGCCGGTGACCTTCGACGACCTGCTCGCGCGCGAGGCCCTGCTGCGCAAGCTGCCGGCAAACGACCATCTGGTCCTCGCGAACATCAGCGAGACGCTGGGCGCGAAATATCTCGAAGGCGGCTGGCTCGAGCGCGCGTTGCAGCCGACGCTTGCCGCGCGCGACCATTATCTGGCCATCGGTTCGCGCTACAGCGATCTGTTCACCCGCTTTCTCGAGGCGCGGATCAAGCGCGCGCAGGGGCGCTCGAAGGACGCGGCGGCGATCCTGCACGCGGCGTGGAGCAGCATCATCGAAAATTTCGGCGACCGCTCGGACCTTGCCGCCAATTGCGCGGCCTTTCAGGCAGAGCTTCTCTTCGAGCAGGATCTTGTGTCCGAGGCGCGCGAACTGCTCGCCTGGGCGCTCCCGCATATGGAGCAGTCGGACGGCTGGGTCGACGTTTACGCTGCGGCCTATTTCACCGAGGCGCGCGCGCTCGCGGGCGAGGGCGCCTTCGAGGAGGCGTGCGACGTGATCGCGCGCGCCCGGCGAGTCGCGGCACGCCGCCGGCTCCGTCAACTCGAAATGCTCGCCGACATATGCAGCATCGAACTCCAGATATCGCAGGGGGCGCCGCCACATGCGGTGCTCGCCGCGGCTGCCGTCATCGGGCTCGATCCGCTTGCCGACATGATGCGTGAGGAATCGCCTGCCTATCGGCCGGTCGCGATCGCGGCGAGCCTTTGCCGCACGCGCCTTCGCCTGCTGATCGGCGAGACCGAGCTTGCGCTCGAGGAACTGGCGATGCTGCGTGCCTATGCCGAGCAACATGGCGCCGGCCGATTGCTCGTCGACGTCAATATTCTCACCGCGGCAAGCCTCCGGGCCCGGGGCGACATGGCGCAGGCACGCATCTGTTTCGACGAGGCGGTCGGGATCGCGATGTTCCAGAATATCGTGCGCCCGTTCGTCGAGGCGCGCCAGTTCGTGCAGGACTGTCTCGACGACGCGCTCGGCAACGACGCACAGGTCGACCGTTTCCGCGCGCAGTTCATGAAGTCGCTCGCGCGTTCGCTCGCGGTCTATCGCAACAATGTGACGGTACTCGGCGTGTTCAGCGAAGCCGAGGCGGAGGTGCTGCTCTATCTTAGCCTCGGACATTCGAACAAGGAAATCGCCCGCCTGATCGGCATGTCGCCCGATACCGTGAAGTATCGGCTGAAATCGGTGTTTCGCAAGATCGGGGTGAGCAAGCGGCGCGACGCGGTACGCATCTCGGCCGAACGCGGCCTGATCCCTGCCGGCGCGCCCGGCGCGACCGTCCTTTCGCACTGACATCCGGCGATCATTGCACTCACAGGAGGCGTCGGATGATCCGCTCCTGCGGCCCCTTACCCGTTTCACGCTCTTGACTCATATTTCTATATAGGGACAATATAGTCCAATATTAGAAACAATGAGAGGTGTGCCTTGTCCGGTTTTCGTTTCGATCGCCTGTTTATCGGCGGCGAATGGGTCGCGCCGCTCGATGGCGGTGTCCGTCCGAGCATCGACCCTTCGACAGGCGCGCCATGGGGCGACGTCGCATTCGGTGGCGTGCGCGATATCGACCGCGCCGTCGCGGCGGCCAGGGATGCTTTCGAAGGGCCTTGGCGTCGTATGCCGCCATGGGAGCGCGCCGCACTGCTTCGCCGCTTCGCCGATCTCTATGCGACGCAGGTTGACGCGCTTGCCGAGGTGGAAACGCGCGACAATGGCCGGGCGATCCGGGAGTCGCGCGGCGATATCTCCCTCCACGCGCAATATTATCATTGGTTCGCCTCGCTTGCCGACAAGCTCGGAGGGCGCACGATACCGATGGATAACAGTGTCCATGCCTTCACCACCCGTCATCCGGTCGGAGTCGTCGGCGCGATCACACCGTGGAATGTTCCAATGATGGCCGCGGCGTGGAAGCTCGGCCCGGCGCTGGCGGCGGGCTGCACCGTCGTCCTGAAGCCCGCCGAGCAGACGCCGGCCTCGTCGCTCGCGCTCGCGCGCCTGTTCGAGGAGGCAGGCTTTCCGCCGGGGGTGGTCAACGTCGTGCCGGGCGATGGCCCCGTCGCGGGCGCGGCGCTCGTCGCGCATCCCGATGTCGCCAAAATCAGCTTCACGGGCGAGGGCGCGACTGCCAAGACGATCTTGAAAGCGGGCGCCGACACGCTGACGCGCTGCACCTTCGAACTCGGTGGCAAGGCGCCGCACATCATCTTCGCCGATGCCGATATCGAGAATGCGATCAACGCCGCGACCGGCTCCGCCTGGGCGCTGTGCGGACAGAGCTGCGCGCTCGGCAGCCGGGTCCTCGTCGAGCGGTCGGTCTACGATCGCGTTGTCGACGCCTTCAAGGAGCGCGCGGGCCAGGTTCGTGTCGGCATGCCGCTCGATCCTGCGACGCATATGGGGCCGCAGGCGCATCAGCAGCAACTCGACAAGACCTTGTCCTATGTCGCAATCGGCAAGGCGGAAGGCGCCGAGCTTGTGTCGGGCGGCCAACGCATCGGCGGCGGCGACCTTGCGGCGGGCTATTTCGTCGAGCCGACCGTTTTTGCGAGTGTCTCGGCAGGTATGCGCATCGCGCAGGAAGAGATTTTCGGTCCCGTCGCAGCAATCATCCCGTTCGAGGGCGAGGAGGAGGCGGTCGCGATCGCCAATTCGACGCCTTATGGCCTCGCCGCGGGCCTCTGGTCGGGCGACACCGGCCGCGCGCACCGCGTTGCGGCCCGGATCGAGGCGGGCATGGTCTGGGTCAATACCTATCGCTACATCCGCTGGTCGACGCCCTACGGCGGTGTGAAGGCCAGCGGCTGGGGCCGCGAAAACGGTATCGAGGGGCTCGATCCCTTCCTCGAGACCAAGACGACGATCGTCTCGACGACCGGCCAATTCCCCAATCCCTTTCAAAGCTGAGGACATATCATGCGACTTAACGGCAAGCTCGCCATCGTCACTGCCGCCGCATCGGGCATGGGCCGCGCGGGCGTTGAACGCTTCGTGCGCGAAGGCGCGCGTGTCGCCGCCATCGATATCAGCCGCGAGGCACTCGACGGTCTCATCGCCGACTTCGGCGGCGATCGCGTTGCGACGATCGTTGCCGATCTTTCGACTCCCGAGGGCGCAAAGGGCAGCATCGAAGAGGCGGTCGCAGCGCTTGGCGGCGCCGACATTCTCTGGGCTCATGCGGGTATGCCCGGACCCGCGTCGGTCGAAAATCTCGACCTTGCCGCCTATGACAAGGCGATCGCGCTCAACGTGACCTCGGCGGCGCTCGGCGCGGGGCAGGTCGCATCGCATATGCGAGCCCGCGGCGGCGGCTCGATCATCTTTACCGCTTCGATTTCGGGTCTCGTCGGCTCGATGATGAGCCCGATCTACTCGGCCGCGAAATGGGGGGTCGTCGGACTGACCAAGAGCCTCGCGCTTGCCTTTGCGGCGGACAATATTCGCGTCAACGTCGTGTGCCCGGGCCTCGCCGACACGCCGATGAAGGCAGGTTTTACCGGGCGAAGCGGCGACCCCGCCGAGGCGGCGGCGAACGAAGCGAAGATCGTCGGCGCTGTTCCGATGGGGCGTCTCGTGAAGCCCGGCGAGGTCGCCGATGCGGCGCTCTGGCTTGCGTCAGATGAGGCGAGCTTCGTGACCGGCGTCGCGCTGCCCGTCGATGGCGGCTTCACGGCGCGCTAGTGATGGAGGCTCCGGCGTTGCTGACGGCTATCGCGGGCGCCGCACTTCGGCCATATGGGTCGCGAAACGATTTTTCAGGCGAACAAGATCATGATCGTGCGGCAGGCCGCGAACGCACTCGAAATCCTCGAATATTTCGCCAAGCGGTTGCGCCCTGCCACCGCGGCCGAAATCGCCGAGGATCTGGGCTGGCCGCGGTCGAGCACGTTCAAGCTCGTCGCGACGCTCGCGTCCAAGGGCTATCTCTACGAGCCGCGCGGACGCGGCGGCTATTATCCGAGCCCGCGCTGGCTCGTGCTCGCCGAGGCGGTGACACGGGCGGAACCGCTTCCGGAGAAGTTTCACCGGCTCGCGCGCGACCTGGTGGCTGCGACTGGCGAGACGGTCGCGATCTCGGCTCCCGCGGGCACGCAGGCGACCTTTGTCGACGTGGTCGAGTCGGCGCAGCCGGTTCGCTATTTCGCAAAGGTCGGCGACCGGGTGCCGATCCATGCCACGTCGGCGGGCCGGGCGCTGTTGGCGCAGATGCCGCGCGAGGAGCGCGAGCGGCTTTATCGCAAGGTCGACTTCGTCCGCTATTCGCCGACGACGCCGGCGAGCGCGGCGGAGGTCGAGGCCCGGCTCGACGAGGCCGAGGCGATGGGCTGGCACCAGAGCAACACCGAATATACCCCCGATCTCGCGGGCATCGCCTTGCCGCTTCCCGGCGGCGACCGCCTTTTGTCGGTGGTGATTGTCGGTCCGGTGTCGCGCTGCCTCGAACGGCGGCCCGAAATGGCGGCGATCGCCGCGAAGCATCTGTCCAGGCTGAAATAGGCGCCGGGCATCTCAATCGAACAGGGGACCGGGGCGCAGTGGCTGCGCGGCCGGCGGGAGAGCCGCGCCATGAACACTGATCCGAGAGTCCTTATCGCCGGGGCGCCGATGCGCGCACTCCAGATCGCCATCGTCGGGCTCTGCATCGCGCTCAACGCGCTCGATGGGTTCGACGTGCTGGCGATCAGTTTCGCAGCCCCCGGCATTGCCGCGGAATGGGGCGTCGACAAGGCGACGCTTGGCGTCGTGCTTTCGATGGAGCTTCTGGGCATGGCGGCTGGCTCGGTCCTCATCGGAAATGTCGCCGACCGGATCGGGCGGCGGCCGACGATCCTCGCCTGCCTCGTCGTGATGGCGGCGGGCATGTATGCGGCGACCCACGCGGGCGGGGTCACAAGTCTTTCGGCTATCCGCTTCCTCACCGGGATCGGGATCGGCGGCATGCTTTCCTCGACGAGCGCGATGGCTGCGGAATTTTCCAACGACAGGCGGCGCGGACTCAATGTCGCGCTCAACATCGCGGGCTATTCGACCGGCGCGATCCTCGGCGGGCTCCTCGCCTCGCGCCTTCTCGCCGAAACCGGCGATTGGCGCTCGGTCTTCATGCTTGGTGCTCTCGCAAGCGCAGCGATGGTGCCGCTCGTCTGGTTCTTCCTGCCCGAGTCGATCGAGTCGCTGATCGCGCGGCGTCCCGCCGGCGCGCTCGATCGCGTAAACGCGACGCTGGCGCGGATCGGCCATGCGCCGGTCGAAGCGCTGCCACTGCCGCCGGAGGTCGCGATCAAGCCGTCGATCGGATCGCTGTTCGGATCGGGGTTCGCACGGATCACCATCTTGCTGACGATCGCCTATTTCGCGCAGATCCTTTTTTTCTACTATATCCAGAAATGGATACCGAAGATCGTCGTCGACCTCGGTTTCGACGCGTCACAGGCCGGCGGCGTCCTCGTCGCTGCCAATGTCGGCAATCTCGCGGGTGCCGTCGCGATCGGGCTCGCGAGCCAACGCTTTACCTTGCGGCCTCTCGTCGCGGGTGCGATGCTCGCAGGCTTTTTCGCGATCGGCCTGTTCGGGATGGCGGGGGAGGACCTTACTCGACTTTCGCTGACGGCGGCGCTCGCCGCCTTCTTCATCAACGCGGGCGTCGTCGGTATGTATCCGCTGCTCGCGCAGGCCTATCCCGCGGCGCTTCGTGCCAGCGGCACGGGTTTAGTCATCGGGATCGGGCGGGGCGGATCGGCACTCGGGCCTGTGGTTGCCGGAGCGCTCTTCGCGAGCGGCGGCAGCCTGATGCTTGTATCGCTTGTCATGGGGATCGGCGGGCTCTTGGCGGCGACGATGATTTTGTTGTTGCCGCGCGAGATTGCGGCCCAGGCATGATCCTGCGGCAGTTAGGGCACGGGTAAAGGGGACGATCTAAATGGACTGGCATCGCTCGGGGCGCTGGTGGCCCCTTGTCATCGGCATCGCCCTGCTCCTGCTATGGACCGCGCGCCCGATCGGCGTTTCCGCGCCTGCCTCGATCGATACCCCGTTCGACGAAGAGCGTGCTATTGCGCGGCTCGCTACCATTCTCGGTGACGAACGCCCGCATCCCACCGACAGCGACGCGAATGACGCGGTCGAGGCGCGGCTGCTCGCCGAAATCCGCGAGGCCGGGTTCGAGCCCGTCGTCAACGAGAGATTTCACTGCAATGACATTCGCGAGGGCGCCGCCATTTGTGCACGGCCCCGCAATATTGCCTTCTGGGTGACCCCGCCCGGCGATGATGCCGTGATGGTCGCGGCCCATTATGACTCGGTCCCGTCCGGACCCGGCGCGGCCGACGACGGCATCGGCGTCGCGGTCGCGCTCGAAATTGCCTGCCAACTGAAGGACCGGAAGCTAGAACGTCCTCTCCTGATCCTTCTGACCGATGCGGAGGAAGCGGGTCTCGTCGGCGCCGCGGCCTTCGCGGCGCACGATCCGCTCGCCAAGCGTGTACGGACAATCGTCAACATGGAAGCACGTGGCACGACCGGCGGGGTCAACATGTTCCAGACGAGCAGCCCGAACGGCCGGGACGTTGCGGCGATCGAAAAGGGACCGCTGCCTTCGGCCAATTCGCTGGCGAGCGATTTCTACGAACTGCTGCCGAACGATACCGATTTGACCATGTGGCTGCCGCTCGGCGTCGACGCCGGCAATTATTCGATCATCGGTAGCGGCAAGCGCTACCATACGCCGCTCGACAGGCTCGCCTATCTCGACCCCGCATCGGTGCGGCACATGGGTGCCACGGCGCTCGCTGCGGTGACCGGCCATGCGGTCGAGCGGCGGTCGGATGGCGCCGAGGCGAGTCTCGTCTACACCGATATCGCGCGCCGGCTGCTGCTCGTCATGCCGCAAATGCTTGCCGGGATTGTGCTTGTCGCAGGGCTTGCCGCATCGCTCTTCCTTTTCTGGCGCGCCGCGGGCGCCGGCCGCGCAAGAGCGGCCGCCGCGCCGATCGTCGCGCTTGTTGCCGGGACCGCGATAGCCGCGGGGGCGGGGTTTCTCGTCGCGGCGATCCGGCCCGAGACGGCCTACGGTACGGCCTATCCCTGGGTGTTCCGCTTGCTTTACGCCGCCGCCGCGCTTGCGGGGGCGGCATTGGTTCTCGGGTTAATGAGCGAGGAAAATCGCCTGCGCGGCGGTGCCGGTGCCTGGGCGTGGCTCGCAATCTTCATTCTTGCCGGCTTCGTCTTCGTGCCCGGCCTTGCCATTCTTGCAGCCTGGCCACTCCTCTTTCTCATCGCCGTGGCGGTTGTCTCGCGTTTTCCGCGCATAAGCGGTGCTTCGCGGCCGCTGCTGTTCGGTGCGGCCGCGCTTTTCCTCCTGATCGTGCTTCCGCTTGCTGGCGGGTTGGAAGAAGGCCTCTTCATCGAGCAGGCAGCGCCGACGAGCGCGCTTCTTGTCTTCATGTTCCTCTTCTTCCTGCCGGGAGGCGGGCGGGCGGTCAGACTTGCGTCGGCTGCGTTCGGATTGGTTGCGGCGGCGGCCTTCGTCGCGGCGCTGCTGGTTCCCGCCTTTGCGCTCGACGCGCCGCGCCACCTCACCATCGTGCACGAGGACGACAACGGAAAATCGACTTGGCAGATCGAGGATAACGGTCCACTTCCCGACACGCTGCGCAGTGCGGCGTCCTTTGGCGATCGCCCCGACGACAAGGGCCTTTGGCGCGCCGCCGCTCCCTCTATCGCGAGCGATGGAGGCATAGAGATCATGTCTGACAGCCTGTCCGGCGGGCGCCGCATCATGCGGTTTGCTGCGGTGTCGCCGCTTTCCGATCGGCAGGAGCTGCTGATCAAGGATGGGAGCGCGATCCGCCGGGTCACCGTCAATGGCGCGCGGCCAGCGGTGAAGGGCGTACCGACCTATATCGGTTGCACGGGCCGCTCATGCCGACGGCTCGAGGTCGAGCTCGAACTGGTCGCGCGCGCGAAACTCCCCGTGATCGATTGGCGGCGGACGCGATATGGCGCGGGCGCGGCGGCGGCGCGGCTCGTTGCGTCCCGGCCCGCGACGGCGCAGCCCGTCCATGTTGGCGACAGGCAGGTGCTGATCCGGCGGCTGCGGTTGCCGGCGAAGCCTGCCGCTCGCTAGGAAGGCGAGCGGTCGATATAGGTGAGGAAGATTTTGAGGTTCGCGTCGGGATCGATGTTCTCGATCCCGCGCCAGCTGTCGAGCGGCGCAAAGATATGGTCGCCAGCCGCCACGGCAAATTTCTCTGCGTCGATTGTCATCCGGCCGCGCCCCTCGATGATATAATAATATTCTTCATAGGGCCCGAGCTTGGGGTCGGAGAGATTGTGGAGATGGATGCCCTCACTGGCGCCGACCGGAATGTCGTAGATAAGGAAATTGGCGGGCGCGGCAGCGCCGGCGAAATCGAAGAGCTTGACGTCGATCGAGCCGAGACCTTCGTGCACGGCCTGGAACCGGCTGAACCCCTCGCTGGCCCTTTCGAGCTTGTAGCGCGCAGGCCTTGATGGCGGGGTGGCGAGCGTCGCGGCCGTCGGCGCTGCCATCGCGCCGAGCGCGGCGGCGGCAAGGATTTTGCGGCGGCTGATATCGTCCACGGGGCGCTGTCCTTGTTACCAGGAAACTCGGGCTGAGGGTAGAGTGCCGGGGGCACAGGTTGAACGCAAACAAACGGGTAATGGCGGACGAAAAGGGTAAGCTGCGCGCTTCCCGCACGTTCCGATCCAGTGCCGATTTACCCATTTGCTCCTCAAGCCACCCGCCGGCGCCCTTGCCGCGCGGCTCCTCTGCCGGCAGGCTCAAGCTTTCGAGGACGGGAGGATCCGATGCTGCGCAGCCTGACTTTTGCTTTGTTTGCCTTGGCGCTTACAGCGCCCGCTGCTGCGAAGGACGCGGCCGGGACCGAAGTGGAACTGACCGCGCCGGTTTTCGAGATGTTCCGCCTGGCGCCCGGCAAGACCGAGGCCTTCATTCGCGACATGGTCGAATGGGACAAGGTCAGCGTTGCTGGCGGTCAGCCGCCGACCCAGCTTTTCCTTCACGCCGGCGGCGAGGGCTGGGACGTGCTCCTCTACAAGCCCGCGCGCGCCAAGCCGACTCCCGCACAAGAGGCCGCGATGGCGGCGAAAGCCAAGGAACTCGGACTCCCGAGCGGCGCGCTCTATTATGTCGGCATTCGCGAGCTGATGGCCGATCATGTCCACTTCGAAGGGACGGGGCCGATGACGGCCGAGCAATGGGTCGCCGGGATCGATCGCCAGCGCGCCGAGAAAAAGCGCACCAGATAATTGGTCCCGCCCTGCTCGCGAAGCTGGCGGTTGAGCCGCGGCCCGATCTTATAACATGTCTGCACGAACCCCGGCTTTGGGGCTGACGCTATTGGCGGAGGTATGATGAGCTTTCACCCGACGCGGCGCGCGCTTCTTGCCGGTCTCGGAATGGCGCCGTTCGCTGCCGGAAGCGCGGCAGATACGTCGCCTCGGACTATCCTCATCCGCAACGTCCTCCTTTTCGACGGAACGGGAAGCGCACTTCAACCGCGCAATGTCCGGATCAGCGGGCAGCGGATCGATGCGGTCTCGGCGGGCAATATTCCCATACCCGACGGCGCCACGGTGATCGACGGCGCGGGGCAGACACTGATGCCCGGGCTCACCGATGCGCATTGGCACATGGCCGCAGTGAAGGGCGTGCCCTGGATGGGCTCGGAGGACGCGACGCACATCGCGATGATCTTCAAAGATGCCGAATTTCAGCTCATGCGGGGCTTCACGACCGTGCGCGATACGGCAGGCGCGATCTTCGGCATCAAAGTCGCAATCGATCGCGGTATCATGCCGGGGCCGCGCTGCTATCCGAGCGGGGCGGCGATTTCGCAGACATCTGGACATGGCGACCCCGAGCCCGTCGGCGAGCTGCCGACCGCGCTCGGCGGCGAACCGTCGGTACGGCAGCGAAAGGGCCTGACCGCGGTAGCGAACGGCGTTCCCGAGGTTCTGGCCGCGACGCGCGACCAGTTGAAGCGGGGGGCCTCGCAGATCAAGATCATGGCGGGCGGCGGCGTTACCTCGGATCATGATCCGATCGATACGGTGCAATATTCGCTCGAGGAAATCCGCGCCATCGTCGGCGCCGCGACCGACTGGGACACCTATGCATGCGCCCATGCCTATACGCCTGCAGGGGTGCGGCGCTGTATCGAGGCAGGGGTGCTGTCGATCGAACATGGCCATGCGATCGACGATCGCACCGCTGCGCTGATCGCCGAAAAGGGGGCCTGGCTTTCGATCCAGCCCTTCGAGGCTGGCGACAATATCCTGACCGAAGAACAGCAAGCCAAGGCCGCAGAATCGCTTGGCGGCGGGGGGTGGCAGGCAAGCGTTCGCCTCGCGAAGAAGCACGGGATCAAGATCGCGTTCGGCACCGATCTCTTCTCGCGCACCCGTACATCGCGTACCGAAAATGCGGTGCTGCCGCGCTTCGGCGCCATTTATTCGAATGCCGAAGTGCTTCGCATCGCCACCTCGGGAAATTGCGAGCTTTTCGCGCGGAGCGGCCGCCGCAATCCCTATCGGCAAGCAGCGCTCGGCGTCATTCGCGAAGGGGCTTGGGCGGATATTCTGCTCGTGCGCGGCAATCCGCTCGACGATCTCAGACTGCTCGAGGATTATGAGCGCAACCTGCTCCTGATCGTCAAGGACGGGATCATCCGCAAAAATCTGATGCCCGCCTGAGTTGCGCGCGGGCGCCGAGGCGTGTGCGTCACGGTGCCTGCTCGGCAGGCTATCGCGGCGTGCCGCACGCGGCTTCTCGAGGCGACATGGACATCCGTTGATCGTCAAGGCGATAAGTGGTCGACGGGCGGAGGCAGCCGGTGCCCGAAGGGAGGGCGCCGGCGATCACCGCTCTCCGCATCAATCGTCGTGCCGGATCGAGATCACGCGCAGTCCTTGCGCATCCATCTTGATGTCGAGTTCGCGACCGTCGGCATCGAGACCTTCGACCTCGATCAGGCCGTCGTCGCGCTCGACTTCATGCACGACCGTCATACCCGCCCGGCGGACTGCATCGGTGTCGGGCACCGGCATCGGCGTTGCGGCGCGCTGGCGGAAATCATCATTATCGTCATCGTCCCAATGGACCTGAGACCAGAACGGATCGTTTGCCGCGCCCTCAGGGGCCGGTGCCGCGGCGATTGCTACCGTCGCAGCGGCTCCGCAGGCCAGCGCGAGGATCATGAAGGGGATATTGGGTTTCATGGTCGTTCCTTTGCTGCGCCACCTCGGGGGTGACGGGTGCGTTATCGCACGGGCTTGCTGACAGAGGCCGCATAGCGCCTGTCAGCGAAGTGTCAGGTCCGTCCGCAGGAAGTTGCACCGGTATGCGACACGATGTGTGCGCTGCGGTCTAGGCCGGGTTTAACGCCGACGAAGAAGAGGGCGGGTCGAGAAGATCCTCGATGAAAAGCGACACAAACATCGCTTGGCTGCTGACCCCGGCCTTCGCATAAATCTGGCTGAGCTGCGAACGGACCGTTCCGGCTGCGGCGCCTCGAATGCGCGCGATTTCGGCGACGTCGCAGCCCTTGAGCGCAAACAGCGCGACCTCGCCTTCGCCAGGCGTCAGATTCCATTCGCCGAAGCGGAGCGAGATATGTTCGGCAAGCGCGCCCCGCGCGTCCGCCAGCGCCCGGTCCTTGCGCCCCAGCTCGTCGGAAATGCGGCGGACATGGCGCGCGACGATCACGATGCCGCCGAGAAGCGCAATGGCGACGATACATTCCATCGCCACACCGATGCTGAACCCGCTGCGCGCACCGATGATCATGTCGTCGACACCATCGATCAGGAAATAGACCGCCGCGACCGTCTGCAGCGCCAATATGGCGATCGGCCCCGCAAGCAGCAGCGACGGCCAGGACCGCAACGGAATCAAGCGCATGGTCGCATCGGTTCGGACATAGGACTTCCGCTTATGAAAGGCGATTTAAGCGCCTGCTTATAGGCTGCTGCGACCCCGCGGCCTAGCCGTCCGGTGCAATAGCCGCAGTTGCGGCGCGCATCGGAGCTTTTTCATGACCGAAGAAACGAAATCCACGCTGACCAAGGTGCCGGCGGTGACGCTCGGCTTCTGGATCATCAAGATACTGGCGACCACGTTCGGCGAGACCGCCGGAGATACGGTAAGCATGTCGATGGGGCTCGGCTATCTCGTCGGCACGGCGATCTTCGCCAGCGTCCTCGTCTCGCTCGTGCTTCTCCAGATCAGGGCAAGGCAGTTTCATCCGGCGCTCTATTGGGCGACGATCATCGCGTCGACGACCGCCGGCACCACCATGGCAGATTTCGCGACCCGTTCGCTCGGGATCGGCTATCCCGGCGGCTCGTTGCTCCTTCTCGGTACCGTGCTCGCATCGCTTGCGATCTGGCACCGTGCGCTCGGCACGATCTCGGTCGCTTCGGTCCATGAGCCAAAGGCCGAATTCTATTACTGGCTCACGATCACCTTTTCGCAGACGCTCGGAACCGCGCTCGGCGACTGGGTCGCGGACGGCTCGCTCGGTTATCTCGGCTCGGCGGTTCTGTTCGGGTCGGCGCTGGCGCTCCTTGCCCTTGCCTATTACCGCACCGCGATCAGCCGGGTCGGCCTCTTCTGGGCCGCGTTCATCCTGACCCGCCCGCTCGGCGCTGTCGTCGGCGATTTCCTCGACAAGCCAATCGCCCATGGCGGACTTGAGCTCAGCCGCGCCGGCGCCTCGCTCGTGCTTGGCATCGCGATCGTGATGCTCATCGCCCTCGTGCCGCAGCGAGCCGCCGGGACGGAGGTGCGACATGCGGTCTGATCGCAGGGGGCGTCGCGGCACGGCGCTCGCCTTTCTGGCGGTGGTCGCGTTCCTGTCGCCCGCAGCAGCTTATGCCGGGCCGCCGTTCCTGACCGACGATCCCGAGCCGACCGAGACCGGTCATTGGGAAATCTACGGTCCGGTCGTCGAGATCGAAGGTCGCGGCGGCGATTTTGGCGGATCGACCGGCGTGGAGATCAATTACGGCGCCGCACCGGATCTTCAACTGACCGCCGGGGTTCCCGTCGGATATGTGCACGATGCGGCCGGCTGGCGGTCAGGCACGGGCGATCTCGAGCTGTCCGCCAAATACCGCTTCTATCACGACGAAGCGGCGGGTCTGTCGGTTGCGGCTTTCCCGGGCATCACGCTTCCGACGTCCACGAACGGCATGGGCAACGGCAAGGTCACTGCGCTTCTGCCGGTGTGGATCCAGAAAGACGCCGGCCCTTGGTCGGTTTTCGGTGGAGCTGGCTATGCGATCAATTCTGGCCCGGGGAACCGGGACTATTGGACCGGCGGCGTCGCAGTGACGCGCCAAGTGAGCGAGCGCCTCCTTATCGGGATCGAGGCCGACCGGCAGGGCCCCGACGCACTCGGTGGGCGTGCCTCGACAAGCCTCGGCTTCGGAGCGATACTCCAATTGCCGGCCCCGTTCCGGATCCTTGCCTCCGGTGGCCCGACGTTCGACGACGGGCACGGCAAGGCAGGTTATCACGGGTTTGTCGCGCTCGGCCTGGATTTTTGATCGACGGACAGATTGACCGATCCGCTGCGGCGCGTCAGCGCGTCTGAACTCGTGTCAGCCGCGTGTCAGTATCGTGCCGCTACGCGACAAACGGGGAAGTTAGCCGGCCGCGCAGCGCCGGTTGCGTCCGCTTCATTCGCCGCATAGGAGTGGCCGCCGCGCGCTCCAGAATATCAAGGAATTATTGTCCGATGCACAGGCTTCTCGTTCGCTGGCACATGCTGGTTGCTGCGTTCCTCTTTCCCGCGATTCTCATGTTCCTTGTGACGGGGGCGCTCTACACTTGGGGCTCGAAGGGCGAATATGTCGTGACCGACCATGAGGTCGCGCTGGCCGCGCCGCTGACCGACGATCCTGCGGCGCTGAAGCTGGTGGCCGAAAAGGCGCTCGGCGATCGCGGTCTCGCCGTCCCGACCGGCGGGGCGAGCGTCAAGAAAGTCGGGGACGCGATCCAGTTCGAGTGGACGGGTGCCAACCGCGATATCGTCCTCGAAGCGAAGGGTGAGGCGACCACGGCGAAGCTCACGGTGCGGGAAACCGGATGGCACCGCTTCTTCGTCCAGCTCCACAAGGCGAAGGGTGGTACGCCGTTCAAAGTCTATGCCGCGGTCGTCGCTCTCGGACTTTTCTTTCTCGTCACATCGGGCCTTCTCGTCGCGATGCGCGTCCCCAACATGCGACGCGGTGCGATCGGCGCCTCGATCGCAGGGGTAGTCGCGTTCGCCGGGATCGCCGCGCTCAGCTGAACCGGATTAAGCCGGTTCGGGGTCACATGCCGGGCATTTTCGCCCAAGCACTCCGGGGAGCGTCGCGGCCGGCCGCGACACTCCTCCTGCTCGCGGCGAAAGATTGACAGAAGGCCGGTAGCGGGCATGTAAAATGATCGATCACCCCGGCCTCCGGCTTGTCTCGACGACCCGCCCTTACCAGTTTCGCTTATAGGCCAGGGTGAGCGTCGTCCCGTTGGCGGGGACGCGGTTCGTATTGCTGCTGCTGCGCAGCAGCTGGCTATTGAAGGACCGCTCCGCCCGGCATTTCTTCGATCCGTCGGAGAAACCCGCCGTCGCATGCCGGGAGACCGCCTTGCGCGGCGCGACCGGGGCCGGGCCGCGTTTAGCCAATTGACCCGCGAGCCGTCCTGCCTAGCGCAATACGAAGCGAAGCGTGTCGGTCACCGCGCGAGCGGGCACTGTCATATGAATCTCGTCTTCATAGAGGCGATAGCGCGTGCTGAGGCCATAGGCCGACAGCGGATCGAGGCGCGCGGCCAGTGCCCTCGCGGGCTCAGGATCGTCGTCCTGGTCCTGGTCGCCGGCGACGAGCATCAGGCGGCTCGTTCGTGCGATCTTGCCGCCCGCCAGCCTTGCCGCGAACGCCCGCTCTTCGCGGAGCATGTCCTGAACGTTCCATTCGAGCGACGGGCTGGCCGCGATGATCGCTTGGAAAGCCTCAGGCCGCGCATAGAGTGCATGGATGGCGAAGAGACCGCCGAAGCTGTGTCCGAATAGCGATTGGCGATCGGGATCGATCTTGAAGCGCTTGCCGATTTCCGACCGCAGCCTTCCGGTGAGGAAATCGAGGAATTTGTCGCGTCCCGTATTGGTCGCATTCGGCTGCGATTTCGCTTGGGCCGGCGGGCTCACGGTCGGAACCGGGAACAGGAAGTCCGCCGTGCGGCGGGCATCATAGGCCTCGTCGGTCGGGTAGCCGACGCCCACCACGAGTGTCTTGCCGCGGTCGGAATATTCAAGCAGCCGCCGCGTCTCGGCGAAGGAAGCGAAATAGGCGTTGCCGTCGATCACATAGAGAACGGGAAAGCCGCCTTCGGGAGCCTCGCCCTTGGGATAGGAAATCAAGATGCGATAGGTCTCGCCGCCTTCGGACTTGACGTCGAACATCTGGGTCGATGGCATGGTATAGGGCGGGGCCGCAGGAGCGGATTGTGCCGATCCTGCCGAAGGGACGAGCATTGCCGCCGCGATCAGGGCCGAGGCCAGCCGATAGTATCTCATGTCATCCTCCCCGCTTTGCCCGTCTAGCCATGAACCTTGTGCGCTGCGAGCGAGAAATCGGGTTCGGGCTTCCCCGTGCCGAGGACGAGGTCGCACAGATGGCGTCCGAGCGCGGGGCCATGTTTGAACCCATGGCCGCTTCCGCCTCCGGCGATCCAGCAATTGGACCAGCGCGGGTGGCGGTCGACGAGCAGATGGCCATTGTCGCTATTCTCATATTGGCAGACCTCGGACGCTGCGAGCGGTCGTTTCGCAAGCGCGGGAAAGCGCCGCGCGAGATAGGCACGGACGTCGGCGAGACCCTGGTCGGTAATCCGCCGGTCGGCGCCGTCGGGATCATATTTCGGCCCATGGCCGTCGAGCGCGATCTTGAAACCGCGAAACTCGATATCGGGGAAACCATAATGAAGGTCAGGGTCGCCGGCGTCGACCCAGGCCGGCATATGCGGGGCGGCAAAACGCCCGTCGCCGGCTTCCGGAGCGAAATAAAAGACTTCCTGCCGCGTCGGCACGATCCGTCCGCCGACCACGTCGGGAAAAAGCTTCGGCAGCCAGGGGCCGCAGGCGAATATGAACTGCCGCGCGTGCAGCGTCTCGCCGCCGGTGCCCGTCACGGCCGTGAGCGAGGCGCTCTCCGATCGCGGCGCATCGATGGCGAAGGCGCGGAAGCTGCCCCCGGCCGCGACGAATTCCTCGACGAGCGTCTGCACGCTCCGCCGGGCCATGAGCGCACCCATGGTCGGCTGCATCACGCCCACTTCCAGCCCGTCGAAGTCGATCTGCGGCCAGCGCCTGGCCATCTGCGCTTTCGTCAGCTTTTCGATCGGAATGCCGAGGCTTCGCTGCAGCGCGATGCTCTCCTCGATCTTCGTGGTCTCGCGCGGGTAGAAATAGAGCGCGCCGACCTCCTGGAATATCGGGCTGTCGTGGCGCTGCGCGAGAGCGTGCCATTCGGCGAGCGACTGCCAAGCCCAGCGCGTATAGAGCGCGTTGGCGGCATATTCGGTGCGGATGAGCCGCGTTTCGCCGCCCGAGGACGAGCGTGCGTGCGCGGCGCCCCAGGCGTCGACGAGCAAAACCTTCTGTCCCCGCCGCTGCAGGTTCCAGGCTGTCCAGGCGCCGAACACCCCGGCACCGACGACGATGACATCCCAGCCGCGCTTGCTCGCCGCAGGCGCCGGCATGGTTCCCGCGAGGGCTCCAGCAGCGGCGAGGCCACCAAGGATGTGCCGGCGCGGCACGGAGCGCGAGGCCGGAGTGACGGACGTATCGGGGTCTTCCGGGACAATCGTCATCGCCGCGGCCTATTTTCGTGCCGCGATCTCGGCGCGCTGGGCGTCGAGGTCGGCGACCCATTTTTCCGAGAGCATCGGACCTTTCATGACGAGATGCGCATGGTCCGCGACCTTCTCGCGGAGCTGGATGAAGTAGAGCGGGCCGCCGACGAGCCCCAGCTCCTTCATCTTGGCCGCCATCGCTTCATTCTGCGCAGGCGTCGGTGCGGGACGCGGCGGCTTGTAGAGCATCACGTCCCAGCCTTCGCCATCCTCGTGCAGGTAAAGCTGCGTCTTGGGCTGGCCGCCGGCCGCATTGACCTGGTCCCAGATCGCGACGCTCCGGATGAAGGCCTCGGTCTGGCCGGGGACGAGGCGGAACAGCTCGAAAGCGGGATCGGACTGGACGGCCGGTTCGGCCGTGCCCGGCTGTGTCTTCTTGGTCTGTCCATGTGTCACCACAGGAGCGAGCAGCGCGCATGCCAGCATCAAGCTCTTCATTGTCATGCCTTGTCCCCTTGAAACGCCTCGCTTTCCTTTTTCCGGGATTCGGCGCCGTCCGCTAGGGGGCGTGCCCGGATTTACCCGCTTCGTCGGCGTTCTACCCGGAAAATCATGCTGTGATCGGGGACATCCTTGGCAAGGACGTGCGGGACGTCTTGCCCGCGGCGACATAGCGGGGATGGCTTTGCCGGCGGCGGCGAAAGGTCGCGCCGGGACTTTGGCTTGGAGGGAGGATAGCATGCGGCGGTTGAAGACGATCTTGCTCGGTGCGGCGCTGGTTACCGTCGCGGCGTTGCCGGTCTACGGACAATCGGCGCCCCAGTCCGCCGCGCCGATCCGCCTCGACGGGCAGACGCTCGATCCCGGCATCCAGGCCATGCTCGCGAACGACCTCGCGCAGGAAGAGGCGGCGAAGGGCAAACCGGGCAACGATCCCGGAACGGCGGCGGGACTGAAGGCGATCCGCGACGAGGTGGCGGCCGCATGGCGGAGCGGCACCGCGCCCGCACCCGAGATGGCCTCGGTCAAGGACGCCAGCGTCAGGCGCGGCGATATTTCCATTCCCGTACGCATCTACCTGTCAAACGGCGTTCAAAAGGGACCCCCGATCGGCGTCGAAGAGGGACCCCCTT
>NZ_JAEMQX010000073.1 GCF_016463645.1 Sphingopyxis sp. | reverse complement strand
AAGGTCGGCAAGGAAGGCGTGATCACCGTCGAGGAAGCCAAGGGCCTCGAATTCGAGCTCGACGTCGTCGAAGGCATGCAGTTCGACCGCGGCTACCTGTCGCCCTACTTCATCACCAACCCCGAAAAGATGATCGTCGAGCTCGCCGATCCGTACATCCTGATCTTCGAAAAGAAGCTGTCGAACCTCCAGTCGATGCTTCCGATCCTCGAAGCGGTTGTGCAGTCGGGCCGTCCGCTCCTCATCATCGCCGAGGACATCGAAGGCGAAGCGCTCGCGACCCTCGTCGTGAACCGTCTGCGCGGCGGCCTCAAGGTCGCGGCCGTCAAGGCGCCGGGCTTCGGCGATCGCCGCAAGGCGATGCTGCAGGACATCGCGATCCTGACCGCCGGTGAAATGATCAGCGAAGACCTCGGCATCAAGCTCGAGTCGGTCACGCTGAACATGCTCGGCCAGGCGAAGCGCGTCACGATCGACAAGGACAACACCACCATCGTCGATGGTGCTGGCGACCATGACGCGATCAAGGGCCGCGTCGAACAGATCCGTGCGCAGATCGAAACCACGACGAGCGACTATGACCGTGAAAAGCTGCAGGAACGTCTGGCGAAGCTCGCCGGCGGTGTTGCCGTGATCAAGGTCGGCGGTGCGACCGAAGTCGAAGTGAAGGAACGCAAGGACCGCGTCGACGACGCGCTGCACGCGACCCGCGCCGCGGTCGAGGAAGGCATCGTCCCCGGTGGCGGTACCGCGCTCCTCTATGCGACCAAGGCACTCGAAGGCCTGAAGGGCGCCAACGACGACCAGACCCGCGGCATCGACATCGTCCGCAAGGCGATCGAAGCGCCGCTGCGCCAGATCGCGGCCAATGCCGGCCACGACGGTGCGGTTGTCGCCGGCAACCTGCTGCGCGAAAACAACCAGGATCAGGGCTTCAACGCCGCGACCGACGTCTATGAAAACCTGAAGGCCGCCGGCGTCATCGACCCGACCAAGGTCGTGCGCACCGCGCTTCAGGACGCCGCGTCGGTTTCGGGTCTGCTGATCACCACCGAAGCCGCCGTCAGCGAGCTGCCGGAAGACAAGCCGGCGATGCCGATGGGCGGCGGCGGTATGGGCGGCATGGGCGGCATGGACTTCTAAGTCCGCCGTTCGGCGCTCAGCCAACGAGAAACGGGGCCGGGGGAGCAATCCTCCGGCCCTTTTTCCTTGGTTTCCCGACTCCCCGTCATGCCGGATCAGGTTCGACATGACGAAACAGGAAGAATGGGACATTGCGACTTTGCCCCGCCCGGCATAGCTAGGGCGGCGATGATGTTCGCCCTTGCTCTCGCCCTGCTCGCCGATCCGCCGGTCGCGGCGACGCCCGCGACGCCGCCCGTCGAGCGATGCGGCTACCGCATCGTCCGGACCTTCCCGCACGACACCACCTCCTTCACGCAGGGCCTCTTCTGGCATGAGGGGCATCTTTACGAAGCCACCGGCCAATATGGCCGGTCGCGCGTCGCCCGCCTCGACCTCGATACGGGGGAGGCGCTCGCCCAGACGAAACTCCCCCCGGACCAGTTCGGCGAGGGGATCACGCGCTGGGGCGATCAGATCATCGGCGTGACATGGCAGGGCGGGGTGGGCAACCGCTGGTCGGTCAAGGACCTCAGATCCATCGGCACCTTCAGATATGACGGCGAAGGCTGGGGACTGACGATGGTCGGCGACAGCCTCGTCCTCAGCGACGGCACGCCTGCGCTGCGCTTCTTCGACCCGGCGACGATGACGGAGCAGAAGCGCGTGACGGTCCGTTTCGCCGGCCGGCCGGTCGCGATGCTCAACGAACTCGAGACGATCGACGGCCAGGTGTGGGCCAATGTCTGGATGACCGATTTCATCGTCCGGATCGATCCCGCGACCGGCAATGTCGTCTCGCTTATCGACCTGTCGACGCTCAAGGTCGATGCCGGCGCCAGCGGCACCGACAATGTGCTCAACGGCATCGCTTGGGACGCAAAGAAGAAGCGCCTGTTCGTGACAGGCAAGAACTGGCCCAAGCTTTACGAAATCGCGCTCGCCGACTGTCGCTAGGCCCGGAGCGCGGCCTCCATCCGCGCCGCCGCGGCGTCATAGACGCGGGCCTTCAGTCCGGCGGTGACCTTTTCGGGCGCGCGATCGGGGTGGCCGCTGGCAAAGGGCGGGGAGGGGTCATATTCGATCGCGAGCTGGATCGCCTGTGCGACCATGTCGCCCTTCACCCGCGCGATCAGTGTCAGCGCGAAATCGAGCCCCGAGGTCACCCCGCCGCTCGTCACGACATGTCCGTCCTCGACGATGCGGGCCCTTTCGTGACGTGCCCCGACGAGCGGCAGAAGGTGCGTATAGCTCCAATGCGTCGTCGCGCGTCTGCCATGAAGGAGTCCGGCACGGCCGAGCAGGAAGGCGCCGGTACAGACGCTCGTCACCCACTGCGCACCCGCGGCCTGGCGGGTGATGAAGTCGATGGTCGCGGCATCGTCCAGCGCATCGGTTACGCCGTGCCCGCCGGGGATACAGAGGATGTCGGCTTGCGGGGCTGATGCGAAATCATGCGTCGGTACGATCGCGAAGCCGCTGTCGGTCGCTATCGGATCGAGGCTCGCAGCCGCGCCGGCCAGCACGGCGCCGGGCATCCGGCAGAGCGCCTGCGCAGGCGCGGTGAAGTCCAGCTGCGTGATGCCGGGAAACAGCAGGAAGACGATCTGGATCGGGGACGTGTCGGTCATGCGGATGTCCTTGCGCTGGCAGTGGATCACCCAGGCGCGCGGCTCGTCGCGATCTTCCGATCGGCCCCGCTTCCCGATGGGTCTCCATCTTCAGCGCCAGTCGCGGGACGATGGCAATCTAGCTTCGGCAAGGCGAGGAGGGAAGCCTATTCGGCGGTATCCTTCGTTGCCGAAGCCTCGCCGGGCGCGGGCGTGCCATCGCGGCTTTCGAGCATAGCGGCGGCATCGTCGAGCGCCTTGGCCTCGCTGACCGTCACGCCGCCGGGCCCCGGTTCATTGTCGGTGCGGCTGCATCCCGCCGCGAAGAGCGCGAGCATGACGGCTGCCGGCCAGAGGTTTCGCATCATATGCTCCGATGAAAAAGGGCTCCACCCGGCAGGATGGAGCCCTTCGATAACAGCCCGAAGGCGTGCCTGCGACTTACTTCTTGTCGTTGGCTTCGGCCTTCTTGGTTTCTTCGGCGATCTTGTCGCCGGCCTTGTCGGCGGCGTCGCCGGCGGCCTTCACGGTGCCTTCGACCGCATTGCCGGCGTCCTTGGCGGCATCGGCGGTCGCGTCGGCGGCTTCGCCGGCAGCAGCAGCGGTCGCGTCGGCAGCGTCGGCGGCGCCTTCGGCGACGGCATCGCCGGCGGCAGCGGCGTCATCTGCGGCCGAGGTCGCGGTTTCCGAAGCGGCGTCCTGCGTCTTTTCCGAGCAGGCGGCGAGGCTGAAGGCAGCTGCGGCCATCGAGGCGATGATGATCTTGCGCATGATATTCCTTTCGAATGCAATGGCCGGGCGGCCGGCCATGGGATGCAGGGTTAACGGCGGATCGGGGGCTTGGCAACCGCGCCGCTTGATACCTGTCCCAAAAGAAAAGGGGCCGCCGGCAAGCCGGCGACCCCCATTTTCCTTGGCCGGAAAGCCTGAAAGAAGCTTACTTCTTGGCTTCTTCCAGCGCGCCCTTGGCGGCGTCGGCCGCTTCCTTGGCAGCGCCGGCGGCTTCGGTCGCCTTGTCGGCGGCAACAGCGGCGTCGCCCGCAGCGGCGGCATCGCCCGCGGCGTCGGCGGCGGCACCGGCTTCGCCGGCTGCGGCAGCGGTCGCGTCGGCAGCGCCAGCGGCGGCTTCCATCGCGCCGTCAGCAGCGCCTTCGACGGTCGCGGCGGCGTCTTCGGTTGCGGCAGCCGTGTCGTCGGCAGCCTTTTCGGCGCAGGCAGCGAGGCCCATCGAAGCGGCCAGAACGAGCGACAGAGTGATCGATTTCTTCATATGGGTATACCCCTCTCGGTTTGAACTGATCGACCGGCACAGGAACTGATCGATCCCGGACTTTGCCAATCGCGCGCAGAATTACCCCCTCGCCAAATGGCGCGCAACGGCCTTGTCCCTTTTTTGCCCACGCGTTTCGTCGCAATTGGCCGGCGGCCGGATCATGCACGGCAGAAATTGAGGCGCGGCGCTCGGTTGACCAGATATAAAGAAAGCTTTATATGTTGCTTTGTGAGCGAACTGATCGACATTTTCCGTGCCTTGGCGGATCCGACGCGTCTGCGAGTCGTGGCACTGCTGCGCGAGATGGAGCTTGCGATCGGCGAATTGGCGGTCGTGCTCGACCAGAGCCAGCCGCGCGTGTCGCGCCACGTTCGCATCCTGGTCGAGGCGGGTATCGTCGAACGCCGGCGCGAGGGCAGCTGGGTTTTCCTGCGCATTGCCGTCGGCGGACCGGTCGGGGAAATCATCGCGCAGGCGGATAAATGGCCTTTCTCGGCGCGCGAGACGCGCGTTATCGCACATGACGCGCGGCGGCTGGCGGCGGTGCGCGACGAACGCGCCGCTGCGGCCGAGCGCTATTTCGCCGAGCATGCGGCCGAATGGGACGCGATACGCTCGCGCCATGTCGCCGAAAGCGAGGTCGAGGCCGCAATGCTCGCGATGATGCACAATCGCCGGCTCGGCCATCTGCTCGATATCGGGACGGGCACGGGACGGATGGCGGAGATTTTCGCGCCGACCGCGCGCCGTATAACCGCGCTCGACCGCAGCCCCGAAATGTTGCGGATCGCGCGTGCCAAGCTCGAGGGACAGCCGGTGCCGGTCGATCTGCTGCAGGGCGATTTCCTGAATCTGCCGGTCGCCGATGCGAGCGTCGACAGCATCGTCATCCATCAGGCGCTGCATTTCGCGCAGGAACCCGATCGCGTGATCGCCGAGGCGAGCCGCGTGCTGCGCGGTGGCGGCCATTTGCTCGTCGTCGATTTTGCGCCGCACGAGGATGAGGAATTGCGCAGCCTCGCGGCGCATGCGCGCCTCGGCTTTTCCGATGCACAGATTCGCGGCTGGTTCGCGTCGACCGGCCTGCTGCTCGAAACCACCCAGACGCTCGAGGGCGGGGAGCTGGCCGTGAAGCTGTGGCTCGGCCGCCGCCGGAGCGATGAAGATCAACCCACCGTCACCGAAGGCGGACAAAGTAAAAGGCTTGCGGCATGACGTCGAACTTGAACTCGCTGGCAGAGGCGCGCCGCGCCGCGGCGTCGCCGCTGTTCGCCAATCTTGAAGGCGATATCGGCGTCAGCTTCGAATTCTTCCCGCCGAAGACCGAGAAGATGGAAGCGCAATTGTGGGACACGTTCCGCACATTGGAGCCGCTCGGTCCGAGCTTCGTATCGGTAACCTATGGCGCCGGCGGATCGACGCGCGAACGCACCCATGCGACCGTCGCGCGCATCGCGTCCGAAAGCGCGGTTCCGCCCGCCGCGCACCTGACCTGCGTCGAGGCGTCGCGCGCCGAGATCGACGAGGTCGCGGGCGCCTATTGGGACGCGGGCGTGCGCCATATCGTCGCGCTGCGTGGCGACGTGCCGGGCGGAGCGCCGTATCGCGCGCATCCCGAAGGTTATGCCAATGCGATCGAGCTGGTCGCGGGACTGAAGGCGATCGCGCCGTTCGATATTTCGGTCGCGGCCTATCCCGAAGTGCATCCCGATGCCGATTGCGCGCAGTCCGATCTCGACAATCTGAAGCGCAAGCTCGACGCCGGGGCGACGCGTGCGATCACGCAATTCTTCTTCTCGCCCGACAGCTTCCTGCGCTTTCGCGACGCGGCGGCGGCGGCGGGCATCGACGCGCCGATCATCCCCGGCATCCTGCCCGTGTCGAACGTGTCGCAGACCCGGCGCATGGCCGACATGTGCGGCACCGCCATTCCCGGCTGGATGATCTCGCTGTTCGAGGGGCTCGACGATCTGCCCGCCGCGCGCCAGCTCGTCGCGGCGACGATCGCGGCCGAGATGAGCCGCCGTCTCTATGCGGGCGGGGTGCGCGATTTCCACTTCTATACGCTCAACCGCGCCGAGCTGAGCTATGCCATCTGCCACCTCCTGGGCCTGCGTCCGAAGGCGGCCCCTGCGACGGAGAAAGCCGCATGACCTCAAATTCCGGAACCGGCGCACGCGAGGCCCTGCAGGCGGCGGCGAAAGAGCGCATCCTGCTCACCGACGGGGGCTGGGGTACGCAGATTCAGCTCCGCAAGTTGGACGAAGCCGACTATGCCGGCTCGCTCGGCCTGGGCCACGACCAGAAGGGCAACAACGACATCCTCGCGCTGACGCGTCCCGACGTCGTCACCGCGATCGGTGAAGCCTATCTCGCCGCCGGGTCGGACATCGTGTCGACCAACACCTTCAGCGCGAACCGGATCAGCCAAGCCGATTATGGCGCCGAGGCGCTCGTCGCCGACATCAACATCGAAAGCGCACGGCTGGGCCGCGAGACGGCGGTCAAATATGAGGCGCTCGATGGTCGCCGCCGCTTCGTCGCGGGCGCGGTCGGTCCGACGAACAAGACGCTGTCGTTGTCGCCCGACGTCAACAATCCGGGGTATCGCGAGATCGATTTCGACGAATTGAAGGACGTCTATCTGGAACAGGTCGTGGCCCTCGCCGACGGCGGGGCCGATTTCATCCTGATCGAGACGATCTTCGATACGCTCAACGCCAAGGCGGGAATCGCGGCGACGCTCGAGGCCGAGGCAAAGGTCGGGCGCGAGCTGCCGCTGATGATCTCGATGACCCTCACCGATCTTTCGGGCCGCAATCTGTCCGGGCACACGGTCGAGGCCTTCTGGTACGCGGTGCGCCATGCGAAGCCGCTGACCATCGGGCTCAACTGCTCGTTCGGCGCGTCGCAACTGCGCCCGCATGTGAAGGCGCTGTCCGATCTCGCCGATGCGCTGGTGATGGTCTATCCGAATGCGGGCCTGCCCAACGAACTCGGCGAATATGACGAGTTGCCCGAGACGACGGCCGAGCTGGTCCGCGAATGGGCCGAGCATGGACAGGTCAACATCCTCGGCGGCTGCTGCGGTTCGACCCCGGCGCATATCGCAGCGATGGCGAAAGCGATCGAAGGCCTTCCGGGACGACAGATCCCCCACGTCGCGGTGCGCACGCGGCTCGCGGGGCTCGAACCCTTCACCATGGCGGCCTGACCCGATGAGCGACATTCCGGCATGGACGATCCGGGAAGCCGGAGTCGACGACGCGGCGGCGCTTGCGCTGATCGGCGCGGCGACCTTCCTTGAAACCTTCGCGGGCATTCTCGACGGCGATGCGATCGTCGGTCACTGCGCCGCGCAGCATGGCGAGGCCGCCTATCGTGCCCTTCTGGCCGGCGGCGCGCGCGCGTGGATCGCCGAGGCGCAGCCCGGCGGCGCGCCGATCGGCTTCGCACTGGTGAGCAAGCCCGACCTCGCGGCCGCGCTCGACGGCGATATCGAACTGAAGCGCATCTATTCGCTTTCGCGTTTCCACGGCACGGGGCTCGGCGCGGCGCTGATGAAACAGGTGCTCGACGCGGCGCGGGGTTATCGACGCCTGCTCCTCGGCGTCTATGCCCGCAACGAGCGCGCCCTCGCCTTTTACCGCAAGCAGGGATTTGCCGACCTCGGCACGCGCCGGTTCAATGTCGGCGGCAAGCTCTACGACGATCTCGTCCTCGCTCGTCCGCTCGCCGCCTAATATTCAGTCTCAGGATTATTCGATGACCACCGCCGCTTCCTCCACCTTCGTCAACATCGGCGAGCGCACCAACGTCACGGGTTCCGCGGCGTTCAAGAAACTGATCCTTGCCGACGATTATACCGCGGCGGTCGAAGTCGCGCGCCAGCAGGTGGAGAATGGCGCGCAGGTCATCGACGTCAACATGGACGAAGGCCTGCTCGACGCCGAATATGCGATGACGACCTTCCTGAAGCTCATCGCCGCCGAGCCCGATATCGCACGCATTCCGGTGATGATCGACAGCTCGAAATGGGATGTGATCGAGGCGGGGCTGAAATGCGTTCCCGGCAAGCCGATCGTCAACTCGATCAGCATGAAGGAGGGCGAGGAGCAGTTCCTGGGGCATGCGCGCAAATGCATGGCCTATGGCGCCGCGGTCGTCGTGATGGCGTTCGACGAGGTCGGGCAGGCCGATACCGAGGCGCGCAAGATCGAGATTTGCGAGCGCGCCTACAAGCTGCTGATGACGATCGGTTTCCCGCCCGAGGACATCATCTTCGACCCCAATATCTTCGCGGTCGCGACGGGACTCGAGGAGCATGACAATTATGCGGTCGACTTCATCGAAGCGGTGAAGGAAATCCGCATCCGCTGCCCGCACGTCCATTTCTCGGGCGGGCTGTCGAACCTGTCGTTCGGTTTTCGCGGCAACGAGACGGTGCGCCGCGCGATGCACAGCGTCTTCCTCTATCATGCGATTCCGGCCGGGCTCGACATGGCGATCGTCAACGCGGGCCAGCTCGACGTCTACGACACGATCGACCCCGAGCTGCGCACCGCGTGCGAGGACGTCATCCTCAACCGCAAGGTCGAAGGCGAGGAACTGAGTCCCACCGAGCGGCTGATCGCGCTCGCCGAGCGCTACAAGGGCACGAACGCCGCGCAGGAAAAGGCGGCCGAGGAATGGCGCGGCTGGGAGGTGCGCAAGCGGCTGGAACATGCGTTGGTCAAGGGGATTGACGCCTATATCGTCGATGACACCGAAGAGATGCGGCAGGCTTTGCCGCGCCCGATCGAGGTGATCGAAGGGCCGCTGATGGACGGCATGAACGTCGTCGGCGACCTTTTCGGTTCGGGCAAGATGTTCCTGCCGCAGGTCGTGAAATCTGCCCGCGTGATGAAGAAGGCGGTCGCGCACCTGCTACCCTTCATCGAGGCGTCGAAAGAGCCGGGCGCGAAGGGCAAGGGCAAGGTCGTGATGGCCACCGTCAAGGGCGACGTCCACGACATCGGCAAGAATATCGTCGGCGTCGTGCTGCAATGCAACGGCTTCGAAATCGTCGACCTCGGTGTGATGGTGCCCTGGTCGAAGATTCTCGAGGCGGCGAACGAGAATGACGCCGACATGATCGGCCTTTCGGGCCTGATCACCCCGTCGCTCGACGAGATGGTGACGGTGGCCGAGGAAATGCAGCGTGCGGGGCTGACGATGCCGTTGCTGATCGGCGGCGCTACGACGTCGAAGGTGCACACCGCGCTCCGCATCGATCCCGCCTATCAGGGCCCGGTGCTCCACGTGCTGGACGCGAGCCGCGCGGTCGGGGTGGCGACGGCGCTCGTCAGCGACACCGGACGCGACGCCTATGTGCAGGGTTACAAGGATGATTACGCCCATGTCCGCGACGTGCGCGCGGGCAAGGGGCAGAGTGTGCTGCACACGCTCGAAGAAGCGCGCGCCAATTATTACGACGCCTATCTGAGCGACAAGCCCGCGCCGCCGCTGCAGCCCGGACTGCACCGGTTCGACGACTGGTCGCTCGAGGATCTGCGCGACTGCATCGACTGGACGCCCTTTTTCCGCGCGTGGGAACTGCACGGCACCTGGCCGTCGATCCTTCAGGACGATGTGGTCGGCGAAACGGCACAGGCGCTAAAGGCCGATGCCGACGCAATGCTCGACAAGCTCATCGCCGAGAAGTGGCTGACCGCGCGCGGTGTCTGCGCCTTCTGGCCGTGCGCGCGCGACGGCGACAGCGTCACGATCCACCTCGCCGACGAGGAGCGCCATGTGACGCTCCCCTTCCTGCGCCAGCAGATCAAGAAGAGCCGCGACCGCGCCAATATGTGCCTCGCCGACTTCATCGATCCGGCGGGCGACTGGATGGGCGGCTTCGCGGTCGGCATCCACGGCATCGAACCGCATTCGGAACGCTTCCGCGCCGACAAGGACGATTATTCGGACATCCTGCTGAAAGCGCTCGCCGATCGCTTCGCCGAAGCCTTTGCGGAACGGCTGCACCAGCATGTCCGCACCACCCTCTGGGGCTATGCGCCCGGCGAGCAGCTCACCAACGAGGCGTTGATCAAGGAGGAATATCGCGGAATTCGTCCGGCGCCGGGTTATCCGGCCTGCCCCGACCACAGTCTGAAGCCCATCCTGTTCGACCTGCTCGCGGCGGACGACAATGCCGGGCTGGTGTTGACCGAAAGCTTCGCGATGCTGCCCACCGCGGCGGTGAGCGGCTTCTATTTCGGCCATCCCGAAAGCCAGTATTTCGGTGTCGCGCGGATCGGCAGCGATCAGCTTGCCGACTATGCCGAGCGCCGCGGGGTCGATCTGGAAACCGCGACCCGGTGGCTGCGTCCGAATCTCGATTAACGGGTGCGGTGGCGTCTGTCCGATAAGGGGACAGGCACGGAGTTCCCCAGCTTCGCGAGCGACTACGCCGGGGAAAGCGGCTATGGAGCGGCCATGTTCCAGTCGATCCTTCGCCGGCCCTTGCTGCCGCTGCTCGCCCTTCCGTTGCTCATCGCGCCGGGCTCGCTGCCCGCGCAGACCGGCGGCGCGCCGTACAGCGTCGACGGCCGCGGCTTCAATCGCCTGCAGGAAGCGGTCGACGCGATCGGCGAGGGTGAAGGCACCATCCGCGTCGCTCCCGGCTATCATCGCGACTGCGCGGTCCAGACCGCGGGCCGCATCGCCCTCGTCGCTGCCGAAGCCGGCCGCGCGATCTTCGACGGCGTGACCTGCGAAGGCAAGGCGACGCTCGTGCTGCGCGGCAATGGCGCGAAGGTCGACGGCATCGTCTTCCAGAACCTGCGTGTGCCCGACGGCAATGGCGCGGGCATTCGCCTCGAACGCAGCGACCTCGAGATCGTGAACAGCATGTTCCGCGACAGCGAGGAGGGCATTCTCACGGGCGATGATGCCGCGGCGACGCTGACGATCACGCGCTCGACCTTCTCGCGCCTCGGTCGCTGCGACCGCGGTCTCAGTTGCGCGCACAGCGTCTATACCGGCGCTTACGGCCGTGTGATCGTGACGAACACGCGCTTCGAAAAGGGCAGCGGTGGCCATTATCTCAAGACCCGAGCGCCGCGCGTCGAAATTCGCGACAACAGCTTCGACGACACGCAGGGAAAGACGACCAATTATCTGATCGATCTGCCCGCCGGGTCGACCGGGCGGATCGCGAACAATCTGATGATCCAGGGGCGTGACAAGGAAAATTACGGCGCGCTGATCGCGGTCGCGGCCGAGGCGCGCGACAATCCGTCGCGCGGACTGATTATCGAGGGAAATCGGGCAAGCGTCCCGCAAGGCACTGGCCGCAAGACGATCTTCGTCGCCGACTGGAGCGGCGAGGCGCTTGCGATCGGCCCGAACGAACTGGGGCCGGGGCTGACGCGCTTCGAGAAGATATCGGGCTAAGGCCGATCGACATCGGACGATGGCGAGTCCCAAAAAGCCGCCATTTGCAGGCGGCCAGGGCCGAATGCCGGTTGGTCCTAGGCTTCGCCGCGGGTTTCGATGAGCGACGCGGCGAGCGCTTCGGCGGGCGTCTTGCCGCCCCACAGCACGAACTGGAACACCGGGTAGAAGCGTTCGCATTCGTCGATCGCGCTTTCGATCAGCGTCTCGGTCAGGTCGAGCGGCAGCGACGCGTCGGCGCCGACGAGCATCCCGTGGCGATAGAGGATCGTCCCGCTGTTGGACCATAGCTCGAAATGGCCGAGCCAGAGCTGCTCGTTGATCAGCGCGAGCGCCTCGTGCGCGACCGCGCGCTTGTCCTCGACGACGCGGATGTCGGGAAATGCGAGAAGCTGGATCACCCCGTCATCGGGGCGCCACACCGCGCGCAGCTCATAGGTTGTCCAGCTGCCCTGCGCGGTCGCGACGATCTCGTCCTCGCCGATCATTTCGTGCGGCCAGTCGTGCGCGGCGAAATAGGACGCCAGCATCTCCATCGGTGCCGCGTCCTGGCCGTCATCGTCGTCGTAAAGATCGTCACTCATGCGCGCGCCTTAGCCCGGAAGGCGCCTCGACGCGAGTCCGCGTCCCGCGCCATCCGGGGATATTGCAAACAACGTTCGAAAGGCACGCGGGATGCGTTAGTTTTTGGGCTTGCGCGCGGCGGGCTTCGCCGCCGGCTTGGCGGTAGCAGGCTTCGCCGCGGCTTTCGGCGTCGCCGCTGCGGGCTTGCCTGCGCCTTCGAGCTTGTCGAGCCGGGCCTTCAGCGCTTCGGCTTCGGCGCGCGCGGTGGCGGCCATCTGCTTTACCGCCTCGAATTCCTCGCGGCTGACGAAATCCATGCGGCCGACCCATTCCTTGGCGCGGTCGCGCATGGCGGCCTCTGCCTCGCGGCCTGCGCCCGCGACGGTACCGGCAATGCCGTTCACCATCTTGGCGAAGTCGTCGAAAAAGCGGTTTTCGCTCTGCATGTCATATTCCTTAGTCGGGGGTCGTCCCCCAGTTATCCCTTGCGCCTTACCCTATTTGGGTGCTGGCGGCGGCGGGAACAAGGGTTTCGGCATCCGGATTGCGCTGATCGATCTGGAAATTGAGGATCGCCGCGAAGCTGAGCCACGCCATATAGGGGACGAGGAGCCACGCCGCCGCCCTGCGGATCGGTGCGAAGGCGAAAGCGGTCGCGACCGTCACCATCAGGATGAAGATGATGAGATAAAGCGCGGTCGTCACCTGATGCTGCCCGAAGAAGAGCGGCGACCAGGCGAAATTGGCGATCAGCTGGACGAGGAAGAGGAGCAGCGCGAAACCGCGCCCCTTCGCGCCGCGCGCGTGCAGGATCATCGCGAGCGACAGGCCGAGACAGATATAGAGGATTGGCCACACCGTGCCGAAAACCCAGCCCGGCGGGGTGATCGGCGGCAGGTCGAGCGCGGCGAACCAGCGATTGTCATAGCCGCTGTTCGAAAGTGCGCCCATCAGGCTGCCGATCAGCACGATCGCCGGTACGGTGACCAGCGCCCATCGCAGATAGGACATGCGAAGCTGGCCCGGCGTTGCGATTTCGGTCATGTCCGCAATATCCCCCACACGCGAATCCGTTGCATTTGTGTCGCGATTGTGCGGCGCAGCGTCAAGCGGTTCGGTTCACCGCAGCGATCAGAAATTCGACATTGCCTTCGGGGCCGGTGATCGGGCTTTCGACCAGGTCGAGCACATCCCATCCTTCGCCGGTCAACCAGTCGCGAACCTCGCCGCAGACGCGCGCGTGCACGGCGACGTCGCGCACGACGCCCTTCTTGCCGACTTCATGGCGTTCGGCTTCGAACTGCGGCTTGATCAGCGCGACCATGCGCGCGCCGGCCTTCGCAAACGACATCGGCACGGGAAGCACCTTCGACAGCGCGATAAAGCTCGCGTCGCAGACGATCAGGTCGACGGGTTCGGGAATATGCGCGGGTGTCAGGATGCGCGCGCTTGTCTGTTCGTGGACGATGACGCGCTCGTCCTGCCGCAGCTTCCACGCGAGCTGGTTGGTGCCCGAATCCACGGCATATACGCGCGCCGCCCCGCGGCCGAGCAGCACGTCGGTAAAGCCCCCCGTCGACGATCCGACGTCGATCGCGACCGCGCCGGTCACGTCCCAGCCGAGATGCGTGAGCGCATGGTCGAGCTTGATTCCGCCGCGCGACACCCACGGATGGTCGCGGCCTTTCACGCTCAGCTCGGCATCGTCGGCGATCTGCTGTCCCGCCTTGTCGATCTTGCGGTCGCCGACGAAGGCAAGTCCCGCGAGGATCAGCGCCTGCGCGCGCGTCCGGCTTTCGGCGAGGCCGCGGTCGACGAGCAACTGGTCGGCGCGTTGCTTCGCCATCAGCGCTCCGCCTTGTCGGTGAGCAGGCCGGGGGTCAGGATCTGCGGCAGGATCTCGGGCTTTGCCGCGCCCGGGGCGTACCAGAGATAGAGCGGCACGCTGTTGCGGCCATGTTCGGCCAGCGTGCGGGTGATGACGGGATCGCCATTGGTCCAGTCGCCGACGAGCGTCACGACGCCCGCCTCGTCGAAAGCCTTCTGCACCGTCTCGCGCTCGATCGCGCCGGCTTCGTTCGCCTTGCACGACAGGCACCAGTCGGCGGTGAAATAGACGAACACCGGCTTGCCGGTCGCACGCGCCTTCGCAAGCGCGCCGGGAGAGAAAGTGGAGCCGGCGCCGGTCGTCGTGCGCTGCGCTTCGGCGACCTCGGTCACGGTGCCCGCCAGGCTGATGACGAAGAGCAGGCCCGACGCGATCAGCAGCCATGACCGCCGGTCGCCGCGCTGTACGGCGCCATAGTGCGTGAGCAGGACGAGCGCCATCGCGACCGCGAGGATCGGCCACAGGAGCTGTGCGCCGCTCCCGAGCTGGCGCCAGAGCAGCCATATCAGCGCCAAGGTGGTGAGCCCCATCGGCAGCGCCATCCATTTACGAAAGCGGTCCATCCATGGTCCGGGCTTGGGGAGGCGATTTCTGAGGGCGGGCACGAAGCCGATCGCGAGGAAGGGCAAGGCGAGGCCGAGGCCCAAGCCTCCGAAGATCGGCAGCGCGGCCCATGCCGGCAGCACGAGCGTCGCGCCGAGCGCGGCGCCGAGCAAAGGCCCGCTGCACGGTGTCGCAACGAACGCCGCGAGCGCGCCGGTCCAGAAACCGCCCGCCGCGCCGCCCTTGCCGGCTAGTGTCTGTCCGCCGCCGAACGAGGGCAGTTCATAGGCGCCGAGCAGGTTCAATGTGATGGCCAGCGCAAGAATCAGCAGCGCGAGTACGCTCACGGGATGCTGGAGCTGGAACGCCCAGCCAACCTGTTCGCCGACGGCGCGCAGCGCGAGTAGCGCGCCGCCGAGTAGCAGCGAAGTCACGACCGCGCCCGCGGTATAGGCGAGCGCTTCGACCTTGGCCCCTTTCGCATCGCCGCCCGAACGCGCGAGGCTGAGCGCCTTGAGGCTGAGGATCGGGAAAACGCACGGCATCAGGTTAAGGATCAGTCCGCCTAGGATCGCACCGCCGAGCGCGGTCCCGAACAGACCCGTGTCGATACCGTCGGCTGTCGTCGCGATCGTTTCGCCTGCCGAAGGAACGGCACCCGGCTCGAGCTGCAGCGACAGGCCGCGACCGCCGCCCAGCTTCAGCAGCGCCGAAATCGGCCCGGCCTTGTCGCCCTTGGCGCGCGTTTCGACGATGATCTGATCGCCGTTGCGGCTGAAGCGCTGGGGCGCGGCATAATCGACGACATCCTGCGTCTCGACGAACAGGTGCGGCGCGTCGATCGTGGTGCTCGCGGGGAGCGGGATCGCGAAGCGCACCATGTCGCCGCGCCGTTCCCAACTGCCGTGCCGGTCGAGCGGCTGCGGGAGGAGCGCGCGCCAGCCGTCGAAGCGCTCGCGCCCGGCCGGAACCACTGCCCCGTCGCCCGCCTTCAGCGCCACCGAGATCACCGCCCTTTCGGGAACGCATACCTTGTCGGTGCAGGCGAGCCAGTTGGCGACCCCCGACAGCGTCAGGTCGGTGCCCGGCGCGATGCTCTTGTCGACCTGCACGTCGGCGAGCAGCGCATAGGGATGCTCGTAGACATGGTTCATCATGCCGAAGAGGATCAGCGCGTCGGGCACCGGATAGCGGAAGGGAGCGATCGCGACCCCTTCGGGCGCGTTCCATTCGACCGACAGGCCGAAGCCCGCGTCGCCGCCATTGGCCCAATAGCCGTGCCACGTCTTTTCGGGCGTCATGGTCAGCGCGAGCGTCGTGCCGCCACCGGGGGCGGGCGCCACCGACTCGGCAACGAGCCTCGGCTGGATATGCGTCGATTTCGCCTGCGCGGGGCTGAATGCTGCGAGCGTCAGCGCCAGCAGGAACAGCACTGCACGCGCTATCCGTGTCACAAAAGCCTCACTCTGCAAATTCATGGCCATGCCCGCGCCCGTTCGTCTTTCGAAGGCTTGCCATATAGGCGGCTTTCGACGAGAGGACAGCCCGCGCTGACACCCATGAGTTGGAGAAGCCGTCCGTGAAGCTGAAATATCTGTCCGCCACCCTCGCCACTGCGCTTTGCCTTGCCGCCGCCGGAACCGGCCTTGCGCAGGGTTCGGCGCCGCCGGAGCAGAAGGTGACGGCCGCGACGCCTGCCCCGAAGCTCGTGGTGATGATTGCGGTTGACCAGTTCTCCGCCGACCTTTTCGCCGAATATCGCGGCCGTTTCGCAGGCGGTCTCGCGCGCCTCGCGTCGGGCGTCGTCTTCCCGTCGGGCTATCAGGCGCATGGCGCGACCGAAACCTGCCCCGGCCATTCGACGATCCTGACCGGCAATCATCCGGCGCATACGGGCATCGTCGCCAATAATTATTTCGACCTGTCGGCGACGCGCGCGGACAAGCGAGTCTATTGCGCCGAGGACGAGAGTGTTGCCGGTACGACCTCGAAGGGCGGCGAATATGCGCCGTCGGTGAACCATCTGCTCGTCCCGACGCTCGGCGACCTGATGAAGGCGCGCGATCCGAAGGCGCAGGTCGTCTCGGTGTCGGGCAAGGATCGTTCGGCGATCATGATGGGTGGACGTCAGGCCGACGAGCTGATGTGGCTCGCGCCCACCGGCCTCACCAGCTATCGCGGCACCACCCTGTCGCCGACCGCACAGCAGGCGGGCGTCGCGATCGCTGCCGCGATCAACCAGCCGCGCCCCGCACTGACGCTTCCTGCCGAATGCGCGCCGCACGACATCGCGATTCCGCTTGAAAAGGGCGGCTCGGTCGGAACCGGACGCATGGCGCGCGACGCGGGCGACTTCCGCCGTTTCCAGGCCTCGCCGGAGGCCGACGGTGCGGTGCTCGCGACCGCAGCGGCGCTGCGCCAGGTACGAAAGATGGGTGAGGGCGACAGCACCGACCTGCTGATCGTCGGCCTGTCGGCAACAGACTATGTCGGCCACAGCACCGGCACCGAAGGCAGCGAGATGTGCATCCAGATGGCGGGGCTCGATCGCGAGCTCGGCGATTTCTTCGCGCGGCTCGACGCGACGGGCATCGACTATGTGGTGGCGCTGACCGCCGATCATGGTGGCCACGACTTGCCCGAGCGCAACCGCCAGAACGCCTGGCCCGATGCGCAGCGCGTCGACAAGGCGCTCGATCCCGAGGCGATCGGCAAGGTGGTCGCCGAAAAGCTCGGCCTGCCGCAGCCCATTCTGTACGGCGATGGCGGCGATTATTATCTGGCGAAGACGCTGACCGCGGCGCAGCGCAAGGCCGCGCTGGCGGAATTGCTGCCGCGTCTCCGCGCGCATCCGCAAATCGAGGCGGTGGTGACGCGCGAGGAACTCGACGCGCATCCGATCTCGAAGCGCGCGGCCGATACGTGGACGCTGATGGACAAGCTGCGCGCCTCCTACAACCCGCAGCGGTCGGGCGATTTCATCATCGCACTGAAGCCGCGGGTCACTCCGATCCCCGAATCGGGCGTCGGCTATGTCGCGACGCACGGCTCGGTGTGGGATTACGATCGCCGCGTGCCGATCCTCTTCTGGCGCAGGGGGCTGGCCGCGTTCGAACAGCCCAATGCGGTGATGACGGTGGACATCATGCCGACGCTCGCGTCGCTGATCGGCCTCGCGGTCGATGCCAACAAGATCGACGGCCGCTGCCTCGACCTGATCTCGGGTCCTGAAAGCAGTTGCCGGTAACAAAGAAGAACCAGGGACCATGACGAAAACTTTGAAGGGTTTCACCGGCCGGATGCTGCTCGTGGGGTGCGGAAACATGGCGGGCGCGATGCTCGATCGCTGGCTGAAGGCGGGGCTCGATCCGGCCGGGGTCGCGATCGTCGATCCGTTCGCGGCGCCGCGCGAGGGTATCGCGCAATTCGCCTCGCTGGCCGAATGGATCGGTTCGGGCGGTGCCGCCGAGTGGATCATGCTCGGCATGAAGCCGCAGCAGCTCGGCGAAGTCGCGAGCGAACTTGCCGAGGTGGTGACGGGCGAAACCCACCTGCTGTCGATCCTCGCCGGCGTTTCGCTCGCCGACCTCGCGACGCGCTTTCCGGCCGCGCGGGCGCAGGTCCGCATCCTGCCCAATCTCGCCGCGCGCATCGGCGCCGGCGTGTCGGCAGTTGCGACCTCGGGGGACGCCGATGACAAGGCGATCCATGCGCTGCTCGATCCGCTCGGCCAGACGGTCGCGCTCGCCGACGATTCGACGATGGATCTCGTCACCGCCTTTACCGGCAGCGGCCCCGCTTTCGTGTTCCGTCTGATCGAATCCTACGCCGCGGCGGGTGAACGCCTCGGCCTTTCGGCCGAGGACGCGCTGAAGCTTGCCACCGCGACGTTCGGCGGCGCGACCGCGCTGCTCGCCGACAGCGGTGAAAAACCCGGCGCGCTGATCGCGCAGGTCGCGAGCAAGGGCGGCACGACGCAGGCAGGCCTCGACGTACTCGACAGTGATGGCCAGCTCGCCGCGTTGCTCACCAACGTGCTGCGCGCGGCGCGCGACCGCGGCCGCGAACTCGCCGATATCGCGCGCGGCGAAGGCTGACCTAGCCCGCGTCCTTGCCGAGCGCCGCGATCCGGCGGCGCTCGCGCGCCGGAACCAGTGCCTCGCTGACCTGCCAGAAGCCCGTCACCGCCTGCTGTCCCGCATAGGTGTAGGCGCGGCTCATCGTGTCGCGCAGCGTCGTGAAGATCGCGCTTTCGGCCGCGCGACCGGCATCGGTCAGGCGCAGCTCCTTGGCGCGCCGGTCGCGGTTGCCCGGCCGCGTCGTCAGATAGTCGCGCGCCTCCAGCTCCTTTACGACGCGGCCCAACGACTGCTTGGTGATGCCGAGCAGGGCGAGGAGGTCGGAAATCGTCAGCCCCGGCTGCCGCGCGATGAAATAGAGCGCGCGGTAGTGCGCACGTCCCAGCTCCTTTTCGGCGAGCCGCGCGTCGATGGCGCGCCACAGCGAGGCATGGGCGAAAAAGAGGAATTCGATGCCGCGACGCACTTCCTCCTCGCGCAAGAAAAGAGCAGAGGCGGCGGGCACTTGTGAAAGAAAATTTTCATCCGGCATAGTCGCTACCGTTGCGCGCCGCGCCC
>NZ_JAEMQX010000194.1 GCF_016463645.1 Sphingopyxis sp. | reverse complement strand
ACAGCCGCTTCACCATCGCCTGCGCATCGTCGAAGCTGCCGTCGATCGCGATATTATGGACATTGGGTGCGAGCACCGTCGTCATCTGGCGGCGCTGGACGTCGCTGACGCGGCCTTCGGGATGCAGCATGAAGATGCTGATATGTTCGCGCCCCGCGACCGCCTCGATCGCCGCCGAACCGGTATCGCCCGACGTCGCGCCGACGATCGTGATGTCGGTGTCGCCGCCGGCGAGGAATTTCTCGAAAAGCTGCCCGAGCAGTTGCAGCGCGACGTCCTTGAACGCCAGCGTCGGCCCATGGAACAGTTCGAGCAGCCAGTGGCGATGATCGAGCTGGACCAGCGGCGTCACCGCATCGTGGCTGAAGCGGCCATAGGCGGCCTTGCACAGTTCGCGAAGCTCGTCCTCGCTCAGCGCGCCCGCGACGAACGGCGCCATCACCCGCACCGCGGTCTCGACATAGTCGAGTCCGGCGAGGCCGCGAATTTCGTCGCGGCTCAGCTGCGGCCATTTCGCCGGCACATAAAGCCCGCCGTCGCTGGCAAGGCCGGCAAGCGTCGCGGCACGAAAGTCGAGGGTCGGCGCGGAGCCGCGGGTGCTGATATAGTCCATGACGGCCCAGCGCCTAGAGCGATTTCAAGCGAAATGGAACATTTCGCGGCTCGGAAATCGCGGAAAAATATCTCCGGGCCGGGGTCAAGGCCGCAAGCGGCGACGGACCGCCAATATATAGATGACGAGCGCGGCGGCGGCGAACAGGAACCATTGGACGGCATAGGCCAGATGATTGTTCGGCGTGTCGTTCGCCGACGGCACCGCGCTCGCGCGCAATCCGGCGACCGGCGCATCGGCGACGAGCATCGCCCGCGCAGGCATCGCCTTGCCCGTCGCGCGTTCCATCACCGTCGGCTGCTCGGGGCCCGGAACGATCGTCCCCTGCACGGTGCCGCCCTTCCATTCGGGCGGCTTGAAATCGTCGCCGATCCCGACGTCGACGAGCACGCCGGGCCCTTCGGCGCCGGTGCGGCATTCGGCGATCATCCGGATGCCCGACCGGCCCTTGCGGTCGGTGCCGCTGCGCTGGTCCCAGCGCCCGGGTTCGAGGCAGACGATGCTGCTCTTGCGATAGAGCATCGCATCGGGAACCGGCGGCAATTCGGGATAGGCGACCAGCGACGACATCGCCATGTTGCGCTGATAGAGCGCGATCAGCGCCTCCTTTTCGGCTTTGCGCTGGAGCTGCCAGACGCCGAGGCCGATCATCACCGCGACCGCCGCCGCGACGATCAGCGTCGGGATCAGCGGCCAGCGCCGCGCGGGCGCGGAAGCTTCTGCGGGTCCGGGGGCGGCGGCGGGATCAGTCATCTTTTTCCTCCACCTTGCGCCCCTCGGCGGCCTGCCGCTGATGCTCGCTCGCGAGCAGGGCCGCCTTGCCGACGCGCAGGCCGTAAACGACCGCGACGGCCGTCAGCGGCACCCACAGCAGGACATGCACCCAGAGCGGCGGCCGCACCAGCGCATCGAGCGTCAGCGCGATCGCGATCAGCAGCGCGCCGATGATCAGCGTCAGGAACGCCGCCGGCCCGTCGCCGACGTTATAGCTGCCGAAATCGAGCGCGCAGACGCGGCAGTGCGGCGCGAATTTCACCGGCCCCTCGAACAGCGTCTGCGCGCCGCATTGCGGGCACAGACCAAAAAGGGCAGCGCGCGCGATCGGCGGCTGCCCCCTTTGCGATTGATTGCCGTCGGGCAATTTAGTGCGCGGCGACCGGTGCGCCCCAGCCACCCCAGACATAGACGATGATGAAGAGGAACAGCCACACGACGTCGACGAAGTGCCAGTACCAGGCCGCGGCTTCGAAACCGAAGTGCTGCTGCGGGGTGAAGTGGCCCTTGTAGGTGCGTACCAGGCAGACGATCAGGAAGATCGTGCCGACGAGCACGTGGAAACCGTGGAAGCCGGTCGCCATGTAGAAGGCCGAGCTATAGTTGCTCTGGCCGAAGCCGAACGGCGCATGGGCATATTCATAGGCCTGGATCGACGAGAAGACGACGCCGAGGATGATCGTCAGCCACAAGCCCTTCTTGAGGCCTTCGCGGTCGCCGTGGATCAGCGCGTGGTGCGCCCAGGTGATCGTGGTGCCCGAGCAGAGCAGGATCAGCGTGTTGAGCAGGGGCAGCGAGAAGGCGTCGATGACTTCGATGCCCTTCGGCGGCCACATGGTGATCGCGTCGGCGCCGTCCTGGCCGAAGAGCGAGGTCACTGCGCCTTCGGCATATTCGATCGGCACCGGAAAGAGCGAGAAATCGAACCAGGCCCAGAACCAGCCGACGAAGAACATCACTTCGGACGCGATGAACAGGATCATGCCGTAACGCAGATGAAGCTGGACGACCGGGGTATGATCGCCGGCATGCGCTTCGTTGATGACGTCCGACCACCAGCTGAAGAAGGTGGCGATCACGCCCATGAAGCCGAGGCCGAGGACCCATTTGCCGATACCGCCGAAATGGTCGGCGTGCATCGACATGACGAGCCCGAAGAACATCACGAGCGCAGCGAACGAACCGATCAGCGGCCAGACGCTGGGATTTACGAGGTGATAGTCATGATGTTTGGCACCGGACATGGCGTGTTTCCCGTTTTTGCAGCCCCGGCATGACGATTCCCCATCATCTGCCGGCCCTTGTTAGACTCTTGTTCGCGGCCTTAGCTCGCCTTTTTACCCTCGTCTACAGGGTGGAAGGTGTAGCTCAGGGTGATTTCCTGCACGTCGCGCGCGTCGGGGTCGTCCATGATCTTCGGATCGACGAAGAACAGCACCGGCATGCGCATCTGCTGCCCCGGCTCCAGCCGTTGCTGGGTGAAGCAGAAACACTGGATCTTGGTGAAATATTTGCCCGCCTGGTCGGGGGTGACGTTGAAGCTCGCGGTCCCGACGACCGGCTGCGCCGAATTATTCTCGGCGATGAAGATCGCCATGTCGCGCGCGCCGATGCTGACCGTGTCGGTCGGATGCTCGGGGTAGAATTTCCACGGCAGATCCGGCGAGACATTGGCGTCGAAGCGTACCGAGATCGTGTTCGAAAGGATCTCGGGCTCGGCCGCCGCGGCGACCGGGTCATAGCGCTGCGTCGTGCCGCCGAAGCCGGTCACACGGCAGAAGAGATCGTAAAGCGGCACCGCCGCGAAACCGAGCCCGGTCATCGCGAGCGCCATCAGGGCGGCCAGGCTTGCGGTCTTCGCGTTCGGGGACATCCGCCCGATCATGCGAAAATCTGCATCTTCGCGATGGTGATGAAGAAGAAGAGGATCGCGAGCGCGCCGAGCATCCACGCCATCAGATTGGCACGGCTGCGCTGGCGGCGGCGATATTCGGCCTCGTCAAAGGGTTCTTGCCCCGAAGTTTCCCGGGAGTTCTCGTCGGTCATAGCGGCCACCAATGGTCGGCGACGACTGCGCCGAACAGGATGAAAAGATAGGCGATCGAATAGGCGAACAGGCGCTTCTCGGGTTGCATCCGGTCGCCGTCGCCCGTGGTACGCGTACCGACCCGGATCGACAACAGGACGAAGACCGCCGAGAGCAGGACCGCGGTCCAGCCGTAGAGCGCGCCGGTGTAGCCGAGCGGCCAGGGCGCGATCGCGCCGATCGCCATGATGACGGCGTAAAACAATATCTGGCGCCGCGTCGATTTCTCTCCGGCGACGACGGGCATCATCGGGATGCCAGCGGCGGCATAGTCCGACCGCACGAACAGCGCGAGCGCCCAGAAATGCGGCGGGGTCCAGAGGAAGATGAGCAGGAAGAGCAGCACCGGCAGCGGCGCGACCGAGCCCGTCGCCGCGACCCAGCCGATCAGCGGCGGAAAGGCACCCGCCGCGCCGCCGATCACGATATTCTGCGGCGTCCGCGGCTTCAGCCACATCGTATAGACGAAGACGTAGAAGAGGATCGAGACGAGCAGCAGCAGCGTCGCCTGCCAGTTCGACGCGAACAGCATCAGGAACAGCGAGAATGCCGCAAGCCCCACGCCGAACTGCAAGGCGGTCTGGCGATCGAGGCGTCCCGCGGGAAGCGGCCGCCCGGCGGTGCGCTTCATCTTGGCGTCGAGCCCCGCCTCATACCATTGGTTGAGCGCGCCCGACGCCCCCGCCCCCAGCGCGATCGCGAGGATCGACGAGAAGGCGAGTACGGGATGCACCGCGCCCGGCGCCGCCAGCAGGCCGCACAGCGCCGTGAACACCACCAGCGACATGACGCGCGGCTTGGTCAGCGCGAACAGGTCGCGCCAGTCGGCGGGGAGTGCCGTTTCGCCATGGGTCAGGCTCTGCGCCATGCTAACTCCGGCCATCGGGGAAACACCCCCTGCCGGAAATCAGCAGGGGGCGAACCTTGTCAGGCGATACGCGGCAGTTCGTTGAACTGGTGGAACGGCGGCGGGCTCGACAGCGTCCATTCGAGCGTCGTCGCGCCTTCGCCCCACGGATTGTCGGCGGCGCGCTTGCCCGCGAACAGCGAGTAGAGGATGTTCGCGAAGAAGATCAGCACGCCCACGCCCATGATCACATAACCGTAGGACGAGATCAGGTGCCAATAGGCATAGGCTTCCGCATAGTCGGGATAGCGGCGCGGCATGCCCTGCTGGCCCAGGAAGTGCTGGGGGAAGAACAGGACGTTCACGCCGATGAAGAAGATCCAGAAGTGCAGCTGGCCGAGGAACTCGCTGTACATCCGCCCCGACATCTTCGGGAACCAGTAATAGAAGCCGGCGAAGAGCGAGAAGACCGCGC
>NZ_JAEMQX010000072.1 GCF_016463645.1 Sphingopyxis sp. | reverse complement strand
GAAGGCGGGAATGACGAATCGAGTTAGCCGATCTCGCCCCTGATCTCGTCTATCAACGCCTGCACCTTCGGCAGCCGCCCTTCCTCCTCATCCAGTATCGCGTGGAACGCCCGGCGCTTGATCGCCTTCAGCTCCTCGGCCGGCAGTGCGCCGTCACCGTTCACGCTGCTCGCGACAATGTCGATCAACCGGTCGGCACCGTGCAGCCGCCCCCACAGATAATCATTCTCGCGGTAGGCGCGGCTGAAGAAGGCGCCGAAGCTGTTGAATTCGACCCCCTTCAGCATCGCCGCCGCGCCGCCGGTACGGATTGCGGTCGCGTCGGACGGCGAGATGCGATCGATCTTGATCGGATCGAACTCGTCGAACCCCTCGCCCTGGAGCAACGGCAGCGTCGCGATGTCGTAAAAGGGGTAGCCCAGATAGGCGAACAGCATCGTCCGCCGGTCGTCCTTGGGCAGCTTGGCGAGCGCCGCCGCGATCACTTCGTCGGTTTCGGCATCGAGCGCGACGAGGTCGCGGCGCGCGGCGATCGCGTCGATCCACTGGCCGGGCTCGGTGTCGGCGGGCACGTCGAGATCGGCGAGCCAGGCGTCGCCCTCGCGCTCGAGATACTGGCCGAGCGCGGCGAAGATCGTCTCGCGCATTTCCTCGCACACGGGATCGCGCTTCTCGCGCGTCGCCTCGACCGACGCGTCGAGCTCGCGCGCAAGGAAACGCAGGCGGCGGATGCGGAAACCGAGGTCGTGGGTGCGGAAAAACTCGATCGCCGCGCTGCTTGCGCCCGTGCCCTTCCTGCCCGAAATCCGGTCGAGCCCGCGCGCGCGCGCCTCGGTCCACATCGCGATGCGGCGGTTGACGACATGCACCGGTCCTTCGGGCGGGACCAGCCGGTCGACGATGTTCGCAAGCGCGTCGATCACGGCAGACAGCTTGAGATGGCCATAGGGCGCATAGGCGAAACCCGCGCGCGCCGCCGCCTGATCCTGCGCCTTCGCGCGCCATTTCGCGAGCCGCGCCGGGGTCGGCGTGTCGAGGAAGAAGGTCGTGCCGAACAGCGCCGCGACCTGTTCCTCGACCTCGACCTTCATCGCGTCGATGATGTGCTGCATGCGGCGGATACGCCGCGACATGCCCTCGATCATCTCGATATTCTCGCGGATCGGCTGCTCGCGCGGGATCGCCGACAGCGAACCGAGGATCGTCGGCAGAAAGCCCGGGAGCTGGCCCTGCTCGTCGGGCTCGCCCGGCTTGCCGATGCTGATCGCCTTATAATCCGGCTTCGGGTCGATATAGATGAAGCGACGGTCGATCTCGCGTCGCGCCGGACGCTGCTTGAGCGCCGCGATCGCGGGGCGGAAGGGCGCGTTCGCGAGCACCGCGCCGTCGATCAGCACACGGTCGGCGGGATCGCTGTCGGGGACGCGCGGTAGCTGCGCGCGGATGAAGGCGTCGCGCCCCGGCCATGCGACCCCGCGCTTTTCGAGCGCCGTATCGAGTTCACGCAACGTGAAGGGCGGAAAGGCGCCTGGAAAACTCGCGGTCGCGCGCGCGGCCGCGACGAGTCCCGGCACATCGTCGAGCCGCTTGCCCGCACGGCCGTTGTGCCGGAAATGCATCATCAACCGATGCTCCTGCTCGGTCACGCGCGGCGGGCTGTTGAGCGTCAATTGCTCCTTGTGCCCCGCGAAATCGGTCACCGACACGATCAGGTCGACGGGTTGCTCGGCGGGCACCAGCGGCGGTCCCTGCGGTGCCGCTTCCATCGCATCGAACGCGTCGAGGAGCAGGTTCGAAAAGGTCGCGCCGCCGAACGGCGGTTCGAACCAGCGCGCGCGCACGAAGCGCGACAGCTTGGCGCGCACCTCGTCCTGCGCGCCCTCGCCCACCGTGCGGTCGATGGCATTGCCGCGCCGCTTCATCGCCCAGCCCGCGATCGGCACCGCCCAGAATTTCGTCATCGCCGATAGCGGCCGCGCGTCGGGATCGAGCAGGCTGTCGACGTCGGCATCCTTCAGCCACAGCTCGGTCAGCGGATCGAGCGACTTGCCCGTCGCGAGCGCGCGCGCAAGGAAGATGCCGTTGATGCCGCCCGCGCTCGCCCCCGCGACGATATCGGGCAACACGCGCAGCCGCACGCTGCCCTGCGCGGCGATCGCCGCAAGCAGGTCGCGATAGACGCCGCCGGATCCGCCGATCGGCTCGCCGTCGTGAAAGGCGCGCGACGCCGCCGCGAGCCGCCAGATTTCCTTGGTGATGCCGTGCATATAGACGGCGAGGCTGATGCCGCCGTAGCAAATCAGGGCGAAGCGCAGTTCCTTTTCCCGCATTGCGAGGGTGATAGCGCGCTTTGCGAAGCCTGTCCCCTCTCCTGACATCAAAGCGCGACACGCCTTATCGCTTGCTTTTGCGAATAGTTAGCACTAGCGCGCGCTGCGAAAAGGGAGCTTTCCGAATGAATCGCAAATTCGTCCTCGCCGCGCTCGCCTGCACGGCGCTTTCCTCACCCGCCTTCGCACAGGACAATGCGCCCGCGACCGAAGCGGCAGAGGGCGAAGACGCGATCGTCGTCACCGCGGCGCGCACCATATTGCCGCCCAGCGCACTGCCGCTGACGATCGACATCATCGGCAAGGACAGCCTCGACCAGCAGCTCGCGATCTCGGGATCGGTCACCGACGCGGTCGCGACCCTGACCCCCAGCTTCTCGCCGACGCGCCAGAAGCTGTCGGGGGCGGGCGAAACGCTGCGCGGCCGCTCGCCGCTCTATGCGATCAACGGCATCCCGCAATCGACCCCGATGCGCGACGGCAGCCGCGACGGCTTCACGATCGACGGCTTTTTCGTCGACCGCGTCGAGCTGATCTACGGCTCGAACGCGCTGCAGGGCATCGGCGGCACCGGCGGCATCGTCAACCAGGTCACCGTCGGCGCGCCGAAGGAAGAAGGCATTTCGGGCCGCGCCCTGTTGCAGGGCACCGCCGACGACGGATTCAGCAAGGACGGCATCGGCGGCAAGATCGGTGGCCTGTTGCAGTACAAGACCGGCCGTTTCGACGCGACCTTTGGTGCCGCATTCGAAAAGCGGGGCGCTTTCTACGACGGTCAGGGCCGTCGCATCGGTATCAACCTGACGCAGGGCGAGACGCAGGATTCGAAGGCGCTCTCGCTCTTCGCGCGCGTCGGCTACGAGCTGTCGCCGACCGCGCGGCTCGACCTGATCGCGAGCCGTTTCGAGCTCAAGGGCGACGGCGATTATATCGCGGCCCCCGGCAACCGCACGTTCGATATCCCGACGAGCGCGGTGCGCGGCGACCCGCCGGGCAAGTCGGCGCAGAACCGCACCGAAAGCGTCGCGCTGTCGCTGACCGACACCGATCTGGGCGGCGGCAATTTCGTCAGCCAGATTTTCTTCAATCGCAGCCGCGACACGTTCGGCGGCGAGGTGGCAACACAGGCGACCTTCCAGGACCCGGCGCTCGCCCCCGTGGGCACATTGTTCGACCAGTCGCAGAACCGCAGCCGCAAACTGGGCGCCAAGCTCAGCTATGAACGCGCGGTTCCGGGGTTCGAGGATCTGACGCTCACGATCGGCTTCGACGCGCTCGTCGACAAGACCGAACAGGCGCTGATCGCCACGGGGCGCGTCTGGGTGCCGCCGAGCGATTTCCGCAGCCTCGCGCCCTTCGGGCAGGCGAACCTGAAGCTGTTCGACGGCGTTGTGCGTCTCGCCGGCGGTGTGCGCTGGGAAAATGTGACGATCAGGATCGACGATTACCGCACCCTCGCGTCGACCACCTTCCGCGCCTGCACGACGCCGCCCGCGGCACCGGTCACGCCGTGCGGCCTCGCCAGCTATGGCGGCGTCGAGGTAACCGGCGCCAAGCCCAAATTCGACGATGTGCTGATCAACGGCGGCGTGATCGTCGAGCCGTGGGAGGGCATCCGCGCTTACGCGAGCTATGCCGAGGGCTTCACGGTCCCCGACATCGGGCGCATCACCCGCGCCGTCAGCGAAACCGGCTTCTCGGTGAACTCGATCGGCATCGATCCGATCATTTCGAACAACCGCGAAATCGGCGTTGAAGTGAAGCGCGGCCCGCTCGATGCGTCGGCCGCCTATTTCTGGTCGTCGAGCGACAAGGGTCAATTGCTCATCGCGGGCATCGACCGCAATTTCGACGTCCAGCGTCTGCGCGTCGAACTTCAGGGCCTCGAACTCAATATCGGCGTCAGGTTGCCGATCGACGGGCTCAGGCTCAACGCCGGCTATGCCCATATCAAGGGCATGTTCGACAGCGACGCGTCGCGCGGCGCACCCGACGGCATCGTCGACACCGATCTCGACGGCGTGAACATCTCGCCCGACCGCCTGAACCTGTCGGCGAGCTACAACAAGGGGCCGGTATCGGCGCTCGTCCAGACACAATTCCATCTGTCACGCACCTTCCACGCCGAGCCCGGCAAACCCGTACCCGACCAGCGCAACAATTTCGGCGGCTATAACGTCACCGACGCCAGCGTCCGCTACCAGACCGCGTTCGGCGGGCTGAGCCTGTCGGTGCAGAATCTGTTCGACAAATTCTATATCGACTATTCGAGCGACACGCGGCTTCCGACCGACAATCTCGCCTTCTTCGCGGGCCGCGGCCGGACCTTCACGCTCGGCTGGGACTTCCGGTTCTAAGCCGTGATGAAGCTGCTCGACACGCTGCACCGCTGGACGGGGGGCCTGATCGGCCTCGTGCTCGCGCTCATGGGGCTGTCGGGCACGATCCTGCTCTACGAGCATCTGTGGATCGGGCTTCCGGGTACCGGCGACCCGCTGCGCGGCGATCTGACGACGGTCGCCGCGACCACCGAGAAACTGATGGCGATGCCGGACGCGCAGGGCATCATCTATGCCGACGAACGCTTCGGGCTGCACCAGTTGCGCTTCGGCAAGGATGCCGGTGCCTATGCCAGTCAGTCGGGCGAGATCGTCACGAACTGGGCAAGCCAGTGGGAGCGGCCCGAACTCTGGATCTTCGATTTCCACCATCATCTCTTCGCCGGCGACAATGGCGAGTGGGTGATCGGGATCGCCGGGCTCTGCGGGCTGTTCTTCGTGATCAGCGGCGTCATCCTGTGGTGGCGGACGCGCGGGACGTTCAGGCTCCGCCTGTGGCCGAAGCGGATGAGCCGCCCGTCGATCGTGATGCACCACCGCGACCTCGGCATCATCGCCGCGCCGCTGCTGCTGATTTCGATCGTCACCGGCACGATGATGATCTTCCGCCCGTTCGCCATGGTGATGATCGCGCCCTTCGGTTCGCCGGCCGAGGCCGCGAAAGCGATCGAACCGCCGAAATACAAGGGCGGTCCGCTCGCCGGGAAGCCCGACTACCAGGCGATGCTGACCGAGGCGCGGCGGCGCTTTCCCGACGCCGAATTCCGCATCCTCAGCCTGCCGCGCAAATCGGGCGACCCGATCATGCTGCGGATGCGGCAGCAAGCCGAGTGGCTTCCGAACGGCCGTTCGACGCTTTGGTTCGACGCCGCTACCGGCGAGGTGCTCGGCGCGCGCGACGCGCTCGCGATGCCGGGCGGCGCGCAAGCGTTCAACATGGCCTTTCCGATCCACGCATCGAAGGTAGGCGGCTGGAGCTGGCGCATCGTGATGACGATCTCGGGTCTGTCGATGGCGATGCTCGGCAGCTTCGCGGTCTGGACCTTCTGGTTCCGGCGGCCCAAACCGGTGAAGCGCCCAGCGAAGAAGGCGGCGCTGGCCACATCGTGAACAGCTCGTCGCCCCGGATCTGATCCGGGGTTCGCATAAGCGGATACCGGATCGGGTCCGGTAGGACGAACGAATGGAAGCCGGCCGGCACCACACCGCTTTCCTATTTTACCGGCAGCCCTATATCCTGCCCGACCCATGACCCGCGCCCGCGTCCTCCTCCTGACCGCCGCCCTCGGCCCGCTCGACTATCGCGTCCCGCGCGAAAGCGAAGCGCCGCTGGGCAGCGTCGTCGTCGCGCCGCTCGGGCCGCGCCGGCTCGGCGGCGTGGTGTGGGAGGACGCGAGCTTCGGCGCGCCCGAGGCGGTCGGCGACAATCGCCTCCGCAACCTCTACGAGGTCGTCCCCGTACCCCCAATCGCGGCACCGCTGCGCCGCCTCGTCGAATGGACGAGCGACTATTATCTCAGCCCTCCGGGATCGGTGCTGCGCATGGTGCTGCCGGGCGCCGCCTTCGCCGACGCCCGCCGTCCGATCGTAGAATATCGCGCCACCGGCGAGCTCCCGGCACGGATGACGCCGCAGCGGACGGTGGCGCTCGAAAAGATCGGCGCACGGCAGGGGCTCGTGCGCGAACTCGCCGCAATCGCCGAAGTCAGCGACGCGGTGATCCGCGGGCTCGTGAATACCGGCGCGCTCGAGGCAGTGAGCGTTTCGGCCGACCAGCCCTATCCCGAGCCCGACCCCGCCTTCGCGCCGCCCGATCTGTCCGATGAGCAGACGGCGGCCGCCGGGCAATTGCGCGAGGCCGTCGCCGCCGCGAAGTTCGAGACCTTGCTGCTCGACGGCGTTACGGGGTCCGGAAAGACCGAAGTCTATATGGAGGCGATCGCCGCCGCGATCGACACGGGAAAACAGGCGCTCGTGCTCCTCCCCGAAATCGCGCTCACCGAACCAATGCTGACGCGCTTCGCGGCGCGCTTCGGCTGCGAGCCCGTCGCATGGCACTCGGGGCTGCGCTCGACCGAGCGTCGCCGCGCCTGGCACAGCATCGCCGCGGGCGAGGCGAAGATTATCGTCGGCGCGCGCTCGGCGCTCTTCCTGCCCTATGCGAAGCTCGGCGTCATCGTCGTCGACGAGGCGCACGAGACGAGCTTCAAGCAGGAGGATGGCGTCCACTATCACGCCCGCGACGTCGCGGTGATGCGTGGGCATTTCGAGGGCCTGCCCGTCATCCTCGCAAGCGCGACTCCCGCGCTCGAAAGCCTCGCGATGGTCGAGGCCGGGCGCTATCGCCACATCGTCCTCCCCGCGCGCTACGGCGGCGCGACCCTGCCCGATCTCGCGGCGATCGACATGCGGCAGGATCCGCCCGACCGCGGCCGCTGGCTCGCGCCGCCGCTCGTCGACGCGCTCGCCGATCGTCTCGCGAAGGGCGAGCAAAGCCTGCTCTTCCTCAACCGCCGAGGCTTCGCGCCCCTGACCCTGTGCCGCACCTGCGGCCACCGCATCCAGTGTCCGAACTGCACCGCGTGGATGGTCGAGCACCGGCTCGTCCACCGCCTCGCCTGCCATCATTGCGGCCATGTGATGCCGCCGCCGCGGCTTTGTCCCGAATGCGAGGACGAGGACAGCCTCGTCGCCTGCGGCCCCGGGGTCGAGCGCGTCGCCGACGAGGTCGCGCTGCGTTTCCCCGAGGCGCGCGTCGCCATCGTCACCTCGGACACGCTCTGGTCGCCCGCGAAGGCGGCCGAGTTCGTGGGCAATGTCGAGGGCGGACTGGTCGACATCATCATCGGTACGCAGCTCGTCACCAAGGGCTATCATTTCCCGAACCTCACCCTCGTCGGCGTCGTCGACGCCGATCTCGGGCTCGACGGCGGCGACCTGCGCGCCTCCGAGCGCACCTTCCAGCAGATCGCGCAGGTCGCGGGACGTGCGGGGCGCGGCGTGAAATCCGGCGAGGTGCTGATCCAGACGCGCGTTCCCGACGCGCCGGTAATGGCGGCGCTCGTCGCGAACGACCGCGACGGATTTTATGCGGCGGAGGCCGCGGCGCGCAAATTCGCCGGCGCGCCGCCCTATGGCCGTTTCGCAGCGCTCGTCATCTCGTCGGAGGATATCGAGGTCGCGCGCGGACAGGCGCAGCGGCTGGGACAAAAAGCGCCGGTCGCCGACGGCCTCGCCGTCTATGGCCCCGCGCCCGCCCCGCTTGCGATGCTGCGTGGTCGCCACCGCTTCCGCCTGCTGCTCCACGCGCCGCGCAGCTTCGATCTGCAGGGGGCGATCCGCGACTGGGTGAACAGCGTCGAATGGTCGTCGAAGGCGCGGCTCGCGATCGACATCGATCCCTATAGTTTCGTCTGATCGCTCAGGACTTTACACTCCGGCGATACCCTGCCAGCATAAGGGAAGTAAAGCTGGGGGGGCTTTCATGATCAGGATATTGGCCGCGGCGGCGGCAATGGCCGCTGCACTTATCGCAACTGTAGCCGAAGCACGCTGGCTGCGTGCGGAAACGGACAGTTTCATCATCTACAGCGAGGGCAACGAAAAATCGTTGCGCGAATTCGCCTCTACGCTCCAGCGTTTTGACGTCGCGCTGCGCCTGCTGCTCGAGGTCAAGGAACAGGGCGAATCCAACCGCCTGCCCATCTACCTGCTCGCCTCGACCGGCGAGGTCGCCAAACTCTACACCGGATCGCGCTCTTCTTCCTTCGTCGGCTTCTATCGGACCGAACGAGACGGCAGCTTTGCGGTATCGCATCGGGAAAATGGGGGACGCTCTCGCGGCACTTCAGCCTCGCAGGAAACGCTGTTCCACGAATATGCGCATCATTTCATGAAGCGCTATCGCACGGGCGCCTATCCGGCATGGATCATCGAGGGATTCGCCGAATATTATTCGACCATCGATTTCGACAGGGACGGCAGGGCGCTGATCGGCAAGCCCGCATATGGCCGCCAATATGGCCTTGTTCAATTGCCGCAGATTCCGGTCGAGACACTTTTGGCGACCGATCCCCATTCGTTGAAAACGGTCGGCCAGGTCGATGTCTATTACGGCCGCGCCTGGCTTCTGACCCATATGCTGTTCCACGACGCGCCGCGCGAGGGGCAACTCGTCGCCTATGCGCGCGCGATCAATGCAGGCACCGAAGCCGGGCAGGCGGCGCGCCAGGCGTTCGGCGATCTCGATCAACTCGACAAGGATCTCGCGGCCTATCTCCGGCGTCCGCTCAACTATCGCATCACCAAGGACGCGATTCCTGTTCCCACCAATATCTCCGTGACGGCATTGCCTCCCGGCGAGGATGCCGTGATTCCCCTGCGGCTCGCTCGGCTTAGCGCCCGCCCAGGCGATGATAGCCTCGCGGTCCGCGACAGCCTGCTGGGCCTCACGAAAGCACATGCGGGCGATGCCGCGGTCTGGTTCGAATATGCCGCCGCGGAATGGGCTCTCGACAAGGACGCCCGTGATCTCGCCGCAGTCCGCAGCGCGCTCGATCGCGTGATCGCGATCAAGCCCGATCATGTTCGCGGCAACGTCCTGCTCGGCGAACTATCGATGCACGAACTCGACATGAAGGGCGATTATTCGGATGCAAGCTGGCAAAAGGCGCGCGAACCGGTTGCCCTGGCGAACAGGACCGATCCGGATGATCCGCTGCCGCTCTACGTCTATTTCCAGAGCTTCATCGATCAGGGCAAGATACCTCCCGATATTGCGATACAGGGGCTCGAACAGGCTTTCCGGCTTGCACCGGAAAACATCGAGATGCGGGTCGCCCATGCGTTCGCGCTCGCCAACCGGGGCCAGTTCACGTCGGCGATAAGGCTGGCGCAATCGATCGCGTTCGACCCGCATATGGGTGCGCAAGCGCGACCGCTCCTCGAACAATTGCTGCGAATGCGCGACCAGCGTTACGGCGGGCGTTCGACCGACGCGGCGGAATAGCGTCGGTCAATAATCGGGCTCGGCGCCGCCCAGCACCTGCCCGGCCTGCGCCGTGAGCCACGCCATCGCCGCCGCCCAGGGCTGATGCCCGTGGCTGATCCGCGCGACGCCGAGCGCGGCGAGTTCGCCGTGCGTCGGGCCGCCCTTGCCGCGGAGGATGTTCACGGGCAGCGGCGAGCCCTCGCAGATCGCACCGATGCATTCGGGGTCGAGCAGGAAGGGCACGAACAGTGAGCCCGCCCCCGCATCGGCATAGGCACGCGCGCGTTCGAGCGTCGCGGCGACGAGCGCGTCGCCGTCCTTTGCCGCGTCGGCCCCGCGAAATGTGTCGCAGCGCGCGTTGACGAAGATTCCGGTATCGGCGGCCGCCCGGTACCGCGCGACCGCTTCGGCGACCGGAAGCAGTTCGTTCGCGCCGGGGAGCCGGTCCTCCATATTGATCCCCGCGGCGCCCGCCGCCTTCGCGCGGCCCACCGAGACGCCGACCGCCGCCGGATCGGCGCCATAGCCCGATTCCATGTCGATCGTGACCGGCAGGTCGGTGACCGACAGGATTCGCTCCAGATTCTCGAAGACATCCTCGATCGGGAAATCCTCGCCATCGGCACGTCCCTGCGCACCGGCGACGCCGAAGCTGCCCGTCGCGATCGCCTTCGCACCCGCGGCGGCAACCGCCCTTGCGCTTCCCGCGTCCCAGATGTTGACGAGAATCAGCGGATTGCCTGGAACATGCAGCGCGCGAAAGGCAGCAATCTTGTCGGTCATTCTCTCTTCTCCTCGTCGACGGTTTGGAAACACAGGGGCGATAAACGGCCAACCTTCAACCGGTTGATGCTTCGTTCACGATTGATATAGTCGCCCCGCGAAAATTTACCGGGGAAATCAAATGATCGCATTTCTGAACACCGCCTTGCGCGGCGGCCTTGCCGTTGCGCTGCTTGCCTTGAGCAGCATAGCCCACGCCGAATGGTGGGAAGCCGAAACCAGCCATTTCATCATCACCTCCGAAAGTCCGAAAGACGATGTAGAGCGTTTTGCGACGCGGCTCGAACGGTTCGACAACGCGCTGCGCTATATGCAGGGGCTTCCGATACCGGGACCCGATATCGGCCGGTCGAACAAGGTTCGCGTCTACCGCTTCGGCGAAATCGCCGACATCGGCCGCCTCGCCGGCAGCGCCGGCGTCGCCGGCTTCTACATCCCGCGCGCCGGGGCGGCCGTGTCGTTCGTTCCGGCGGTCGAGGAACAGCGCGACCGCTTCAGCCGCCATCTCGACCAGCGGGAGATCAACCAGAAGACGGCGCTGACCGCCGAGGGCATATTGTTCCACGAATATGTGCATCATTTCATGCTGCAGAAATTCAGCACGGCCTATCCGCACTGGTATGTCGAAGGCTTTGCCGAACTTTATGGCACGCTCGAACTGCTCGACAATGGCGCCTTCCGCGTCGGCAACGTCCCGCAACACCGCGGGGAAGACCTGTTCGAACTGCCCGGCATCCGGCTGACGCGCCTGTTCGATCACAACAAGCGGCTCGACGGGCAGGAATATTACCAGTCCTATTCGTTCGGCTGGATGATCGCGCACTACCTCAACTTCAACAAGGAGAGGCAGGGACAGCTCGCCCAGTATCTGAAGGCGCTGAACGCCGGCGAAGACAGTCTGACCGCCGCCCAACGCGCGTTCGGGGACCTCGACAAGCTGCAGGGCGAACTCCGCAAATACAAGAGCGGCCCGTTTCCGACGCTCGACGTCAGGCCGACCAATTATGTCGCGCCGAAAGTCGATATCCGGCGTCTGACACCTGGCGAGGAAGCCGTCATCGAAGCGCATATCCGCACCCAGCGCGGCGTGTCCGAACGCCAGGCGCGCACCGTCGCGAGCCAGGTGGACGGCATGGACGCGAAATATCCCGACAGCCTGCCGGTGCAGCTGATGACGGGGGAAGCCTATGTCGACGCGCGGGAGTTTGCGAAGGCGGAAACGGCGCTGAAGCGCGCGGTCGTTCTGGATCCGCAATCGGAGGACGCGCAGGTACTGATGGGCGGTCTGTTCATGACGCGCGCAGACAAGGAAAAGAATCCGGCCCTCTATGCCTCGGCACGCAAATGGTTCGCCGAGGCATACCGGCTCGATCCCAAGGATCCGCGCGCCGCGATCGGCTATTATATGTCCTTCTACGAGGCGAAGGAACCGATCCCCGAACCGGCGATCATCGCGCTGGAAAGCGTGTTCGAATATTCGTCCTATGACGATGGCTACCGTATGGTTCTCGCGCGCCAGTTGCTCGATGAGAACAAGGGCAAGCTGGCGCGGTCGATCCTCGCGCCGCTCGCCTTTTCGAGCCACAAGCAGGAGAAGGCGAACAAGGTCGCCAAGGTGGTCGACGAAATCGACGCCGGCCAGATCGAGGCGGCGCGTACCACCATGGCGGGCATTTTTGCCGACCAGGAGAAAGAGGACAGCTGACGGCGTCGCGCTGTCATCGGTTGGCGCCGGGCCGTATTTTGCACTGCCCGGCGCCACCCTGGCTCAGCGCCCTTCGCGCTTCAGCAACTCTTCCTTGATCGGCAGGCCATAGGCATAGCCGCCGAGCGAGCCGTCGCTGCGCAACACGCGGTGGCACGGGATCAGCACCGCCACGTTATTTGCGCCATTGGCGCTCCCCGCCGCCCGGACCGCCTTTGGCTTGCCGACCGCGGCGGCGATATCCGAATAGCTTCGCGTCTCGCCCGCCGGAATCCTGCGGAGTTCGCGCCAGACGGCTTCCTGAAAGGCGGTACCCTTCACGTCGATCGGAATATGGTCGAAACCGTTCACCGGCGCCTCGACCGCGTCGACGACCTGCTTTAGCAGCGCCTCGAACTCCGCCCCGCCTTCGATCAGTTCGGCTGCGGGAAACCGCTCCTCAAGCGCCTCGCGTCCTTCGTCGAAGCTCAGGCGGCACACGCCCTTTGTCGTTGCGGCGACGAGCATCGCGCCGAGGCTCGTGGGCACGACCGCCCAGTGGATCGTCGCGCCCTTGCCGCCATTCACCCACGCCGAAGCCGTCATACCCATGCGTCCCTCCATATTCTCGTAAAAGCGCGATGGCCCCGAAAAGCCCGCGTCGTAAATCGCGTCGGTTACCCGATTGCCGTCGCTCAGCGCCTGCCGTGCACGCTCTTCGCGCAGGGCGCGGGCATAGGTGGCGGGCGACAGGCCGGTGTGGCGGGTGAAGACGCGCTGGAAATGCGTCGGCGAATAGCCGGTGCGGTTCGCGAGGTCGGCAAGCGCGAGCGGCTCCTCGCTCGCCTTGATCGCCTGGATCGCGGCAAGCACCGCGCCCTCGTCGCGCGCGACGTCATCGGGCAGGCAGCGCTTGCACGGCCGAAGGCCCGTCTCTCTCGCCGCACCGCCGTCGGTGAAAAAGCGCACATTCTCGCGCAGCGGATGCCGCGCGGCGCAGCTCGGCCGGCAATAGATGCCGGTCGTGAGCACGCCGGTCACGAAGCGCCCGTCGAGCGCGCGATCGCGGCGCAGCACCGCCGCCCAGCGATCGTCGTCGGTCATCAGATCGCTGCTCATGCCGCATCCCTTTCGATTCGCGCGGCGAAACAGCCATACGCGGCGTTGTGGGCATCGATATAGGAAATGCCCTTGTCGCCGAACAGGTCGCGGATCGCGCCATCGGCCTCGCCCGGACCCGCAAGTCGCGCGGTCCGCAGCATCCCCTCGGCGTCGAACGCGCGCAGCGCCAGCGGGCGGCCCTCGAACACCGGCGGCGTTTCGTCGCGCCAAGTCGCCGCTTCCACACCCGGCCGCACATAGATCGCATAGGCGCTGCGATACGGCGTCGCGACATCGTGGCTCGTGTGATGGAGCAGGATCAGCTCCTCGCCCGCCTTCGCATCCTCGAGGCTGATACGGCACGGAAAGCCGCGGTCCGCCGTAGCCGTCACGCGCCGCGCATTGATCGCGGCGAGTTCGGCATCGGTCATTGCGAACAGCGATGCGAAGCGATCGGCATCGAGGCCGGTAATCGCATAGGTCATCAGATCGTCCTTTCTCTTGGTGGCGACAGTGATGCCATGCCGCGATTCGAGGTGCGTCCCGATGCTTGCGTTCAAAGTTCCGGCGGCTAGGGTGCGCCGCATGACCCGCCTCCTTGCGCTGCTGCTCGCCCTCCTTGCCCTCACGCTTCCGGCACGCGCCGCCGACGATATCAGCGCGGCATCGCGCAGCGTCGTCCGCGTCGTCACCGTCGCGATGGTCGACGGCGAGGTCGTCGGCTTCGGCCATGGCAGCGGCATCGCCATCTCGCCGACACGGATCGTCACCAACGCGCATGTCGTCGAATCGGCTGCCAAATATCCGGACAATGTCGCGCTCGGCGTGGTGCCGTCCGAAGGGCAGAAGAGCTTCGCGGGCAAGCTGATCGCGATCGACACCGCGCGCGACCTCGCGCTGGTCGAGATCACCGAGGGCCGCCTGCCCGCCGCCGCCATCTACACCGGCCCGCTCGATTCGGGCGCCGAGGTCGTCGCGTTGGGCTATCCGGGCAATGTCGACCTTGCGACCGCGCGCAGCGCCAACGACTATATCACCCCGCGCACGCCGACGCGTAGCGAGGGCAATATGTCGAACCTGCAATCGGTCGACGGGGTCGCGATGCTGATCCACACCGCCAAGATCTCGCGCGGCAATTCGGGCGGCCCGCTCGTCGACCAGTGCGGCCGTATCGCCGGGATCAACACCGCGATCACGCGCGCCGACGACGGCGATTCGCCCTTCGCCTTCGCGATTGCCGGACGCGAGCTGCTGCGTTTCCTGGCCGACGCGGGCCAGCAATATACAAGCGTCGGCACGCCGTGCCTTTCGCTGGCCGAGGCCGACGCCCGCGACCGCGCCGCGCTCGACGCCGAAGCGCGTGCGAGCGCGGAAGCCAACGCCGCGAAGGACGCCGCCGCAAAGCTCGATCGCGAACGCAAGCTGGCGCGTGCCGAGGAGGAGGCGCTCGCCGCGCGCGAGAATCGCATCGCGCTCGCCGGGGTTTTGTTCGTGATCGGCGCGCTCGCCGCCGGTGCCGGGCTGCTCTTCTACAACCAGAAGAATTTGCGCAATGCGAAGATCGCGGGCGGCGCGGCTGCGGTGCTGGTGCTCGCCGCCGCGGTACTGTTCGCCACGCGCCCCGACGCCCACGCGGAACTCGCCGAGGAAGCGGCAGGGACGCCCGCGACCGAAACACCCAAGCTGGCGCAGGGCAATTTGCTCTGCACGATCCGCCCCGACCGCAGCCGTATCACCGTGTCGGCGACGACCGACGTACCGATCACCATCGGCAAGGGCGGCTGCGTCAACGGCCGCACCCAGTACACGCAGGGCGCCGACGACCGCTGGCAGCGCATCCTCGTACCGAACGAGGAGGCGACCGTCACCGTCGCATCGATCGATTCGGGGGGACGCGACTACCGTGTCGAACGCTATCTTCTCGACGCCGAAACGATGACGAAAGCGCGCGAGACGCGCGCGGCGATCACGCTCAGGAGCTGCACCGCCAATCCCGACGAGCTCGCCGGGCTCGCGGCGCAGCAGGACGCGATCCGCAGCGCGCTGCCCGCCACCCCCAACGAGCGGCTTGTCTATCACTGTCAGCCGGCGGGCGGCGCTGCGGCCAAAGCCCCGGCCGGCGGATGACCGTCAACCGAGCCCGTCCACCCAGCCGGTAAGAATCGCCTGCGCGGGCGCCGTATAGGCCAGCTCGTGCCCCGCGCCCGCAACCCGCGCCACCGTCGCATCGGGCCGTGCGCGAACGAGGCGCTCGAGATTGTCGGGCCGTACCAGCGTGTCGGTGTCTCCGTGCATCAGATAGACGGGCGCCTTCACGCGGGCGAGCTTCGATACATTGTCGAACCGGTCGCGCACCAGCCAGTGCGGAACGGGCGGCACCTGGCTTTTCACGACCGACGGCAGGTCGGACAGTCCCGAAACGAGCATCAGCGCCGCGACGTCGTGCCGCAGCGCCATTTCGGTCGCCGGGCCCGACCCGATGGAGTTGCCGACAACGACGATGTCGCGCGTCCCGACCCCGGCCTCGCCGAGCCAGCGCATCGCCGCTTCGCCATCGGCATAGAGACCGGCTTCGTCGGGCGAGCCGGGATTGCCGCCATAGCCGCGATATTCGACGAGCATCAGCCCGTGCCCCACCGCCGCGGGCCCGCGGGTGGCCTCGATCGCGCCCCGCATGTTGTCGCCATTGCCGTGGAAGAACAGGATCGTCTTCGCACCCGGTGCCGCGACGCGATAGAAGGCCGACAGACGCAAGCCGTCGGAGGTTTGCGTATGGACGAGCCGGAAGCCGGGCAGCGCTTCGCGCGGATAATCGTGCGGCACGGGGAAGAGTATCCGCCGCTGCTGCGTATAGAGGAGCGCCGTCGCCACCAGAAGAAGCACGAGGACGAAGACCAGCAGATTGAGCGCAAGCTTCATCGACTAGTCGAGTCCGAGCCGCTCGCGGATCAGCGTGGCGGCCGCCGCCGGTTCGACCACGCCCGTATCGATCTCGATCGCCGCGGCGGGCAGCGGCGGATAGGCGAAGGCTCCCTGCGCTTCGACGTCGCGCAGCAGCGCCAGCGACGACAATTTGCCGCTCGCCTGCCGCGACGGCGCTTCGACCCGCGCGGCGACCACATCGGGCGCGCAGCCCAGCGCAACGAAATCGACCCGCCCGCCCGCGGCCTCGACAAGCGCGACGACGCGCCCCGGAAAATCGGAGGCGACGCTCGCTTCGGGATGGAAGGTGAAGATCAGCGAACGGCCTTCGGTGGCCGCCGCGCGGAACACGTCCATCCACATCCGCTCGCGGAGCTCGACGAAAGCCGGGCTGCCGAACGGAAACACGGCGAGGAGCGCGTCGACGACGAGGTGATTGTGAAACAGCGGCAGGCCGGTGAGCGCCGCGAGCTCGCGCGCGACGGTCAGCTTGCCCGACGCAGCGGGGCCGTGGATGAAGACGAGCCTCAACCCCCGCAAGCCTTGAACAGCATCAGCGTGCGTTCGCGCGCCAGCTCGGCGCTCGGCTCGTGATAATCCTTGCGCCGGTCGCTGTTGAAACCATGCCCTGCTTCGTAAACGAACACTTGCGCGGCCGGATGGTCCATGGCGATCAGTGCCTCGACGCCCTCCATCGGGATGCCGTCGTCGTAGCGGCCGAAATGGGCGATCGCGGCGCAGGCGGGCGCCTCGTCCCTGAACATGGTCGGCACGAGGCTGCCGTAATAGGCCGACGAGGCCGCAAGATCGGGGCTGATCTGCGCCATTCGCCAAGCGACCGAGCCGCCATAGCAATAGCCGGTGATGAAGACGGAGCCTTTCGCCTTCAGCGCGTCGATGCACGTTTGCGCATCCTTCAGGCTCTGCTCGAACGGATGAAGCTCGCGCGCCAGCTGCACCGCGCGCTCGAAGCCGGGGCCCGAATAGTCGCTCTCGAACCCCGGATGCTCGCGGTCGAAGAGCGCGGGCGCCAGCACTTCATAGCCGTCTGCGGCATATTCGTCCGCCAGCTCGCGGATATGGTCGGTAACCCCGAAAATCTCCTGGACCAGCACCAGCCCGCCGCGGCGCTCGCCTTCCGCTTCGGCGTGATAGACCGCGATTTCAGCACCATCGTCCATCACCTTCCGGATCATCTCGCCCATCGCCCGTTCTTCCTCCACGCCCGTAATTTTCGGTTCTGCCGTCCCTATCGCAGCAGGGGCCAAAAGCAATCGCCGCACATCCTTGCATTGCAGCAAAATCGTTGCTACGCGCGCCCCGACTTTGCAGCGGGGGCATTTTCGGATGTCATCAAAAATCCGCGCAGCCATCCCCCTCGGGATCGTAGAAAAGGACTTTCGCGCGTGGAGAATTCCGGCGGCATTCAGGGCAACATCACGGCGGGCCTCGCGGGCCGTTATGCCAGCGCGCTGTTCGATCTGGCCCGCGAATCGAACGCGATCGACGCGGTGGCGAAGAGCCTCGCGACGCTGAAAGCCGGCCTCGCCGATTCGGCCGACCTTTCGAACCTGATCGCGAGCCCCGTCGTCGGCCGCGCCGACGCCGCGAACGCCATCGCCGCGGTCGCCAAGGCGCTGAAGCTCGATTCGCTGACCGCGAAGTTCCTCGGCGTGCTCGCCGAGAATCGCCGTCTCGCCGATCTGCCCGGCATGATCGGCGCCTTCGACGCGATCGTCGCCGATCACCGCGGCGAAGTGACCGCCAAGGTCACCAGCGCGCACCCGCTCACCGCCGAACAGGTGAAGTCGCTGACCGCGAACCTCAAATCCCGTGTCGGGCGCGACGTCACCGTCGCGACGACCGTCGATCCCGCCATTCTCGGCGGCCTCGTCGTCCAGCTGGGCAGCCAGCTGATCGACGGCAGCATCCGTACCCGTCTCAATAGCTTCGCACAGGCGATGAAAGGCTAAACCATGGAAATCCGCGCCGCTGAAATCAGCAAGGTCATCAAGGACCAGATCGCCAATTTCGGCACCGACGCAACGGTCAGCGAAATCGGTTCGGTTCTCTCGGTCGGCGACGGCATCGCCCGCGTCCACGGCCTCGACAATGTCCAGGCCGGTGAAATGGTCGAATTCGCCAACGGCGTGCAGGGCATGGCGCTCAACCTCGAAGCCGACAACGTCGGCATCGTGATCTTCGGCTCGGACGCCGAGATCAAGGAAGGCGACACCGTCAAGCGCACTGGCACGATCGTCGACGTCCCCGTCGGCAAGGGCCTGCTCGGCCGCGTCGTCGATGGCCTCGGCAATCCGATCGACGGCAAGGGCCCGATCAAGGCCGACAAGCGCATGCGCGTCGAAGTGAAGGCGCCCGGCATCATCCCGCGCACCTCGGTGCACGAACCCGTCCAGACCGGCCTCAAGGCGCTCGACGCGCTCGTCCCCGTCGGCCGCGGCCAGCGCGAACTGATCATCGGTGACCGTCAGACCGGCAAGACCGCCGTCGCGATCGACACCTTCATCAACCAGAAGCAGGCGAACGCCGGCGATGACGAGAGCAAGAAGCTCTACTGTATCTACGTCGCGGTCGGTCAGAAGCGTTCGACCGTCGCGCAGATCGTGCGTCAGCTCGAAGAAAATGGCGCGATGGAATATTCGATCGTCGTCGCCGCGACCGCGTCGGAGCCCGCTCCGCTGCAGTTCCTCGCGCCCTACACCGGCTGCACGATGGGCGAGTTCTTCCGCGACAACGGCATGCACGCCGTGATCGTCTATGATGACCTTTCGAAGCAGGCCGTAGCCTATCGCCAGATGTCGCTGCTGCTCCGCCGCCCGCCGGGCCGCGAAGCCTATCCCGGCGACGTTTTCTATCTCCACAGCCGCCTTCTCGAGCGCGCTGCGAAGATGAACGAGGACAATGGTTCGGGCTCGCTCACCGCGCTGCCGATCATCGAAACGCAGGCCGGCGACGTGTCGGCGTACATCCCGACCAACGTGATCTCGATCACCGACGGCCAGATCTTCCTCGAAACCAACCTGTTCAACGCCGGTATCC
>NZ_JAEMQX010000193.1 GCF_016463645.1 Sphingopyxis sp. | reverse complement strand
GCGCCGACGAGATGGCGCTCGTCATCGATATGTCGAAGGAGTTCGGCTACAAGGTGTCGACCTTCCATCACGCGGTCGAAAGCTACAAGATCGCAGACATCCTCGCGAAGGAAGGCATTTGCTCGGCGATGTGGGCCGACTGGTGGGGCTTCAAGATGGAAGCCTATGACAGCGTCAACGAGAATATTCCGCTCGTCTACAAGGCGGGCGCGTGCACCATCGTCCATTCGGACGACGCGAACCAGATCCAGCGGCTCAATCAGGAAGCCGCAAAGGCGCGCGCCGCTGGGCGCCGCATCGGCATCGACGTCAGCGACGAGGTGGCATGGACCTGGCTGTCGTACAATCCCGCCAAGGCGCTGGGCATCGCCGACAGGACGGGCAGCCTGAAGCCGGGCAAGATGGCCGATGTCGTGCTGTGGAACGGCAATCCGTTCAGCGCCTATACCCGCCCCGAAAAGGTGTGGATCGACGGCGCGCTGATGTTCGACGCCAATGATCCGAAGCGGCGTCCGGTGAGCGATTTCGAGCTTGGCCAGCCGGGCGAAGGAGATGTGAAATGATCCGCGCGCTCCTTCTCTCCGCCGCCGCCGTGGTTGCGGTGCCGGCCGCGGCGCAGGACGTCGCGATCACCAACGCGAAGCTCGTCATCGGCGACGGCAGCGCGCCGATCGAGGGCGGCACCGTGGTCGTGCGCGGCGGCAAGGTCGTCGCGGCGGGCGCAGGTGTTTCGGTGCCCGCGGGCATCGAACGCGTCGACGCGCAGGGCCGCTATGTCACGCCGGGCATCGTCGCGGCGTTCAGCCGGGTCGGGCTGACCGAAGTCGATGCCGTCAGCGGCACGAACGATCGTTCGGCCCCGCGTACCCGCTTTTCGGCGGGGCTCGACATCGCGCCCGCGCTCAATCCGATGGGCTCGCCCGTCGCGGTGAACCGCGCTTCGGGCGTCACGCGGGCGATCGTCGCGCCGGGCGGCAGCAGCAACCTGTTCGCAGGCCAGGGCGCGGTCGTCGACCTCGCCGACGATATGGACATGGTGACCAGGCCGCGCGCGCTGCAATATGTCGCATTCGGCGAGGATGGCGCGTCGAAGGCGGGGGGCAGCCGCGCCGCGACCTTCCTCCTGTTCCGTGAGCAGTTGCTCGCCGCACGCAGCTATGCGCGCAACCCCGCATCGCTTGCCGAATGGGGCAATGACGCGATGATCCAGCGCGCCGACGCCGACGCGCTCGTCCGCGTGATCGACGGGACGACGCCGCTGTTCGTGCGCGTCGACCGCGCCGCGGACATCGTCAACGTCATCAAGCTGAAGGGCGAATTCCCCGCGTTGAAGCTCGTGCTCGTCGGGGTGACCGAGGGCTGGATCGTCGCGCGCGAGATTGCGGCGGCAAAGGTGCCGGTGCTCGTTTCGCCGCTCACCGATCTGCCGGGCACGTTCGAACAGCTTGGCGCGACGCAGTCGAACGCCGGACGGCTCAAGGCTGCGGGCGTCGATGTGTCGGTAGGCGTGTTCGACGACGATGACGCGCACAAGATGGGCTATGCGACGCAATATGCGGGCAATCTCGTCGGCCTCGCGCGCGTGCCGGGGGCGAGCGGCATGACGTGGGACCAGGCCTTTGCTGCGATCAGCAGCGTGCCCGCGCGCACCGTGGGCATGGAGGGCAGCATCGGCTCGCTCCGCCCGGGGCGCGTCGGCGACGTCGTGATTTGGGACAATGATCCGCTCGAACTCGGCAGCCGTCCGACCGCGGTCTGGATCGACGGCAAGGCACAGTCGCTGACGACGCGGCAGGATCGCCTGCGCGATCGGTACGCGACGCCGCAGGAAGGGGCTTTGCCCAAGGCCTACGACAGATAGGGGAAGGCAGGCGTACGATCGCCTGCCTTGCTCCGTACCCTCTATGTTGACACTGTTATCTTTGTGACGGATGGTGTCGGCGAACGGCGCCCGAGTCGCCCGCATGCCGGGCGATCGATGGCGGCGATTGCTCGATGAGGGGTTTGCCATGCAACCGATGTCGCTTCTGATCACGACCTGCGTGCTGTTCGTCGGGTCGCACCTCGCGCTGTCGCATCCGCTTCGCGACGGCCTTGCGGGCCGGCTGGGCGAGCGGGGATTCCAGATCACCTATTCGATCGTCGCGATCGCGTGCCTGATCCTGATCATACAGGCGTGGCGCGGGATGCCGCCCGAGCCGCCCTTGTGGACCGTCGACGATCCGCTGTGGATTCTCGCATCGCTGATCGTGCTGTTCGCGAGCATCCTGTTCATCGGGTCGCTGATCGGCAATCCGGCGCTGCCCGCGCCCCACGCCGCGAGGGATGCTGCGGCCGACCCGCGCGGCGTATTCGCGATCACGCGGCACCCGATGATGTGGGGCTTCGCGCTGTGGGCGCTCGCGCATGTGCTGGTGATGCCGACACCGGGGCAGATCGTCCTGTCGGCGACGATCATCTTCCTCGCGCTCGTCGGATCGGCGGGGCAGGATGCGAAGAAGGCGCGGCTGATGGGCGACGCCTGGCGCGGCTGGGCGGCGCGGACGAGTTTCCTCCCCTATGCGCGGCAGATCGGCGGGGCCGCGTCGTGGGGCGAGGCAATCCCGCGGCCGCACGCGCTGCTGGGCGGATTTGTGCTTTGGATTGCAGCGACATGGGGGCATGGTGCGCTCGGCTATATGGTCGCCGGCATCTGGCGCTGGATGTGATGGGAGCCGAATGAACCAGAGCACGCATCTCAACGATCTGTCGTTGCGGCTGCTCGGGCGCGCGTTCGACGAGCTCGACGTCGAAGAGCGCCGCGTGGTCGAGGCGATCTCCCGGCGCGCGCCGAGCAGCCGCGACGCCGCCGATATCGGCGATGCTCAGGCGAGCAGGGGCGACCGGCTGGCCGACAGGGTCGCGGCGGTCGGCGGCTCGTGGGGTTTCATCATCGTCTTCACGCTGGTGCTGCTGGGCTGGATGCTGCTCAATTCGGAAGTGCTGCAGCGTTTCGGGCTGGCGTTCGATCCCTATCCCTTCATCTTCCTCAATCTGATGCTCTCGACGCTCGCCGCGGTGCAGGCCCCGATCATCATGATGAGCCAGAACCGGCAGGCGGCGAAGGACCGGCTGACCGCCGGCGTCGACTACGAGATCAATCTGCGCGCCGAGCTGGAGATCATGCGATTGCACGAGAAGCTCGACCAGATGCGGGTCAGCGAACTGGCGGAAAAGGTCGATGCGCTGTGCGCGCGGATCGACATGAAGGATTGAAGGCGACCCGATAGCGGACCCTATCAGGAATATTTATCGACAGGGCGTCAGATTCGATCACACTTGCCGCGGCAAATCGGATAGCTCTCGCGCCGAAATCCGGTCGAGGAACGCCATGACTGCCCCTGTTGCCACCCGAATGAATAGCCGAACCGATCTGCCCGCTCTGGGCGCGCTGTTCCTGTCGCTCCTGTCGGTGACCGGCGGCGCGACGCTTGCCAAGAGCCTGTTCCCGGCAATCGGGCCCGAAGGGACGACCGCGCTGCGCCTGATTTTCGGCGCGATCCTGCTGTCGGCGATCCTGCGGCCGTGGCGGCTGGACATCCGGTCCGGCTGGCGGTCGATTCTCGCCTATGGCCTGGTGCTGGGGGCGATGAACCTCAGCTTCTACAAGTCGCTGTCCTATATTCCGCTCGGCATCGCGATCGCCATCGAGTTCATCGGGCCGCTGAGCGTTGCGGTGCTGACGTCGCGCCGCCGCAGCGATTTCCTGTGGATCGGGATCGCGGTGGCCGGACTGGTGCTGCTGTTGCCGCTGCGCGACGGCGCGGCGCATCTCGACTGGCGCGGGATCGCGCTCGCGCTCTTCGCCGGGCTCTGCTGGGCCGCCTATATCCTGATCGGGCGGCGGGCGGGCGCCGAACATGGCCCCGCTGCGGCGGCGGGAGGCGTGATCGTCGCGGCGGTCGTCGCGGCGCCGATCGGTATCGCGCACGCCGGATCGGCGCTGCTCCAGCCCGAGATCCTCGCGGTCGGTATCGGTGTCGGACTGGTGTCGAGCGCGATCCCCTATGGGCTCGAAATGATCGCGCTGCCACGTCTGCCCTCGCACACCTTCGGCACCCTGCTGAGCGCCGAGCCCGCGGTCGGCGCGCTCATGGGCTTCCTCGTGCTCGGCGAGCGGCTTTCGGCGATGCAATGGGCGGCGATCGGCCTGATCGTCTGCTCGTCGATCGGCGCCGCGCTCAGCGTGAAGGAGCATATCGCCGCCGAACCGCCCTTCGACGGCGAGCCGGCGGCCGACTAGAGCCGCACCATCCGCATGCCCTGTTCGCCATAGCGCGGGCCGCTGGTTCCGCCCTTCGGCGCCGCGGTGTCGATCGCGGCGAGGTCGGCGGCGGTGATCGCGCCGTCGGCGGCGGCGACGCTGTCCTCCATCGTCGCGCGGCGCTTGGTGCCGGGAATCGGAACGATATCGTGACCCTGCGCGAGCAGCCAGGCGAGCGCGACCTGCGCTTTCGACACGCCATGCCGGTCGGCGACCGCGCCGATCGCATCGACGATCGCGAGGTTGGAGGGCAGATTTTCCTCCGAATAGCGCGGATCGTTGCGGCGCCAGTCATGCTCGGGCAGCTCGTCGCGGCTGCGCACTGCGCCCGCAAGGAAGCCGCGGCCGAGCGGCGAATAGGGAACGAAGCCGATGCCGTTGTCGCGGCACGCGCCCAGTATCTCGTCCTCGACCTCGCGTTCCCAGATCGAATATTCGCTCTGCAGCGCGGTGATCGGCGCGGCCTTCGCGGCGCGGCGGATCGTTTCGGGCCCGGCTTCGGACAGCGCGATGTGGCGCACCTTGCCCTCCTTCACCAGCTCCATCATCCCGCCTACGGTTTCCTCGATCGGCACCGATGGATCGACGCGATGCTGGTAGAAGAGGTCGATCGTGTCGATGCCGAGCCGCTGCAGCGAGCCTTCGCACGCGGCGCGGGCGTTGGCGGGCGAGCCGTCGACGCCG
>NZ_JAEMQX010000009.1:6515-69418 GCF_016463645.1 Sphingopyxis sp. | reverse complement strand
GGCGGCACCGGCTTCATGCACGAAAGCTTCCACAAGGACGATCCGAAGAACTTCACGCGCAGCTGGTTCGCCTGGGCGAACGCGCTGTTCGGCCAGCTGATCGTCGAGGTCGCCGACAAGCGCCCCGCGCTGCTGGCGCGGCCGCTGTGAGCGGAGCGGGCGCGATGATGACGACGAGCCGCCGCCAGCTTCTCGCCACAACGGGCTTGCTTGCGCTCGGCGGTGCCGTCCCCGCAGGCTGTTCGCGCTCGGTGGCGGGCGGCGCCGCGCTCGCGCCCGGCAAGCCGAACCTCTTCATCGGCACCGGCGGGCATGGTCACACCTTCCCCGGCGCGTCGCTGCCGTTCGGGATGGCACAATTGAGCCCCGATACGAACACCCATGGCTGGGACGCCTGCTCGGGCTACCACCAGAAAGACGGCTCGATCATGGGGTTCAGCCATACGCACCTGTCGGGCACCGGCATCGGCGACATGCTCGACGTACTCGTCGTGCCGACGCGGCGCGAGCTGAAACTCGAACCCGGCACGATCGAAAAGCCCGGCGAGGGGTTTCGCCAGCGCTATTCGGACGAGCATGCCGAGCCCGGCTATTACCGAGTGAAGCTCGAGACCGGCGTGCTCGCCGAACTCACCGTTACCGAACGCTGCGGGCTGCACCGCTATCATTTCGGTCAGGGCGCGGGCCATATCCTGATCGATTTCGCGCATGCGATCGAGGATGACTGGGACAAGGGTATCGTCGTCGAAAAGGCGTCGCTCGACCTCGGCGAGGACGGCACGCTCACCGGCAGCCGGCAGGTCAACCGCTGGGCGAAGGGCCGCCATATCCATTTCGCGATGCAGATGTCGCGCCGCCCCGACCGGGTGCAATTTTTCGGCGACGACGGCAAACCCGCGCCCGACGGCGCCAAGTCGATCAAGGGCAACAGGCTCAAGGTCGCTTTCTTCTTCGACGAGGCGGGCGGCGATCCGATCCTGATCAAGACCGGCCTTTCGGCGGTCGCGGTGCAGGGCGCGCGCGATGCGCTCGCCTATGAGGCGAAGGGCTGGGATTTCGACGGTGCGGTAAAGTCCGCGCGCGGCATCTGGGCCAAGGCGCTCGGCGGCATCCGCGTGGCGGGAGGGACCGAGGCGCAGCGCACGATCATGACGAGCGCGCTCTATCATGCGCAGCTCGCGCCGACGCTCTTCACCGACCGCGACGGCCGCTATGTCGGGCTCGATCGCGAGGTGCACCGCGCCGAGCAGGGCGAGGAGGCGTTCAGCACCTATTCGCTGTGGGACACCTATCGCGCGCTCCATCCGCTGCTGACTTTGATCGACCCCGAGCGCGCTGCGCTGCTCGTCCGCGATATCTGCCGCCAGACCACGCAGAGCCCCGCCGGGCCGCTTGTCTGGCCGCTGCAGGGGGTCGAAACCGCGTGCATGATCGGCTGGCACGGCGTGTCGGTGCTCGCCGAGGCGCATGCGAAAGGCATCAGCGCCGACTATGCCGCCGCATGGCCGAACATCCGCCGCCGCGCCTTCGACCGCGATTACAAGGATATCGACAGCACGCTCGGCCGCGGCTTCTATTACGACCTCGGCTATATTCCGTGCGACGAGGTGTGGGAATCGGTCAGCCGGACGCAGGAATATGCCTATGACGACTGGGCGATGGCGCATCTCGCCGATGCCGTCGGCGCCAAGGACGACGCCGCGGCATTGCGCAAGCGCGCGCGGAACTATCGCGGCGTCATCGACCCCGAAACCCGCTTCGCGCGCCCGCGCTTCAGGGACGGAAGCTGGTGGAAGGATTATGACCCGGTCCAGATCGGCCACAATGTCAAGAAATGGCGCGACTATACCGAGGCGAACGGCTGGCAGGCGACCTTCCTCAACCAGCACGACGTCTATGGACTGATCGGGCATTTCGGCGGCGACGCGGAATTCGAGAAAAAGCTCGACGCGCTGTTCAACGCGCCCTCGACCCTGCCCGACAATGCGCCGCCCGACATTTCGGGGCTCGTCGGCCAATATGCGCATGGCAACGAGCCCAACCACCATGTCGCCTATATGTACGCCTATTGCGGCGCGCCCGCGAAGACGCAGGCGATGGTGCGGCGTCTGCTCGTCGAGATGTACAGGAACGACCCCGACGGCGTGATCGGCAATGACGACTGCGGCCAGATGAGCGCTTGGTTCATCCTCTCGGCATTGGGCTTCTATCCGGTCGATCCGGTGAGCGCGATCTACGTCTTCGGATCGCCGCTGTTCGACGTCGCCGAGGTGACGGTCGGCGCGGGCAAGACGCTCACCGTCCGCGCCGGGGGCAATGCCCCCGACCGGCCTTATGTGCAGTCGGTGCGCTGGAACGGCAAACCGTGGAGCCGGAACTGGATCGCGCATCGCGACCTGATCGGCGGCGGCGAGCTTGTCTTCGAGATGGGCGCCAAGCCGTCGCAATTCGGCACCGCCAAGGCCGACCGCCCGCCTTCCTTCGGCTCGGCCCCCGCATGACGCAAATTTGCGACAAGTTTTTGATAGCGAAAAGAAAATGATAAGAACGGAATCCCTCGTGAAATCTCTCCCAATCCTGCCATCTGCCGGATCAGAAACCATGTTTCCGGCCGCCTGCCGGGCTTCGGCCTTGCGCTGCGGCACTGCGCCCGTCAGAAGCCACAGCGATCGGGTGAGGGGATGGCGCTGATGGATGGTCCTGTAACAGACCGCGGCGGGGCGCGCCTGTTCGCCGGCGTCGAACTCGGCGGCACCAAATGCGTCGTCACGCTTGCCGCGGGTCCGGACGACATCCGCGACCAGCGGACGATCGCTACCACCGTGCCATGGGAAACGCTGCCCGCGATCAAGGCGGTGCTCGATGAATGGGCGACGTCGCACGGTTTCTGCGGTCTCGGGATCGCATCCTTCGGCCCGATCCGGGTCGATCCCGCCAAAGCCGATTACGGGCAGATCGGCGCGACGAACAAGGCCGATTGGGAGGGGGCCGACCTGCTCGGGCCGCTGCAATCGGCGTTCGCTGTTCCGATCGGGTTCGATACCGACGTCAATGGCGCCGCGCTCGCGGAAATCCGCTGGGGAAGCGGTCGCGGGCTCGACGATTTCGCCTATGTCACCGTGGGCACCGGGGTCGGGGTCGGGTTGATCGTTCACGGTCGTCCGACGCGCGGGTTCAGCCACAGCGAGATCGGTCATGTTCTCGTCCCGCGCCTCGCCGGCGACGATATGACCAGCGTCTGCCGCTTCCACGACGATTGCGTCGAGGGACTGGCGTCGGGCACTGCGCTGAAAGCGCGGCTGAATGGCCGCTCGCTGTCCGACGTCGGACCCGACGATCCGGTGTGGGAGCCGATCGTGCACACGCTCGCGACGATGGTGCATGCGCTGGCCTGCACGACCGGGCCGATGCGCGTCGCGATGGGCGGCGGCGTGCTCTCGGGCCAGCCGCAGTTGCTTCCCCGCATCAACGCAAAGCTCGAGGCCAGCCTTGCGGATTATATGCAGGTCCCCGGCAATGGCGCCTATGTCATCTCGCCCGAGCTCGGGACGATGGCCGGCCCGCTGGGCGCGATTGCGCTGGCGATGGATGCGGTCGAAAGCGCCGGCACCCATGCGGCCGCGTGAAGCTCGGGCTTCGCGTTCGCCGTTGGACAGCGCGCCCGGGCGGCGGCACAAGGGCGTCATGAAACGCCTCGCCACCGCCGCTGCGCTGCTCGCCCTCCTGCCGATCCAGTCCTTCGCCGAACAGCCGGGGCCCGATCCGCTGGGCTTCGTCGATCCGATGATCGGTACCGGCCCCGAAGGCCACACCTTCCCCGGCGCGACCGCGCCCTTCGGCATGGTGCAACTGTCGCCCGACACCGACGCGACATGCCAGATCCGCGACTGCTACGATCATGCCGCGGGCTACAGCTACCACGACCCGACGATCCAGGGGTTCAGCCACACCCATTTCTCGGGCGCGGGTCATTCGGACCTCGGCGACATCCTCGTCATGCCGCAGGTCGGCGAAGTGAAGCTCGATCCGGGCGATCCGAAGCAGCCCGGCTCGGGCTATCGCCAGCGCTTCGACCATGCGACCGAAAAGGCGAGCCCCGGCTATTATGCCGTCACCCTCGCCGACAGCGGCATCCGCGCCGAACTCACCGCTGGCACGCGCGTCGGCGTCCACCGCTACAGCTTCCCCGCGGGCAAGGACGCGCATCTGCTCCTCGACCTCCGCTCGTCGCTCTACGACTATCCGGGCAAGATCCTCTGGTCGGGGCTGCACCTTCGCTCCGACGGCACGCTCACCGGTTTCCGCGAGACGCGCGGCTGGGCGCCCGGCCGCAAGCTCTATTTCGCGATGCGCTTCTCGGCGCCGCTCAAGTCCCACGCCTTCCTCGATCGCGACGAGAAAGTGCCGTACAAGGGTTTCCAGGCACCCGGCCGCGGCAGCGATGCGCTCGCTGAAAAACTCGGCAAGGCGCTCGAGGCGAAGCTCGATTTCGGGGCGCTGACGGCGCCGCTCGAAGTCCGCGTCGCGCTCTCGGGCGTCGACGAGGCGGGCGCTATCGCCAACCTCGACGCCGAGGGCGCCGGCTTCGACGCCGTCCGCGCCCGTACCGAAGGCGAATGGCGCACGGCGCTCGGCGCGCTCCGGATCGAGGCGCCCGCGCCGATGCGCACCAATCTCTACACCGCGCTCTATCACAGCCTGCTCGCGCCGAGCGTGTGGAGCGACGTCGACGGACGCTATCGCGGCCCCGACGATGCGGTCCACAGCGCGAAGGATTTCACCTTCCGCTCGACCTTCTCGCTGTGGGACACGTTCCGCGCGCAGCACCCGCTGCTCACGCTTGTCGCCCCCGACCGGACCAACAGCGACATCGTCAAATCGCTCGTCGCGAGCCGTAAGCATAGCCCGCACGGCATCCTCCCCGTGTGGCAGTTCCACGGCCGCGAGACATGGACGATGATCGGCTATCACGCGGTCCCGGTGATCGCCGATGCCTATATGAAGGGCGTCGGCGATTTCGACGCGAACGAAGCCCTCGAAGCAATGGTCGCGAGCGCCGAATACGCCCCCTATGGCGGGCTCGGCGACTATATGAAGCTCGGCTATGTCGCGATCGACCGCGAGCCCGAGGCGGCGTCGAAGACCGTCGAATATGCCTATGACGACTGGACGATCGCGCGCATGGCGGAGAAAATGGGCCGCAAGGACATCGCCGACCGCTTCTACAAGCGCGCCGGTTACTGGCGGAACAGCTTCGATGCCAGGACCGGCTGGCTCCGCGCGCGCAAGGCCGACGGCAGCTTCCGCACCCCGTTCGACCCCACCGCGATCAACTATGGCTCGGACTATACCGAGGGCAATGCCTGGCAATATTCGTGGTTCGTCCCGCAGGATCAGGCCGCGCTCTTCCGCATCCTCGGCGGCGATGCGAAGACGATCGCGAAGCTCGACGCGATGTTCGATTACGACAATTCGAAGCTCGACTATAGCCATGCCGAGGATATCGCCGGGCTGATCGGCCAGTATATCCACGGCAACGAGCCGAGCCACCATGTCGCCTATCTCTACGCCTATGCCGGCGCGCCGTGGCGGACGCAGGAGCGACTGAAGCAGATCGTCGACAGCCAGTACAAGCCGACCCCCGACGGGCTTTCGGGCAACGACGATCTCGGCCAGATGTCGGCTTGGCTCGTCTTCACCGGGCTCGGTTTCTATCCGGTCGCGCCGGGGTCGAACCAATATGTCATCGGGCGCCCCTTCGTCGATCGCGCGGTGCTGAACCTGCCCGGGGGCAAGCGCTTCACCATCGAGACTGCGGGCCTTTCGGAAGCCAACCCCTATGTCGGCAAGGTGGAACTCAACGGCAAGCCGCTGACGCGCAGCTGGATTTCGGACGCCGAGATCCGCGGCGGCGGTACGCTGCGCTTCACGATGCAGGCGAAGCCCGACGCGGCATGGGGAAAAGCCCCCGCCGCGCGCCCCCATTCGCAATCGACGGAGCGTGGCGCGCGCTGATCGGGGATTTTCTCACCAGAGCTTGATTCCCGATACCTTTCCCGGGCACCTTGGTCGCTCAACGACCGGGTAGGGGACGAACCATGGCCGCCGAAACAGCACATGCCGCCGAGGCGGCGGCGCACGGGTTCGACCTGTTGCCGATCGTGATCCTGCTCGCGGCCGCGGTCGTCGCGGTGCCGCTGTTCAAGCGCCTCGGGCTCGGGTCGGTGCTCGGCTATCTCGCAGCCGGCCTTGCGATCGGTCCATTCGGGCTGGCGCTCTTTTCGGACGCGCAGACGATCCTGCACGTCGCCGAACTCGGCGTCGTCATGTTCCTCTTCATCATCGGGCTGGAGATGCAGCCGTCGCGCCTGTGGGCGATGCGCGGCGAGATTTTCGGGCTCGGCGCGGCGCAGGTCGGCGGCGCGATCGCGCTGCTCATCTGTGTCGGGCTCGCGCTCGGCTATCCGGTGGCGGCAAGCTTCGTCGCCGGCACCGGCTTCGTCCTCACCTCGACCGCGATCGTCATGCAGATGCTCGACGAGCGGCGCGAGATGGGCCAGCCCAAGGGGCGCCGGATCATCGCGATCCTGCTGCTCGAGGATCTGGCGATCGTGCCCTTGCTCGCGCTCACCGCCTTCCTCGCCCCGGGCGGCGAGGCGGTGTCGATGACCGACCGTCTGATCGCCGTCGCGATCGGTCTCGGCGCGATCGTCGGCCTGATCCTTGCGGGCCGCTATCTGCTCGACCCGATGTTCCGGCTGCTCGGGCGGGCGAAGGCGCGCGAGGTGATGACCGCCGCCGCGCTGCTCGTCGTTCTCGGCGCCGCGCTCGCGATGCAGACCGCCGGCCTCTCGATGGCGATGGGCGCCTTCCTCGCCGGGGTTCTGCTCTCCGAATCCTCCTTCCGCCATCAGCTCGAAGCGGACGTCGAACCCTTTCGCGGCATCTTGCTCGGCCTCTTCTTCCTCGGCGTCGGCATGGCGCTCGACCTCAATATCGTTGCCGCCAACGCCGGGCTGATCGCGATCTCGGTCACCGCATACATGACGCTCAAGATGATCGTGATCTACTCGGTCGCGCGCCTGTTCAGAAGCGGCCATGCCGAGGCGGTCGAGCGCGCGGTGCTGATGGCGCAGGGCGGTGAATTCGCGTTCGTGCTCTACGCCGCGGCGGCGAGCGTCGGCATCATCGATGCCGAAAGCAATGCGACGCTGACCGCGATCATTATCGTGTCGATGGTGCTGACCCCGGTCATGATCATCCTGCACGATCGCTTCATGCCGCGCGCCGAGGACAAGACGGACGATCTCGATGTCGCCGACGACCTCAGCGCCAGCATATTGATGATCGGCTTCGGCCGTTTCGGCCAGATCGTCAGCCAGCCGCTCTTCGCCAATGGCTGCTCCATCTCGCTGATCGACACCGATACGATCGCGATCCGCGAATCGATGGCCTTCGGATTCAAGATCTATTACGGCGACGGCACGCGGCTCGACATCCTGCATGCCGCGGGCGCGCACAGCGCGCGAATGATCATCGTCGCGACCGACGATCGCGAGACCACGCTCAGGATTGTCGAGCTGGTGAAGGCCGAGTTCCCGCACACGCCCCTGCTGGCGCGCGCGTTCGACCGCGAGCATGCGATCGAGCTCGTTCACGCCAATGTCGATTATCAGGTCCGCGAAACCTTCGAATCGGCACTGGTGATGGCGGAAGAGGCGCTGCGACGGCTCGACGTCGATGCGGACGCCATCGGCGATATTCTGGACGAGACGCGGCGGCGCGATCAGGAGCGCTTCGACATCGAAATCTGCGACGGCGTCTACGCCAGCCGTCACCTGATCCAGGGCAATGTCCCCGTCGAGGACCGCGATCAATATATTGTGAAGCCCACCGACACGCGGTGACCTTTATCCCCCGCCCGCCGCGCTCGGCAGCCGCGACGGGGGATGAGGTTCGTTGTGCACGAAGAGAACAATAGGGGAACAAAATCGCTTCGTCAATATGTTTGTCGCGGTTTTTCAGCCAACCCGCGCGTCCGGTTGACGTGAACGTCAATCGAGCCCAATGCATAGGTAACGAAGGAAAGGGAGCATGATGGCGGAGCAACCGAAGTTCGATCTCACGGGACGCGTGGCGCTGGTGACCGGCGCCTCCTCGGGGCTGGGCGCGGGCTTTGCGAAAGCGCTGGCGGCCTCGGGCGCGAAGGTCGTGCTCGCCGCGCGCCGCGCCGACAAGCTCGCCGAACAGGTCGCCGCGATCGAGGCGACGGGCGGGCAGGCGATTGCCGTCAGCATGGACGTTACCGACGAGGCATCGACCAGGGCGGCCTATGACGCTGCCGAGGCCGCCTTCGGCACCGTCGATACCATCGTCGCCAACGCCGGGGTCGCGACGGAAAAAATGGCGATGGGGCTGTCGGTCGAGGAGGTCGATTTCCTGCTCGCCGCCAATGTCCGCGGCGTCTTCCTGACCGCGACCGAGGGCGCGAGGCGCCTCGACAAGGCGGGCAGCCGCGAGAAGCAGCACGGTCGCATCGTGCTGATCGGCTCGATCACCGCCGAGAAGGTGTTTCCCGCGACGTCGGTTTATGGCGCGACCAAGGCGGCGGTGCGCCACCTCGGCAAGGCGCTCGCGCGCGAATGGGCGCGGCGCGGAATCAGCGTCAATGTGATCCAGCCCGGCTATTTCGAATCCGAAATGACCGCCGAACTGTTCGACAGCGACGTCGGCGCCGCCATGGTGAAGAGCTTCCCGCGCCAGCGCATGCGCCCGCCGAGCGACCTGCACGCCCCGCTGCTGATGCTCTGTTCCGACGCCGCGCTCGGGATCACGGGCAGCGTCATCACCGTCGACGACGGGCAGACATTGTGAGCGAGTTGCTCGTCGAGGCGCGCGGCGCGGTCGAGATCGCGACGCTCAACCGGCCGGAGCGCCTGAACGCGCTGAACGAGGGGCTCGTCGACGAACTCAATGCCTATTTCGGCGGGCTCGCCGAACGTCCCGAGATCCGCGTCGTCATCCTGCGCGGCGCCGGGCGCGGCTTCTGCGCCGGGCTCGACATCCGGGAAGACCGGTCGAGCGACGAAACGCCTGTGCTCCGCACGCTCCGCACGCAGACCGGAATCGGCAATATCTATCGCAAGATGCGCGCCTGCCCGCAGCCGATCGTCGCGCTGGGCCATGGTGCGGCGTGCGGTGGCGGGCTGTCGCTGCTGCTCGCCTCCGACGTCCGTTATGCGGCGCCGTCGTTTCGCTGCAACGCCGCCTATATCCGCATCGGCCTCGGCGGCTGCGACATGGCGTCGAGCTATTTCCTGCCGCGGCTCGTCGGCGCAAGCCTCGCGTCCGAAATGATCCTGACCGGCCGCTTCATCGATGCCGAGCGCGCCTTGCGTGCCGGGCTCGTCAGCGAGATCGTCGACGAGGAAGCGCTGCTGACACGCGGCCTCGCGCTGGCGGACGAGATGCTCGCGACCTCGCCTTATGGCCTGCGTCTCTCGAAACAGGCGCTCAATCTCAATATCGACGCACCCAGCCTCGAAGCCGCGATGGCGATCGAGGACCGGCAGCAGGTGATCCTGTCGGCGACCGGGGATCATCGCGAAGCGCTCGCCGCCTTCCTTGAGAAACGCGCGCCCCGGTATCGCGAACGATAGGGTTGCCCGGTCATTATCGCCCCATTGACTTGCCGATATATTGACATAGTAAGTGTCACATCCCGAGGGGGTGGGAGTGATGGCAGTACGCAGGAGGATCACTAAATGCCGGGTCGCTTAGGCGGGTCCCGGCGTGCTGCCATCATCGCTATCGCCGCGCTCATCGGCATCGGCCCTGTGCAGGGGCAGCCAGCGGCATCGGCGCCGAAACATCCCAATATCGTCATCCTGCTCGCCGACGACTGGGGTTTTTCCGATGTCGGCGCCTTCGGTTCCGAAATCGCCACGCCGAACATCGATGCCCTCGCAAAGGCGGGGATGCGCTTCTCCAACTTCCATGTTGCGGCGTCCTGTTCGCCGTCGCGCGCGATGCTGCAGACGGGGGTGATGAACCACCGCAACGGGCTCGGCAACATGCCCGAGACGATCCCCGACGAACATCGCGGCAAGCCCGGTTACGACACGGTGATGAACTTTCGCGTCGTGACGATCGCCGAGCTTTTGAAAGCTGCGGGATACCGCACCTACCTCACCGGCAAATGGCATCTCGGCAGCGATGCCCGGCGGTTGCCGCATGCGCGCGGCTACGATCGGGCCTTCAGCCTCGCCGATGCGGGCGCCGACAATTTCGAACAGCGCCCGATCGAGGGCATGTACGACAAGGCGAACTGGACCGAGAATGGCAAGCCCGCGACCTTGCCGAAGGATTATTATTCGTCGCGCTTCGTCGTGCAGCGGATGATCGACTATATCGAGGCCGACCGGAAGAGCGGCAAACCCTTCCTCGCCTCGATCAACTTCCTCGCCAACCATATCCCGGTGCAGGCGCCCGACAGCGACATCGCGCGCTATTCGGCGATGTATCGGGACGGCTGGACCGCGCTGCGCGAAGCGCGGGCGAAGCGTGCCGCGGCTCTGGGCATCGTGCCGGCGGGCGCGCCGGTCGTCACCATGCCGACCACTCCCGACTGGAAGAAACTCGACGCCGAAGAGCGTGCTGCGGCGGTGCGCGTGATGCAGGCCTATGGCGGCATGGCGACCGCGATGGACCGCGAGATCGGCCGCCTCGTCGCGCATCTCAAGGCCACCGGCGACTACGACAACACGATCTTCGTCTTTCTGTCGGACAATGGCGCCGAGCCGACCAATCCGTTCAGCAGCCTGCGCAATCGGCTGTTCCTCGATATGCAATACGACCTCTCGACGGCGAATATCGGCCGGCGTGGCAGCTTCGCCGCGATCGGGCCGGGCTGGGCGAGCGCCGCGGCATCGCCGCTCGCGGGCTACAAGTTCACCGCGTCCGAAGGCGGACTGCGCGTTCCGCTGATCATCGCCTGGCCCGGCCATGCCGCTATTCGCGCGGGGGCGATCAACGACGGCCTCGCGCATGTCACGGATATCTTGCCGACGCTGACCGAACTGGCGGGCGTGCCGGGGCATGGCGGGTCCTGGCAGGGCAGGGCGGTCGAACCCGTCACCGGGCGCAGTCTCGTGCCGATGCTCGGGGGGCGGGGCGGCAGCGTCCATGGCGACGCGCCGCTCGGCTATGAACTGTCGGGCAATGCCGCGCTGTTTCGCGGCGATTACAAGCTGGTGCGCAATCTCGCACCCACCGGCGACGGGAAATGGCGGCTGTTCGACCTGAAGGCCGATCCGGGCGAGACGCGCGACCTTGCCGCCGCCGAGCCCGACCGCTTCGCCGCGATGATGGCCGACTATCGCGCTTATGCGAAAGCCAATGGCGTCCTCGACATGCCCGCGGGCTACACCGCCGACGAACAGATCAACCGCTATGCCTTCGAACGGCAGGGCAAGCCGCGGCTGATCCGCCTTGGTCTGTGGGCCGGAGGGATCGTCCTGCTGCTGTCCGCGCTCGTCTGGGGACTGCGCCGCCGCCGCCGCCGCCGCGCGCGGGCCGGATAGGCGTCAGTCCGCGTCGGCGATCGCCGCGATCTGCGCCTCGACCATCTGGCGCATCACCGTGCCCGCGTCTTCGGCCGACAGGCTCTGATCGTGGCGAAGCGTGCGCCAGCTATGGAACGACAGCGCCGCGCACAGCGCCTCGACACCGATACGGTTGTTCCGGACCGCGGCCGGAAGCAGGCGGACGATCAGTTCGCGTTCGAGCATCACGACCCGGCTGTACTGCCCCATCAGGAACGGGGAGTTGTAGCGCTTGATATTGGCGGCAAGGCGAAACGGCAGCGTCCTCTCGAACACGCGCACGCGTCGTCCGACGAGCTCGCGGATGTTGTCGCGCCACGGCTGGTCGGGATAGGGCGCCATCACCACCGGCATCACCTCCTCGGTGATCTTCGCGGTGATCTCGGCATAGAGCGCATCCATATCGTCGAAGTGGCGGAACACGGTGCGCAGGCCGATGCCCGCCTCTTCGGCGACGCGCGCCGCGCTCGGCGACAGGTCGCCCGCGACGATCAGTTCCATCATCGCCTCGACGATGCGCCTGTGGCTCGAACGCCCGCGCGCGCGCCGGCCGTCGATCCGGTCGGGTTCGGCCCGCTGCGCGTCGCTCTTCTTCAACCCTGTCGTCATGGCATCCCTGCTGGCCCGACTTGGCGCCGGGGTCAAACGATCTTGCGTCGCGGTCAATATAATGACACATATAGTGTCAATTGTTTCCGGACAAGCCGACGGTACGATGTGGGAGATGATCGTGAAGATAAGGTGGCTCGCCCTCCCGGCATTGTTACTCGCAGGCGCAGGCGGTTATTGGGCGTTCGAGGCGAATAAATACCGCATTCCCGGCATTCTCCAGGATTGGCGCGACCCGGTGCAGCCGAACCGTGCGGTCGCCTGGCAGCAGGGACCGGCGAAAGCGCCCGAGGGCAAGCGTCCGCCGAACATCATCCTGATCGTCGCCGACGACCTCGGCTACAACGACATCAGCCTCAACGGGGGCGGAGTTGCGGGCGGGATCGTCAAGACGCCGAATATTGACGCCCTCGCGCACGAGGGCGTCAATTTCACCACCGCCTATGCCGCGAACGCGACCTGCTCACCGTCGCGCGCAGCGATGATGACCGGCCGCTATCCGACGCGCTTCGGCTTCGAATATACAGCGGTGCCGGTCGAATTTGCCGAGAATCTGGCGCATGGCGAGGGCGTCGGGCCACACCGCGCGATCTTCCACAAGGAGCTGATTACTTCCGACATTCCGGCCTATCCCGACATGGGCGTCCCCGCGAGCGAGGTGACGATTGCCGAGGCGGTGAAGGCGGTTGGCTATCACACGCTCCATATCGGAAAATGGCATCTTGGCGAGGCGCCCAAGCTTCAGCCGCACGCGCAGGGCTTCGACGAAAGCCTGGCGATTCTCGCGGGCGCGGCGATGTTCCTGCCCGAAGATGATCCCGACAGCGTCAACGCCAAGCTTTCGTGGGACCCGATCGACCGCTTCATCTGGGCGAACCTTCGCCACGCTGTCACCTTCAACGGCAGCAAGCGTTTCCATCCCAAGGGCCATATGACCGACTATTTTGCGGATGAGGCGATCAAGGCGATCGAGGCGAACCGGAACCGGCCCTTTTTCATGTATCTTGCATTCAACGCCCCGCACACGCCGTTGCAGGCGACGAAGGTCGACTACGATCGGTTGCCGCAGATCAAGGATCACAAGACGCGCGTCTATGGCGCGATGATAGCGCAACTCGACCGCCGGATCGGCGACGTGATGGCGAAGCTGAAAGAGGCGGGAATCGACGACAATACACTTGTCATCTTCACCAGCGACAATGGCGGCGCTTGGTATAACGGCATGCCCGATCTCAATGCGCCGTTCCGCGGCTGGAAGGCGACTTTCTTCGAGGGTGGGATTCGTACGCCCTTGTTCATGCGCTGGCCCGGCGGGATCGCGGCGGAAACGCAGCGCGCCGATGTCACGGGGCATCTCGATATCTTCTCGACGATCGCCGCCGCGGCGGGCGCGAAATTGCCCGGCGACCGGACGGTCGACAGCGAAAATGTCCTCGCCGGCCCCGCCAAGCGCCCTGCCATGTTCTGGCGCTCGGGCGATTATCGCGCGGTGCGCGCGGGCGACTGGAAATTGCAGGTGACGAAGCGCCCCGAAAAGGCGCGTCTCTATAATCTCGCGGCCGACCCGACCGAACGCCACGACCTTGCCGCGCGCGATCCGCAGCGCGTCGCTGCACTGCGCGCAATGATCGAGATGCAGAACAAGGATATGGCGAAACCGATCTGGCCGGGCCTCGTCGAAGGGCCGGTACGCATCGACGTGCCGCTCGACGCACCTTGGAAGGAAGGGCAAGACTATATCTACTGGACGAACTGATGCGCAGCGGCGCTTTCGCCGGCGTCAGAGCCCCGTGCCGAGCAGTGCCCGCTCGATAATTTCGCGTCCGCCCGTCGCGGCGAAGGGAAAGGATCGCATGAAGGTTGCCCGCGATACCTGCGGGTCGAGTTGCCGTGCGCGTCCGATCCACTGCGCCGCGCGTTCGTGTTGGCCCGCCGCTTCGGCAGCGATTGCCGCAATCACCGCGATATGTTTGTGCGCGCCCGGCGACCGCGCGGCACGCTCGCCCCATTCGACCGCGCTCTCGTGATCGCCGCGCATCAGCGCGCTGACCGATCGCACCCCGAGCATCGCATAGCGCAGCGGGTCGAGCGGGCTGAGGCGCAACGCGAGTTCGGCATTTTCGTCGCTGTGCCCAATGTCGCATTGCGTCATCTCGGCCCAGGCTTTCGAATAGATCGCCTGCGCGTAATTGGGGCTGAGCGTAATCGCCGCCGACAGACGCTCCATGCTCTCCGGCACCGCGTCGGCGAACCACAGCGAGCGGCCGAGGTTGAGGTGTGCGAAGGGATCGAGCGGATCGCACTGCACCGCACGCTCGGCGAATGAGCGCGCCTGTTCGGCCATTGCGTCGGGATCGGGCGAATATTGCAGGAAACAATCCTGAAAACGCGTGAAGGACAGGCCCGACAGTGCGCGTGAAAATTCGGGATCGCGCTCGAGGGCCCGCGCGAACAGCGACGCCGCCCGCGCATTGTCCGACCGGTTGAAGCGGAACATATGATCGAGCCCGAGATGATAGGAAGACCAAGCGTCGAGCCCGCCCTCGGGCATCCGGCGCGCACGCTCCACCTCATTACGGATGATGCGTGTTTCCAGATTAGCGACCACCGCCTCAAGTATCTCGCACCGAAGATCGTGCAATTCGTCGCGTCTCGCGGTGAAGCGCTCGGCCCATACCACGGTGCGGTCGCACGTTCGTGCTAGCGTGACCGACAGGATGGCGTTGCCGCGCACTTCCTCCAGCGTTCCGGTAACGCAATACCGCACGCCCAGCGCCGCGCCGACCTGTTCGCACCCAATATCCTGCCCGCGAAAGCGGAACGACGAGGTGCGCGCGATCACTAGCAGCCAGCGCAGGCGCGACAAATCGCCGATCAACTCATCGGCAAGCGCATCGGCGATAACCGACAGCGGTCCGGGGCCGCCGACAAGGTGAAAGGGCAGCACCGCAATCGATGGCCGGTCTTCAGAAGCGATTGGAGTGACCATCTCTGCAGTTACGGGCTCGGCGGAGTTCCGCGCCGAATCCTGTCCCTGCGCGAACGCGACCGGCGCGCCGAAACGGAAACCTCGGCCGTGGATCGTGCGGATGAAGCGCTGTTCCTTGCCGTCATCTCCCAGTGCCTGCCGCGCGGCTTTGACCCGCGACGCAACAGCCGCTTCGGACACGATCCGTCCGCCCCAGATCTCCTCGATAATCTCGTCCTTGCTGACCAGCCGATCGGCATTGCTCGCGAGGAGAATCAACAGCGACAGCACCTGCGGTTCCAGACGCTTCGCTTGGCCCCGTTCGCGCAATTCGAACTTGCTTGGGTCGAGCTCGAAGCTTTCGAAGCGATAGGTTAGGGATGCGCCGAAGGACAAATCAGCATTTCTCCATAAATTCTCCATGCCGTCTTCAAGCATGGACGCGCGGAATGCCTATTCAGCCTCCCGTCGAACCACCTCCCGGTCCGTATCAAGGAGACTGTTGTGACGCTCGAAACCACCCAGCCGGTCGCGGCCCCCGCCGCGCCGCAGAACGAAAATCTACCAATCCCCGCCAACCCGAACAAGGCTCTTTGGGAGAAGGGGGATTTTACCCGTCTCGCGGCCTGCATGCGCGAAAGTGGCGATGAACTGATCGACAGCCTCGGCGTCCGTGCCGGACTCGACGTCCTGGATCTCGGCTGCGGCGATGGCACGACTGCAGTGCCGTCGGCCTATCGCGGCGCCAATGTGCTCGGCATCGACATCGCGGCCAATCTTGTGGCGGCGGGTAACGTCCGGGCCCGCGAAGCCGGTCTCGCAAACCTTCGCTTCGAGGAAGGCGACGCCTCGCATCTGGATGCGCTCGCCGACGACAGCTTCGACCTCGTCGTCAGCATCTTCGGCGCGATGTTCGCGCCGCGGCCGCTCGACACCGCCGCCGAAATGGTCCGCGTGACGCGCGCGGGCGGGCGCATCGTGATGGGCAACTGGATCCCGGGCGATCCGACCCTCATCGCGCATCTGCTCAAAATCTGCGCCGCCTACACCTCGCCGCCGCCCGAAGGCTTCGTCAGCCCGGTGACCTGGGGACAGGAGGATGCGGCGCGCGAGCGTTTCGGCGCTGCGGGCATCGCGCAGGATCGGATTGCCTGCGAACGCGCGACGTACACCTTCCGCTATGCGGGCACGCCGCGCGAATTCCTCACGATTTTCCGCGACTACTACGGTCCCACGATGAACGCGTTCGAAGCGGCCGAGAAGAGCGGCCGCCGCGCCGAGCTTCAGACCGAACTCGAACAATTGTTCGAGCGCGAAAACCGCAGCGGTGCCGATCGCACCGAAATCCCGGCGACCTACCTCAAGGTCACTGTCCGAAAATAAGCCTAGTCGATGTCGCTCCCGCACTCTCCCTGCGAGCCGGCATTCATCGGGAAGATCAGGTCCGCGGTGGCGTCGGAGTGGGATACCCCGCCTCCACATCGAGACGCAGGAGAGAGGGAGGCGGGGCGATAGCACTCAAGCAGCGTTCGGCTTAGCTGTCGATGAACAAAAGGTTTTAGCCAGCCCAGACCTGTGCGTAGAGCATCGCCATCTCCTCCGCCTCTGGCACGCGCGGATTGTTCGCGGGGGAGCCCGATGCCGCCGCCTGCGCGCACATCGTCGGTACGAGCGCCTCCCAGCGCGCCGTGTCGATTCCCCACGCCGCTGGGCCCGGAACCTCGAGCTCGCGGTTCAAGCCTGCCAGTTCGTCGAGCAGCCGCGCTACTGCCGATTGATCGCCTTCGGCTTCGTCCGCCACCCCCATCGCTCTTGCGCAGTCCGCGTAGCGATCCAGCGCCGCAGGCGCAGACCAAGCGGTCACTGTGGGCAGCAGCATCGCGTTCGACAGCCCGTGCGGGACATGGAAATGCGCGCCGATCGGGCGGCTCATCCCGTGAACCAGCGCGACCGAGCTGTTCGAAAAGGCAATCCCCGCCTGCGTCGCGCCTAGCATCATCGCCTCGCGCGCTGCGGCGTCCATCGGGTCGCTGCACACGCGGCGCAAGTTCGGGGCGATCGCGCGCATCGCGAGCAATGCCATCCCGTCGCTGAACGGATTCGCGCGCTTCGATACATAGGCCTCAATCGCATGCGTCAGCGAATCGATCCCCGTATCGGCGGTGAGCCCCGCCGGCTTGGTAAAGGTCAGCTCATAATCGACAAGCGCCGCGACGGGCAGATAGGCGAGTCCAGGGCAGAGCATCTTCTCGTCGGTCGTCTCGTCGGTGATGATCGTGAAGCGCGTCGCCTCCGACCCCGTGCCCGCGGTGGTCGGGACGGCGATCACCGGCAAGCCCGGCGCGTCCTGTACATGCGGTGCCTTGTAATCCGCCATCGCGCCGCCGTGCATCCCCAGCAAGGCAATCGCCTTCGCACTGTCGAGCGGGCTGCCACCGCCGAAACCGACGATGCAGTCATGCTCGCCCTTGTGCAGGAACGCCACGCCCGCATCGATCGACGCGATGGTCGGATCGGGCACCGTGTCGGCGAATACGCGCGCGGCAATTCCCGCCTTAGCTAGCCTCTCTGTCAGTTCCTGAACACGGCCGCTGCTCACCAGCCAGCCATCGGTCACGACCAGCGGCCGCGACAGTCCCAGCGCGCCAAGCACCTCGGGCAATTGCTTCGAAGCCCCGCCGCCGATGCGGAAGACGCGGGGCAGGGCGATACTCGCGATGCTCAACGGATCAACTCCTCAGGATGACGGCCTGCCTGTCTGGATGTAAGCTCCTAGATTGCAGCGGAGCGGTCGGTTTGCCGTCCAACAAATCCAGCCCTTTCCGACGATTCATTGCCTTGATGGCATGGAATAGGGGGCAAGGAGAGAGCAATTTGGGTTGCTGTATTACAGCGTCAACGCGCACGGTGCCGGACCGTGCACGTCGATGCGATTTTCAAGCGGGAGCGTGGCTCTTCTGATCAGTTTACTTGGTCCGGAACCGGATCCCAACACGGAACTGGCGGCCGAGCAGGTCCGAAAAGGTGCTGTTCGCGGCGAGACCCGTTTCGGGCAGCAGCAGCGGATCGGCATCGAACAAATTGGTGACGTTGAAGAAAAGCTCCGCCTGCGAACCGCTTTTCATCTGGACCTTCTGCGTCAGGTTGAGGTCGACATAGAAGGTCCCTTTGACATGGTTGTTGTCATAGGTTGGGGCTTGGCTGGTCGAGGTCGGGCAGTTGCTCGTGCATTCGATGGCGTTAGCCAGATATTTGCCCGAACTGACGCCGCGGCCGACAACGGTGCCTGAGAAGGTCGGTGTCTCGTAATTGAGGCTACCGCGGAAAATCCATTTTGGCGTACTGAACTGGCCGCCATTCGCACCGACGGTATTGACCGGCGTGACACCGGTAATGCCGGTGTCCGACAGATTCTCGATATAGCGCGTCGCATTACCCCGCAGCGTGATACTGCTTTCTCCGCCGACCGGCAGGCGATAGGCGGCGTCGAAGTCGATGCCGCGCACCAGTTTGCTGACGAAGTTGAATGGCTGGCTGCGGATCAGCAGATAGGGGACGCGCGGCGGCCCCGGTTGTTCGCGCGACGGATCCTCGGTGATCGCGGCACAATATTCCTGCCGTCCTTCGTCGCAGCGATTGACGATTTCCTGCGCCGTAAGCGTATCGATCGCATCCTCTAGGTCGATACGGAAATAATCGACCGACGCGCTGAAGCCGGGGAGGAAACGCGGCGTGACCACCGCGCCGATATTCCACGAATCTGCCTTTTCGGGTTTCAGGTCGGGGTTGCCCGTCGTCAGGCCCGAATAGGGGAAAAATTGCGGGCCGCTGGTCGGGTCGCCCTGAACGAACTGGGGGTTGCGCACCGAATCGCTGTTGGCGGTGCCCGCTTGGAACAGTTCGTTGAGGTTGGGCGCCCGAATGTCGCGTGACCGTGTCACGCGGAAACGGATATCCTCGATCGGTGCCCAAGTCGCGCCGAGCTTCCATGTGGTGACATAGCCCGATGTCGAATAGTCGGTCGCGCGCACCGCGCCGTTGAACTCGAGGCCAAAGCCCAGCGGGACCACGGTCTCGAGATAGGCTTCCTTCACATTATAGCTGCCCTTGAACGGCAGATAGTTGCCGACCGACCATTGGTTCAAAAAGCCCGGTCGTCCGTTGGCATCGACCGTCGCGAGCGGCTGAAACTCTTCCGGAACGCTGCCACGGATCTTCTCTTCGCGATATTCGCCGCCGATCGCGACGCTGACGTCGCCCGCCCAGGTCGCGAATGGCGTCATCGACAGGTTGGCGCCCGCGACATATTGCTGCATTACCTGCTTGCGATAGGGGTCGCCGAGCACATAATCGATCGCCGCCGGATCAGCGACGCCGATGCCCAGCCGATTGAGCGGCACGCAGTTCGGATCATTGTTGGTGGCGCTGGCATCGACGTTGATCAAGCACTGGATCGAGCCGGTAGCATAGCCGCCGGCGTTTCCGGCCGGTGCAAAGGCGGCGTTCGTCGCATCTCGCATCCGGGCGACGTGCATGATGTTGCGAAGCTGCTCGCGGAGGTCCGAGCGGCTGTATTGGCCGTAGACGTCCCAGCGCGCGGACTTGCCGAATGCGTCGAACTCACCCTCGGCACCAATGACATAGCGCTGGACCTCGCGCTTGTTGTTGATCCCACGGAATGGCAGGTCGGCCGCGGTGGTCGTGATGCTAACGCTGTCGACGCCCGCGAGCCGTGCGGCGCCCAGCGTCTGCAGCGCGAAGGCGTTGCAGGTCGTCGGGACGGGAACGGTCGTACAGCCGATCGTGCTGAGCGTTGCCGAGCCCAAGTTGGGGCCAGCGTTGAAGAAGACTTCCTGCTTGTTGTACGACCCTTCAGCGAAGATTTCGACGCCATCGGCGATTTCATAGCTCAGGCGACCATAGGCGCCCCAGCGGTCATCCTTGGGATTGAGGCCGATACGGCGACCCGAATCGTTGAGCCGCCAGTCGCCGCCAACGGTGCGAGTCACCGCAGAGCCGCTGTTCAGCGCAGGCGAGTTGAACGACCCATAGTTGAAGGGAATGACCTGACCGTTCTGGCCGAAATAGAGGCCGCGCAGCGCATTGTTATTGCCCGCCGAACCTGTGATGAAGCCGCCCGGCGCCTGGTTCGTCTGGCCGGCGTTTCTCCGTACCGTGATGAACTGGGGGAGGCCGTTGCCGGCCACATAGTCGGGATTCTGAAAGGCCAGATAGCCCCGGTGGTTCCACGGCCGGTCGTTCGGATCGACTTCGTAGATACCGTCCTGATGCGCGATCTCGGCGTTGAACACCGCATGGCCGCGGCCGTCGGCGAAGGACATGCCGCCCGCGACACTGCCCGAATAGTTGAACCCGTCCCCCTTGTCGGTGAGACCGATGTCGCCGGTGATGCGCAGGCCCTCCAGCCTTTTGTTGAGGACGAAGTTGACGACGCCGGTGACGGCGTCCGAACCATAGGCCGACGAGGCACCCCCGGTCACCACTTCGACGCGATCGACCAACGCCTGCGGGATGGTGTTGATGTCGACCCAGCCATAGATTGTGGAACCGACCGAACGGCGGCCGTCGACGAGAACGAGCACGCGGCTTTCGCCGAGGTTGCGCATATTGAGCGCGTTGATACCCGCCGAACCGTTCGAAATGTTTAGGCGCGAGTTGGCCGGCCGCGTCGAGCCCGCGAGTTGCGGAAGCTGGTTTACGAAATCGGCGATATTGTTCGACGGTGAGGTGTTCTGGATATCCTGCTGCGTCAGCACGACCAGCGGGGTCGGCGCCTGGAAGCCGTCGCGCGCGACGCGCGAGCCGGTGACGATGATCTGGTCGGCCGGCGCCGCTTCGGTGTCGGCAGGAGCGGCTTGCTCCTGCGCCTGCGCCAGCGCCGGTGCAGCCTGCACCAGTGCCAACGCGGTCATTGCAACGCCGAAACGACCCAGCGGCAGACGATTTTGTCGAACATCACGCATGTTAGCAGTCCCCTTTTTCACCCAGGGCCCAAGCCGCACGCCGCCCGAGGCGTGTCCCGGCCGGTTGCCGGACTGGCTTGCCCTATCGTCCCACCTGACCATCCGGCGGATGCTTCGCTCCGCCCTGTTATTTTATCGATATGCGCCGAGCCGGTCCGGCCATCGCGACGTTCGGGGCGCGCGGCCGACCGGCTTCGTGACAGCGAAGTTACAGGGTGGCGTCGGCAGGTCAACAGCTAGGCTAATAACCTGAATATATGGATATATAGCCCGGCGGAATGGACGGCCCGAATTCGCCGGACTCCCGATAGCTTGCAGTTATAGGGCGCGGCGTGCTTGTTATGGCCCCGCGGCACTGTCGTGCGATAGGCTATTCTATCATCAATCATTTTCGAAAGGAAACCCGTTGATCCAGCGCCGAGCGTTCCTGCTGGCTTCGGTCGCGCTTGTCGCGATGCCCGGGAGCCTCATCGCAAAACCCCGCATCAAAGGCTCGTCGCGCAAGATCGGCCTGTCCGGGGCACGCGCGCCGATCGAGATCGTGGAGGACGAACTTGGCGTCCCGCACGTCCGGGCCGCTTCGCTCCACGATGCTTTTTTCGGGCAGGGCTACCTGGTCGCGCGCGACCGCCTGTTCCAGATCGACATGGAGCATCGCCGCGACATGGGACGCATGGCCGAGTCGTTCGGCCCACGCTTCGTCACTGCCGACAAGGCGGCGCGGCTCTTCCTCTATCACGGTGACCTCGAGTCCGAGCTCGCGGCGCTGCCGCCCGACGTGCTCGAATGTGCGCGCGGCTATGTCGCCGGCGTCAACGCGCGGATCGACGAACTCGCGGCCGACCCGGCGCAGTTGCCGCTCGAATACGGGATACTCGGCATCAGTCCGCTGCGCTGGGACGTGCGCGATTTTGTTCGCGACCGCGGCATAAGCATGGGCGACGCCGACGACGAGGTGCGCCGGGCGCAGCTCCAGGCGCGAGGCCTGCTCGATGCCGATCAGCTGATGATCCCGCTGCGCCCCGCCTGGTCCTTTACCATTCCCGAGGGGCTCGACGTCGCGGCGGTGAGCGAGGCCGACCTTGGCATCCTCGACCCGGCGAACCGGACTGCGAGCTTCGCGCCCGTTCAGGAAGCGGTGCTCGACCCCGCGCAGCGCAACGCCGACCGCTTCGCGCTCGGCAGCAACGCCTGGACCGTCGCGCCATCGCGCACCGCGACCGGACGGCCGATCCTCGCCAACGACCCGCATCTCGGCATCGGTGGAGCGAGTCCGCGCCATATGGTCCATCTGACCGCGCCGGGGCTCGATGTCATCGGGGCGGGCGCGCCGGGGCTGCCCGGCATCATGCAGGGGCACACCGATCGCTTCGCCTTCGGCCGTACCAATTTTCATATTGACCAGACCGACCTGTTCATCCTGCGAACGAAGAAGGACGATTCCGGCCGCTATTGGCACAAGGGCGAATGGAAAGCGTTCGAGACCTTCGAGGAGGAGATTGCGGTCAAGGGCGCTCCGCCCGAGCGAGTGACGCTGCGCTATGCGAATGGCCGCCCGATCGTATCCGAGGACGCGGCGCGCGAACGCGCGGTCGCCTTCGCCACGGTCAGCATGCTGCCAGGCGCGAACATGCGCTTCGCGATGATCGCGATCAACCTGTCGAAGGACTGGACCTCGCTGCGGCAGGCGTTCAGGCTGCATGTCTCCCCTACCAATTTCCATTATGCCGATATCGACGGCAACACCGGCTGGCAGACGATCGGCTTCACCCCGCGCCGCCCGAAGCATGACGGGCTGCTGCCCGCGCCCGGCGACGGCGATTTCGACTGGACGGGCCTGTTGCCGGTCGAGGATATGCCGCATGTCTATAACCCGCCCGAGGGCTGGTTCGCGTCGGCGAACCAGATGAATCTGCCGGCGGGCTATCCGTATCGCGAGCGGATCATCAGCTTCAGCTGGAGCGATCCCTTCCGCTATGATCGCTGCGCCGAGGTGCTGCGCGCCCAGCCGAAGCACCGGATCGAGGACAGCATCGCGCTCCAGCACGACGTCCAGTCGCTCCCGGCGCGCGCGATCGTCAAGCTGCTGCCTGCCGTTCCGTCGCCCGAGGCCGCGAGCGCCGCGGCGCTGCTCCGCCGCTGGGATTGCGGGATCAGGGCCGACAGCGCGGCGACCCTGCTCTACGAAATGGTGATGGCGGCGCTTTCGACCGCCTTTTACGACCGGATCGTTCCGGCGGCGGCGAAGGATCTGATCGCGTCGGTCAACCTTTCCGAAATGCTGCGTATCCTTACCGCACCCGACAAGCGCCTTGGCGAAGATCCGCTGGCGGCGCGCGACGCGATGATCGACAAGGCGCTGGCGGCGGGCTGGAAGCGCGCGGTCGAACTGGGCGGTGCCGATCCCGCGGGCTGGAAGTGGGGAGACCTCCACCGTGTGACGATTGCGCATCCGCTGGCGTCGTCGAACCCGGCGATCGCCGCGGCCTTTCCGAAGATCGAGGGCGGCCGCTCGGGCGGCGACTGGAACACGCCGATGGCGCGCGGCTTCAATGCCAAGCGCGGTTTCGACGTCTCGCATGGCGCCAGCTATCTGTTCGTCGCCGACGTCGGCGCGTGGGACAACAGCCGTTTCCTGCTGTTGCCCGGCCAGTCGGCCGATCCGCGTTCGCCGCGCTATCGCGACTTCTATCCCAAATGGATCGCGGGCGAGATGCAGCCGCTATGGTTCAGCAAGGCGGCGGTCGATCGCCACGCGGCGGCGCGCCTGATCCTCGCGCCCGGCTAAAGCGCTTCGGCGATCGCGACGAGCGCGCGGTCGACCGCGGCGGTCGCCTGGGCATCGGTGTCCTCGGGCATGTCGTTCGCCAGCGCCGAGAAGATCAAGGTCTTGCCGCTGCGCGTCGTGAGGTAGCCCGACAGCGCGCGCGACGCGTTGAGCGACCCGGTCTTGGCGAACAGCCTGCCTTCGAGGATCGTGCCCTTGAAGCGGTTCTGCAACGTGCCGTCGCGTCCGGCGATCGGCAGCGTCGCGCGCCAGTCCATACTCCACGGCTGGCGCGCGATCCAGCCGAGCAGGCTGACCGCGGCGCGCGGGCTGATGCGGTTGTAGCTCGACATGCCCGACCCGTCGGCGAAGTGATAGCCGGTCGCGGGCAGTCCCGCCGCGGTCATCACGCTGTGCATCACCGCCTGTCCATCGGCGATCGAACCGCTGCCCGCGTGGCGCGCGACGCGGCGCAGCATCAGTTCGGTGTGGAGATTCTGGCTCTCCTTGTTGATCCGCACCATATTTTCGGCGAGCGACGGCGCGGGCAGTTCGGCGAGCATCGGGGGTTCGACGGGCAGCGTGGCAGCTGCACCCTTGCGGTTTTCGGGATCGTCGGCGGTGGTCAGCGGGCGGTGACGCACCTCGACATTGCCGTCGACATGCACGCCGCGCGCGCGGAGCAGTTCGCCGAGGCGCCACGCGGCATAATGCGCCGGATCGTCGATGCCATAGCGCAGCGTCATCGGCGCGACATCGGCGCCGACCGTTCCCGTCAGCCGCAGGACGCCGCTGTTCGGCATGCGGAACGCCTCGATTTCATCTGCTTTCCCGGCGACGGTGGCGACGCGGTTTTCGATCGCGAAATAGCCGGGTGCCTCGATCGTCGGCGCGGCGCCCACCGCGCCGGGCGTGAGCCTGATCACCAGCTCATTGTCGTCGAGGGTCAGCGCCGAGACGCCGGTGCCGTAGCGCGACTGGATATTGTTCCAGCTCATCCCCGGGCTCCACCGCTCGTCGGGGAACCAGCTGTCGTCGCCGACAATGTTGCGGACATGGCGCGTCTTCGCGGCGACCGCATCGGCGAGCGTCTGCAGGCAGTCGGCCTTGCAGTCTTCGGCGCTCGACAGCAGCGCGTCGCCGCGGCCGTGCAGGACGACGTCCGTCGCGGCGCCCGTCTGTTCGAGCCGTACGCCGGTACCCTTTGCGGTCCGCTGGAGCAAAGGCAGCTCGGCATAGGCGATGGCGGTCGTGAACATCTTGGTATTCGATGCCGGGATGAAGCGCTGGTCGGGCGCGATCGACACCAGCACCTCGCCATCGAGCGTCGTGACAAGCATCCCGAAGCGCGAGCCCGCCGGTCCTTCGGCGAGCTTTTGCTCGACCGTCGTCTGCACCGGGACGGGCGTCGGGCTCGTCTGCGCGCGGGCTGCGGTCAGCGAAAGCGACAGCGCGAGGGTCGATGCCAGGGCGAAGCGTGCAATCGATATCGTCATATTATGTCCGTTCGTCCCAGGCTGAAATGACCCGCTCGCCCACCGCAGGGCGCAGGGTCGTGATGCCGCTGTCGGCGTGGCGGGTCGGATGGACCCGGTTGGTGAGCAAAGTCCAGGCGAGACCGCGCGCGAAATCGATCCAGAGGCCGGTGCCGGTGAAGCCCGTGTGGCCGATCGTGTCGGCCGAACAGGCGTCGCCGCCGTGCCATCCGGCAAAGGCGCGTTCCCATCCGCAGGTCCGGTGGCGGTCGCCCGCGGTGCGGACCTCGGTCATCATCGCGGGTGACAGGATTTCGCCGGCCAGCATCGCGCGCGCAAAGCCGAGCACGCCATCGACGGTTCCGAACATCCCCGCATGACCGGGCGCGCCGCCGAGCGCGAAGGCGTTTTCGTCGTGCACCTCGCCCTTCATCACGCGTCCGCGCCAGCTGCAAAGTTCGGTTGCGACCGCGGGGCCGGGCGGCGGGCCGAAGCCGAGGCCTTCGCCGAGCGGCCAGTCCGGCAGCGGCGCGCCGGTGATACGTTCGACCGCGATCCCGAGCAGGATGAAATTGATGTCCGAATAGACGGGTGGGCCGTGGCGCCATTCGCGTTGCAGGACGAAGGCGCGCAGGCGCGCGGGATCGCTGCCATAGGTATAGACGGGCTCGACCGCGGGCAGGAAGCTGCGGTGCATCAGGCAGTCGCGGAAGGTCAGCTTGCGCTCGGCGGCGTTCGCGACGTCATATTGGCGAAGATCGGGGATCGCGTCGGTCAGCGGGCGGTCGAGCTCGAGGCGGCCCTGCTCGGCGAGTTTCAGGACCATCACCGTCGTTGCGATGACCTTGCTGAGCGAAGCGAGATCGAACCAGTGAGCGCGGGTCAGTTCCTCCCGCTCGGGGACGAGTGCGGCCATTCCGGCGAAACGCACCGCGCTCTCGCCATCGGCGCTGACGACGCCGAGCGCGGCGCCGGGAATGCGGCCGCCTTCGACCGCTTCCAGCGCCGGTGCGAAGCCTTGTTCGCAGACCTGCCGGATCGTCATGCCGAGCGGGCTTTCACGCGCACGATCACGGGCAGCAGGAAGATCGCAGCGAAACTCAGCGCGCCCGACAGCAGGAAGAAGCCGTCATAGCCGATCTCAGTCTGCATCGATCCCGAGGCGCCGGCGAGAAGGCGCGGCAGCAGAAAGGCGAAACCCGAGAGCAACGCATATTGCGCGCCCGGACAGGACGGGCTGACCAGCATCGAGAGATAGACGACGAAGACCGCTCCCGCGAACCCGTTGCCGAACTGGTCGACCGCGACGGAGGTATAGAGGATGAACGCCGATGGCTCGCTGTGCCACAGCCAGACATAGATCCAGTTGCCGAGCGCCGCGGTCACCGCGCCGATGCCGAGCGTCCAGCCGAGCGACAGGCGGGTCGACAGAAAGCCGCCCAAGGCGACTCCCGCCATGCTCGCCGACAAGGCAACGACGCCGTCGGCGACGCCGATCTGGTGCAGGCTGTAGCCCCTGTCGTTCCACAACGGGTGCGACAGCGTCAGCGTGAGCACGTCACCCATCCGGTATAGCGAGACGAAGGCGAGTATCGCCAGCACGGGCGTGCCGTAGCGCCAGAAGAGCTCGACATAGGGCGCGGCGAAGCTCGACATGCTGCCGAGCGCATCGGCGGGCAGGCGGCGGATGCGAGGCAGCGCCAATGCCAGCACCACGAAGGGTAACAGCGCGAGGGCCAGAACGACCGGTGTGACATTGGTCCTTGCCGAAATTCCCGCGCTTTGGGCAGTGGAAAGCAGCGCCCAACCGAGTCCGGCGGTGACGATCGTCGCCGCGAGCACGATGAGCAAGCTGGCAAGCGTCCCGGTGGCCAATGCCCGGGCGCGACCTTCGGCGCCTTCACGTTCGGGTCGCATCGCCGCGAGGATCGGGAAAGGCAGGAAGGCGGCGACGGCGATCGCCATATAGGCGACCGTCCAGTCGGCCCAGGCGGCGACAAGGATTGCGCCGCTTCCCGCCGCGACCATCGCGCTGCGATAGCCCCAGAGGTTGGCGGCGACGATCGGGGCCTGCCCGGCCTGCGACGGCGCGAGTTCGATGCGCCATCCGTCGGCGGCGACTTCCAGTGTCGTCGTCCAGAAGGCGAGCAGGATCGCGAACAGCGCGGTGAGCGGCAGGCTCTTGTCGTTCGAGGTGAAGGCCATCGCGGCCATCGAGAGAAAGATGCCGAGCTGCGAGAGCATGATCCACCCGCGGCGCCGCCCCCAGAAGCGTGCGAAACCGGGTATGTCGTAGCGCTCGATCAACGGCGCCCACGCGAATTTGAAGGTCGGCAGCAGGGCGATCCACGCGAAGAAGCCGATGATGACGATGTCGACGCCGTGCCGCGACAGGCGCAGGGTCAGCACCGCGTTGAACATGTAGAAAGGCAGGCCCGCCGAGAAACCGAGCAGCAGATAGAGGGCGAGCAGGCGGCGCGCCGATGGCCTGGCGGGCATGCCGTGCGTGTCGGCCGGCGCATCGGCACCGGGCGCCGCGGCCATCCCGTTCGCTTCGATCGCCGACGCGGTCACGCGCCGGCCTCTGATCCGATCGGCATTCCGCCCCGCACCGGCAGTCGCCCCTCGGGCGCCGCGCGCCCGCGGCGAACCAACCCTCTCATCGACCCGTTGCCCCGATCCTGTTCATATCGACTTCAAGCGCGCGACCTTCGGCAAGCCGGGACCGTCCGTCAAGTTCGGCGAAAGAGTATGTCGATCCCGTATAACCGCCAGTTATGGACCCGTTCCGTCTTTGAAGACGCGTCGGCGGGCAAACTCTCCCATGATGACATCGTCCCCATCCGAGAGGCACTACATGATCGCCAGCCCCTATCTTCTCTATCTTGGCCGTGTGAACGACGAAGTCGGCATCAAGACGTCGCGCGGTCTTGCGGTGTTCAGGCCCGGCGAATGCGTCGGCGAGTTTCGCCACGACGATTGCGAACTGACGCTCGGCCTGCCGCGCATGGGCTTTGCCGAGGCGGTGGCGGCTGGCGCAAGGACGCTCGTTCTCGGTATCGCCAATGCGGGCGGAAAAATGGGCGATGACCTGGTGCGCGACGCGCTGGCGGCGATCGGGGCCGGACTCGATATCGCGTCCGGCCTGCACAACCGCCTGCGCGACGAGCCCGCGCTGGTCGAGGCGGCGGCGCGCCACGGCCGCCGACTGCACGACGTCCGCGATCCGCGCCCCGACATTCCGATCGGCAATGGCAAGCCGCGCGCGGGCCGGCGCCTTTTGACCGTCGGCACCGATTGTTCGGTCGGCAAGATGTACGCGACGCTGTGCCTCGAGAAGGGGATGCGTGCACGCGGTATGAAGGCCGATTTTCGCGCTACGGGACAGACAGGCATATTGATCGCCGGCGGCGGCGTTCCGCTCGATGCGGTGATCGCCGATTTCATTTCGGGCGCGATCGAGCAGATTTCGCCCGCGCGCGGCGACGGGGGCTGGGATCTGATCGAAGGGCAGGGTTCGCTCTTCCATCCGTCCTTCGCGGGCGTTTCGACCGGGCTGCTCCACGGCGCGCAGCCCGATGCGCTGCTGCTCTGCCACGATCCCGTCCGTCCGCACATGCGCGGTCTGCCGCACTACAGCATGCCGGGGCTCAGGGAGACGCTGGCGGCCAATCTGCAGGTCGCGCGGCTGACCAGTCCGGATGTGCAGGCGGTCGGCGTCGCGCTCAACACGTCGAAGCTCGCGCCCGAAGAGGCGCTTCGTCTGTGCGCCGAAACCGCCGACGCGCTCGGTTTGCCCTGCACCGATCCCTTTGCGCACGGCGTGGACCCCATCATCGACAGGATCAATGAATGCTTCGAACCATCGTCGCACGAAGCGACGCTTTCCCGCTAGCCCGGCCTTTCCGCATATCGCGCGGTGTCAAGACGGTGGCCGAGGTGGTCACCGTCGAGATCGTGGCCGATGGCGCCACCGGACGCGGCGAGGGAGTGCCCTATCTCCGTTACGGCGAGAGTATCGCGGGCGCGCTCGATGATATCGCAAACGCGCGCGGCGCGATCGCCGACGGGGCGACACGCGAGGAATTGCTCGCGCTCATGCCCGCCGGCGCGGCGCGCAACGCCGTCGATTGCGCCTTGTGGGATCTCGAAAGCAAATTGTCGGGACGCGGCGTCGCCGACCGCCTCGGCCGGCCCGATATCGCGCCCACTCCCACCGCCATGACGGTCGGCCTCGACGCGCTGTCGGCAATGGCGGGAGCGGCGCGCGCCCTCGCCGATGTTCCGCTGATCAAGATCAAGGTCGACCGCACCGATCCCGAGGCGCAGATTCGCGTCGTGCGCGATGCGGCGCCTAACCCGCGGATCATCGTCGACCCCAACGAGAGCTGGACGATCGCCGAGGTTGAACGGCTGCAGCCGCTGCTCGCCGAGCTGCGTATCGACCTGCTCGAACAGCCACTGCCTGCAGGCGAGGATGATGCGCTCGAAGGCCTTGAGCCGCTCATTCCCATCGCCGCCGATGAATCGGCGCATGTCGCGGGCGACGTCGCCGCGCTCGCGAGCAAATATCAGGTCATCAACATCAAGCTCGACAAGACCGGCGGCCTGACCGGCGCGCTCGCGCTCGCGGAGGCCGCCGAAGCCGCAGGGCTCGGCGTGATGACCGGCTGCATGATCTCCTCCTCGCTGTCGATCGCGCCGGCCCTGATCGTTGCGGCGCGGTCGGCCTTCGTCGATCTCGACGGGCCGCTCTGGCTCGCTGTCGATCGCGAGGGCGGGGTCGAGGGCACACGCGGCATCTTGACGCCGCCGGCCGCAGGCTTTTGGGGGACGACATAGCGTCTTTGATAAACGGCAAAAACGGGGTGTCGCAATGATCCGGTATATCAAGTTCACGACGGCAACGATTGCGCTTCTGGCTGCGGCGACGCTCGCATCGGCGCAGGGGGTGGTGGAACCGCGGGGCGTCGCCGACCTCCTGATCCGCGGCGGGACGGTCTACACCGGAGATGCGGCCCCCTTTCGCGGCGATGTCGCGATCCGCGGCGACCGGATCGTCTATGTCGGACCGAAGGCGCCCGGCGCCGCGACGAAGACGATCGATGCGACGGGACTGATCGTCGCCCCCGGCTTCATCGATCCGCATGCGCATGTGAACGATGCGCTTGCGTCGAAGAATCCCGCGACGCGGCTTGTCCTGCCGTTCCTGACGCAGGGCGTTACGACGGCCTTCATCGGTGTCGATGGCGGCGGCAGCCCCGATATTGCGCGCAGCTTCGGCGTCGTCGATGCCGGCGCGGGCGGCGATGATGAGGGACTCGGCCAGTCGTCGCGCGATTATGGTATCAATTTTGCCGCCTATGTCGGCCTTGGCGCAGTGCGGGCGAAGGTGATCGGCGGCGCCGATCGCGCGCCGACGCCCGCCGAACTCGGACGGATGACCGCGCTGCTCGACAAGGCGATGTGCGACGGCGCGCTCGGCCTCTCGACGGGACTTTTCTATGCGCCGCAGAGCTTCGCGAAGCGCGAGGAGGTTGTCGCGTTGGCGAAAGTTGCGGCGGTGCGGGGCGGAATCTATGACAGCCATATTCGCGACGAGTCGAGCTACACCATCGGGCTGAAGGGCGCCGTCGAGGAAGCGCTGGCTGTCGGACGCGACGCCCGCATGCCGGTCCACATAGCGCATATCAAGGCGCTTGGCGTCGACGTCCACGGACAGGCGCCCGCGATCATCGCACTGATCGAGGCGGCGCAGAAGGCGGGCCAGATCGTCCATGCCGACCAATATCCCTGGTCGGCGTCGGGTACCGGGCTCTCGGCGGCGCTGCTTCCGCGCTGGGCGCAGGACGGCGGCCGCGCGGCGATGGTGGGCCGCTTCGACGACAGCGCGGCGATGGCGCGCATGCGGCCCGAAATTGTGGATAACCTTCGCCGTCGCGGCGGCCCCGCATCGCTGCTGATCACCTCTGGCCCCGCTGCGTTCGAGGGCAAGACGCTCGAACAGGTCGCAAAGGACCGCGGCATCGATCCGGTCGACGCGGCGATCATGGTCCTGAAACAGCGCGAGGCGGGTGTTGCCTCCTTCAATCAGGACGAGGCGGACATCGCCGCCTTCATGACACGCCCGTGGGTCGTCACCAGTTCGGACGCTTCGCAGGGGCATCCGCGTTATTACGCGTCCTACGCGCGCAAATATGCGACCTATGTCAAGGACAAGGGCGTCCTCGACCTCGCGACCTTCATCAAGCAAAGTACGACGACGACGGCGCGCATGTTCGGGCTGGAAGGACGCGGCGAGCTCAAGGCCGGCGCCTTCGCCGACGTGATCGCGTTCGATCCCGCGAAATTCGCGCCGCGCGCCGACTATGCCCGCCCGGCGCTCTTTTCGACAGGAATGCGCTTCGTCGTCGTCAACGGATCGCTCGCCATCGAAAACGGCGAAGTGACCGGATTGGCGGGCGGACGCCCGCTGCCGCGGAAAGCCGTCGGAACGGGCTGCAGATAGGCAGGGCAGGAGCGTGGCCAGCAAATTGACTTGCCGCGCGGCGGGACGCCGGTCACGATGGCCATCATGAACCTGCGCCACATCGAGATTTTCTACGCCGTCTATACCAACGGATCGGTCAGCGCGGCGGCGCGCGCGCTCAATATTTCGCAGCCGTCGGTGTCGAAAACGCTGCGTCATGCGGAATCGATTCTGGGCTTTCCGCTGTTCGAACGCGCCAACGGTCGCCTCGTCGCGACCGAAGACGCGCATGCGCTGTTCGAGGAGGTGCGCGAAATCCAGGATCGCGTCCATGCGCTGCGCGAAGGCGCGCGCAACCTCCGGCGCGGTTCGGGTATGATGCTGCGCATTTCCGCGCTGCCCTCGCTGGCGCTGGGGGTCTTGCCGGAGGCGGTGGCACGCTTCCTGCGCGATCACCCCAATGTGAATTTCGATTTGCAGACCGTCCATCACGACGATCTCGTCCGCAAGCTGCACGAGCGCGAGACCGACGTCGCGATCGCGGTCGAGGTGCCGCAGAACGCGCCGATCGGCAGCCGCTGGCTGGGCGAGGGTGAACTGGTCGTCCTGTACCGTGAGGCCGAGATACCCGATGCTCCCCCGCGGCTCGCGCTCGCGAATCTGCGCGAGCATCATTTCATCAGCGTCGCCGCGAGCGGCCCGATCGGCCAGATGTTCATTGAGGAGCAGCGCCGGCTCGGGCTGGAGTTCGACCATGCGATGTCTGCGCGGACTTTCTATATCGCGACCGCGCTCGTCCGCGCGGGCGTCGGACTCACGGTTGTCGACAGCTTCACCGCGCAGGCGGCGCTCGCGCCGGGGCTCGCGATCCGTCCGCTGACCCCGCCCGTGACCTTCGACCTCTATGCCATGTATCTGCACAACCGGCCGCCGACCGCGCTCGCGACCGATTTCCTGAAGGTCGTCGCGCAGGTGATCGACGATATATAGCAAGTGGTTATGGGGAAGGGCGCAATCGATATGCAGGATGCAGCAGGCGGGCGCACAGGCTGGCCGGGGATAACAGGCGGAGCGGTTTCCTCGTTGGTCGTGTTCATTCGCGAAGGCTTTCGCGATCATGCGTAAATGGTTCGCGATACCGCTATGGAAACGCGTGCTCGGCGGGCTGGTCGCGGGGCTGGCGCTGGCGCTGATATGGCCCGAAGCCGCGCCGAAGATTGCGGTTCTCGGCGACCTGTTCGTCCGCGCGATCCGCATGCTCGTCGCGCCGATCGTGCTCGTCACCATCGCCGCCGGCATCACGTCGCTCGCCGATCCGAAGCGGCTGGGGCCGCTCGGCGGACGGACCGTCGGGCTGTTCGCGCTGACGACTGCCATAGCGGTTTCGGTCGGAATGGCGGTCGCGATGCTCATCCGCCCCGGGGTGGGCGTCCCCGTAGGCGACGCGGTGCCCAAGGCGCTCGGCGACGCGGTACCGCTTTACGATCAGCTCGTGGGGATCATCCCGCTCAACATCGTCGACGCGCTGGCGAAGGGTGACATGCTCGCGCTGATCTTCGTCGCGATCCTCGTCGGCGTCGGCACCGTGCTCGCGGGCGAGCCGGGCAAGCCCTTTGCGGGCTTGCTGCAATCGCTGTCGGCGGTGCTGCTCAAGATCGTCGGGCTGGTGATGGAAGCGACGCCGATCGGAGTCTTCGCGCTGATCGCCAATGCCGTCGCCGCCAATGGCGCCGCGGTCTTCGTCAATATCGGATGGCTTGCGCTTGCGGTGGTCGTGGGATCGCTCATACAGATCGTCCTCGTGCACAGCCTGATCCTGCGGCTTCTCGCACGGCTGCCGGTGTTTCCCTTCTTTCGCGGCATTATCGACGCGCTGGTGATCGCCTTCTCGACCGCTTCCTCCTCGGCGACGCTGCCCGTTGCGATGACCGTCGCGGGCAAGAATCTCGGCATATCGTCCAGCGTCTATTCGACCGTGCTGCCGCTCGGCGCGAGTATCGGCAAGGACGGCACCGCGATGTATGTCGGGCTACTCGGCATCTTCAGCCTCCAGGCATTCGGCGTGCCGATCGACGCAGGCGTTCTCGCGATCGTCCTGCTGACCGGCGCGCTCGCCGCTTTCGGCACCGCGCCGGTACCGTCGGCGTCGCTCTTCATGCTCGCGGCCGTGCTATCCGCTGTCGGCGTCGCGCCCGAGCAGACGGCGCTGATCGTCGGCTTCGTCCTGCCGTTCGATCGCCTGCTCGACATGACCCGCACCGTTCCAAGCGCCAGCGCGAACCTGACCGTCGCGACGACGGTCGCGCGGTGGGAAGGGGAACTCGATCATTCGGTCTATCTGGCGCCGCCGCGGCGCTGAGCCGGTCGAATGGCCCGTCCGACGGCATGGTAAAAAGGCCCCATGCGGCCGCCGGAGCGCGCAGCGCCGACGACCGCATGGGCAGGGGAGGTTACTTCGTTTTCGGAAATACGGGCGGAGTATAGGCGCCGTTCGTCGCGACGTCCCACACCTCGATACGCGCCCATTTGCGGCCGCTGAGGTTGACACGCTTCTCGATCGTCCGGGTGCCGAAGGGGGCTGCTCCGGTCAGGTCGATGCGATCGCGATAGACCTTGCTGCCGTCGCCGCTGACGATCTCGGCATAGGCGAGCGGGAAGGTCCATTCGACCTTTGCGCGCACCACCGCATTCCGTCCGAACGCGGCTTCTTCACCACTCTTCGCCCCGTCGATCGAAAATTCGGGGATCAGCACCTCGCCGGTGGTGGTGAAGAAGCGGCCGCCGCGCAGCGCGTCGAGCACGCTCTGCCAGCCATCCGTATAGCGCGGCAACGGTCCGTCGAGGCGGAGATAGTTGATGTTCATGTGGGCGTAGAGTTCGCTCTCGTCGGAGAGCTGGAACACGTCGACCTCTCCGGGGGCGAACTTGCGCTCGGACGGCGTCGCCGCCCAGTTGTTCATATCGTCGAGCGTGTCGAGCACGCGCGTGCCGAGGCGCGGCAGCGAATAGTCCGACGGCATGTTCTTCCACGCTCCGCCGAGGAAGCGGTCGCTCTTGAAGAACGGCGTGTCCTTGTGCTTGTCGGGGAAACCATAGGACCCCTTGATCCGCGGGTGCGCGGTCCACATCAGGCCCTTCTCGTCCTGCATCAGCTTCAGGACGTCCTCCTGCGATCCGACATGATAGATTTTGCCCAGCTTGGGATCGTTCTCGACGAAGGGCTGTCCCTCCTTGCGATCGAGCGTCCAATAGACGGGCTTGGGGAAAAAGCTGATCCAGTGTCCGCCGAGATGGACATTGGGCTCCTCGCCCGGCAGCAGCAGCAGCTTGTCGTCCGACAGCCGCGCGGTTTCCGCGTGCATCGTCTTGAGCAGGGTCAGCCGGTCACCGGCGCGATCCAGCGCCTCGCGTCCGAGGTGGAGCTCGGCCAGATGGACGATTTCGACGTTCATGTCCTTGAAGCGCCTGACGAACGCCGGGACCTCAAGCCCGTCGGGCACGCCGGTCGATTGCTGGAAGCGCTGCGTGTTCAGAAAGGCTTCGGTGTGCTCGACATGATAGTGGCTGGTGAAGGTGCGATGCCCGTCGAGCGCCTTGAAGCGGTCGCCGCGGGTATAGGCGAGCGCGGCCTTGGTGACGCTCGCCGCGTCGCCGCTGTCGGGCAGGAGGAACACGCCCATGTCCTGCATCGTGCCCGGGGGGGCGTTGACCCACGGCACATAGCGCCGGTCGCCCTCGAGCGTCTGGCGGACGCCGAAGCTCGTGCGGCCGGCAAGGTTGCGATAATCGTTGCCGTACCACGCCGAATTGTCGTTGTTGGCATAGTCGAGCGGGTAATAGAATTGATGCGGCGGCGGGACGATGCCGAGCGAACCGCCCGACGGACCTTCCGCGACGATCATCCGCGCGCGCACCTTGGGGGACACCGCGGGCCTCCGTGACGCATCGCCTTCCCTGCGCACCATCGCATCGCTGGTGTCGGTGAAGGCGATCGAGCGCCACGGCAAGGCTGCCGAGGACGCGACCCCGAGCCCGGCGTCGAAAGTATAGGCGGTGGCCTCGCGCGCGGTCGACATCACCATCGCCGCGCGGACCAGTCGCGAGCCCGGATAGATGGTGAATTCATAGGTGCCCGAGAACGGTCCGGCCGCCGCGCCGCCGACGATCACCTTTGTGTTCCCGCCCTCCGCACGCACGGTGATGTTGTTACGGGCAAGCGTAAGCGGGAAGCTCTCGAACGGCCGCGTCCGCGGATTGTCGAAGAAGACTGTCCAGCCCTGCTTGAGGTCGCGCGTGCCGACGGTGACCACGCCGGCGGGATCGACCCCGCCGAGGACCGCCTTGCCGGCAATGGCCACCGTCCGGATCAGCGGTTTGCCCGGGTCGAGCGACAGGACGAGCTGCGCGCGCTCATTTTGCGCCGACGGCCAGTCGATGGTCACCGAGCCCTGCGTGCGGGTGGCGCGCACATCGCCGGGAAGAGCCTTCGCCGGCTGGTTGAGAACGGTCGCCGCGGCCTGCGCATGCGCCACCCCGGGCAGTGCGAAGCTGCCGGCCGTCAAAATCGTCGCCAGCCCCAGCGCCGCGAGCATCCGTTTCCTGTTCAAATCATCCTCCTGTCTTGTTCTGTCATCATCGTCGGGGCTCAGAAGTTGAAGCGGACCCCGAGCGAGTAGGTCGTGTCGTCGTTCCGTACCTCGCGGACGAAATCCTCGCGCGATTCGAAGTTGCGCGTTTTCTGGCCGGTAATGTTCGTGCCGGCGAGGCTGACCGTGATGTTCGGCGTCACATCGTAATTGAGGCCGAAGTCGAGCCGACCGGCGGCGCGGATGCCGTTGAGACCCACAGGAATCGAAACCGGCCGGAGCGAGAGGCCGTTGGTGATGTCGCCGTCGAAATAGCGGGAGCGGTAGGTGTAGATCATCCGCGCCGAAATGCCGTATTTCTCGTAGATCAGGCCGATGTTGTAATTATATTTGGACACGCCGAGCAGCGGCAGCCCCTGAAGCCGGTCGCCGGGTGTCGTCACCTCGCTGTCGATGACCGTGAAGTTTCCGATCACGCCCGCGCCGTCGAGACCTTCGGGGAGGAAATCGAGGAACAGCTGGCCGCCGACTTCGACGCCCTTGATCTTGGCGGACCCCAGATTGCGGGGGGTCGAGATCACATATTGCAGGCCGTCGATCGTCCGCACCTCGGTCCCGTTGATGATGCGATCGGTGATGTCGCGATAGAAGCCGACCACCGACACATAGTTGCTGCGGCCGAAATAATATTCGAGCGACGCATCGAAGCTGTCTGCCTTTTGCGGCCGGAGGTCGGGATTGCCGCCCGATCCCGAGTTCTGGATCGTGTTGACGTAGGACACGACATAGCTGAGGCCCGGATTGAGCTGGCCGAAGCTCGGCCGCGAAAGCGTCTTCGAATAGTTGAAGCGCGACTGGAGACCGCCGCCGAACCGGATGCGCGCGCTGGCGTTGGGCAGAAGATCGGTGTCGCTGGTCGAGCGCCGGACAAGTTCGATGCGCGAGGTGCCCGTCGCGGGATCGGTCACGCGGCCCGAACCGGCGATGTTGCGGTCGGTGCGGGTCAGGCGGGCACCGACCATTCCGTCGACCGAAATCGTGTCGCCCAGCGAGAATTCGTAGCCTGCCTGGAGAAAGCCGGCATAGCTTTTTTCCTGCGCGTCATAGTCGCGCGTCGGGTCGAAGGCCGGCGTGTCGGGCGAGATGCGATACAGCGTCCTCAGCTGCCGCTTGATCGATTCCTGCGTCAGATAGCGGGGGTCGATCTGCAGGAAGGATGCGCCATCGTTCATCTGCGGGACGCCGGGGGCCTGCGAAAGGATATCGTCGGGAAGGCCGGCGGTGGCCAGCGGCGTCGCGAACGAACCGCCGGGGGCCGGCGGACCGCCCAGATACTGCTCGAACCCGGCCTTGCGCCGCGCAACGCGAACGCCTGCCTGGACATAGTCGAGGAACCCGCCGTCGAAATCATATTTGGCGTCGCTCATCACCGACCACAAGGTGCCGCGGCTGCGGTTGATGTCTTCGGTCATGCCATTGGCGAAAGCGAGGCCGGCGGGGTCGTTCATGGGGTTGCCCGGCATCGTCGCGCTGACCTCGTGATTGTCGTCCCTGACCTGAACCAGTTCGGCGATGCGCTTGCCGATATCGACGCGAAAGCTGTTGTTCCGGTTGATCGAGGATTCATAGGAGATGTCGGTGTTCCAGCTGAGCGCGCCGATCTCCTTGTTGAAGCCGGTGGCGATCACATAGATGTCGGTGCGTGCCTTGTTGGCGACGGTCGCGGTATAATATTCGAGGTTGCGCGCGGTATAGCCAGTGGCGTTGCACAACTCCCGGATCGTGCCGGTCCCCGTCGGGTTGGTCGGGCTCTGCACATTGCCCGAATAATAGCCGTCGGGGCCGACAGCGAAATCCTCGCAGGTGTCGCCGGCGGTCGCCTCGAACGACGTGCCGGTAAAGGCGCGGAAGGTCGGGCGCGCCTGGAAGACATCGCCGCGATAGCCCGCAAACAGGCCCTCGACATAAATTTTGGTGTCGGTATCGGGCGCCCATTCGAGCGAGAAATTCGCCTGCGGGCGTTCATATTTGCCGAACTCGATGGCGGCGGCGAAACCGGTGGGCGAGTGCAGGTTCTGGGGCGAGCCTGCGGGCCCCGCGCTCGTGGCGCGTGTCCAGTCGTTCCAGGCGATCGGCCGGGCATATTTGTTGCGCTGATAGGAAATGCCGACCATCGCCGCGATCTCGCCTTCGCCCGCGTCCCAGCGGTTGGCGACGAGCATGCTCAGCGCCGGATTGATCGTGTTCTTCGAACCCGCCTCCTGCAGATAGGTCGCGCGCGCGCTGCCGGCGATCGTCAGTTCCTTGAAGTCGAGCGCGCGGCGCAGGCGCATGTTGACGCCGCCCGCCACGCCGCCCTCGAGCCGCTCGGCCGAATTGGACTTGTAGACATCGACGCCCGCAAGCGCTTCGGCTGGCAGGTCCTGAAACGAGAAGCCGCGGCCGACGCCGGTGAAAATCTCGCGCCCGTTGAGCGTGGTGATGATGTCGTCGAGGCCGCGGATGCGCGCGCCGACGATCTCGTTGTTGCCGCCGACGACGACCTGCACGCCGGGGACGCGCTGGAGCGCGGACGCCGTCGTAAGGTCGGGCAGCTTGCCGATATCCTCGGCGACGATCGAATCGACCACGGCGGTCGACTCGCGCTTGATCTCCGCAGCGCGGGCAAGGCTTTGCCGGATACCGGTGACCACGATGTCGCCGGATGCATCCTGTCCGTCGCTTGCGGCCGGATCGGTGGCAGCCTGGCCGGCAGCGGGATCGGTGGCCGGCGCGGTTTGCGCAAGCGCTGCGGGTATACCGGTTGTGAGTGCGATTAGCGCCACAGAGGCACGAAGACTGACCTTCAATGGATCTCTCCCTATAAGATATCGTACAAGTTGACGGATTGATCTTATTATTCTGCCGGACTCAATTCGGTGCCTGGGTTCCCCTTCAGGTCTGTACTGATGGTGTGATTTCAGCCCGTCGGACTGTTGACCGATATGTAGTCGTGGAGTTCGCGGTGCCGTTTGAGGCTGCCGCTCATATGTGTTCTCGCGGCGGCGCGTGCGGCGTCGGGGTCGCCGCGGACGATGGCGTCGAGGATCGCCTCATGCTCAGCGCCGATCACGTCCTTGTAGCTTGCGCCGATATAGCTCTGGCCCTGCCGCAGATAGAGCGAGCGTGGAGGGACGAGGCGGACACCCAGAAAGTCTATGAGTTTGGCGTAATAGCTGTTCTTGCTCGCCCGGGCGATGACGTTGTGGAATTCGACGTCGGCCTTCACCGAATCCTCGAGGCCGATCGCCGCCGCGCCGAGAACTTCGAGCTGCTGACGCATGCTCATCAGATCGGCTTCGGTGCGGCGTTCGGCGGCCAGTGCGGCCATCTCGGTTTCAACGCAGAGCCTGAGCTCGAGCAGCTGGATGACGTCGCCGAGATTTTCTATCTCGTCGCGCGTGATCTGAAAAGCCTGGTAGCGCGCGGTTTCGCTGACGAACAGGCCCTTTCCCTGTCGGGCCTCGACCAATCCCGCTGCCGCGAGTCGGGCGATCGCCTCACGAACCACGGTCCGGCTCACGCCGAGCAAATCGACGAATTCGGCTTCGGTCGGGAGCTGTGCGCCGGGCTTGTGCGTGCCCGACAAGATGCTGGCGCGGATATGTTCGCAAGTGGCGTCAACCAGCGATGGTCGCCGCTTGCCCAGCGTCAGCCGATCATCATGCATAGCGTTAACGTCGCTCTGCCTCATGCGCCCATCTCCCGCGTCAGCACCTGAAGCGCTGTCCGTCATCGGGTGTACACATTAATCAGTTATATGACAACTTAAATAAAATCATTTTTAATAGGCGCGATTTTCCGCGGTTGATGCCGATCGGCGGTCGGAGCGAATTGACGAGCGTCGTGCGCCTTTGGAGCAATGAGTGTAATTTTCGCGGTGAAGCTTATCGGCCGGATGGGGCGGCTTTGCGCCCGATATCGCTAAGGCATTCATATATGCATTTATTTTGCCGGCGCTTTGCGGGCTATCACGCAAATTGCGGCGTTCCTTTTTTTCTCGTTTCGGAATTCGGGAGGTCGCGCGCCTGAAGGGCGCTCGCCGCGCGCAGCGTATTTTCGAGCAGGCATGCGATCGTCATCGGCCCGACGCCTCCCGGCACAGGCGTGATGGCCGACGCGCGCTCCTTCGCTTCGTCGAAGCAGACGTCCCCGACGATCCGTGACCCGTGGCCGTCGTCGTTCGGTACATGATTGATACCGACGTCGATGACGATCGCGCCGGCCTTGACCCAGGCTCCCTTGATCAACCCCGGCGCGCCGGCGGCGCTCACCAATATATCCGCTGCGGCCACGAGATCGGGAAGGTTGCGCGTATGGATATGCGCGATCGACACGGTGCAGCGGGCTTGCAGGAGTAATTGTGCCATCGGCCGGCCTACGATGTTTGAGCAGCCGACAACGACGGCGTTCAGGCCTTCAAGCGATCCGAGCTCGTCAACCAGCAACATCATACATCCCATTGGAGTGCAGGGAATGATGCGGTCCAGCGCCGCGTGGTCATCGCTTGCGAGCAGGCCGACGTTGATCGGATGGAAGCCATCGACATCCTTGGCGGGGTCGATTGCGCGCAGAACGGCCGCCTTGTCGATATGCTGCGGGAGCGGTAGCTGGACCAATATCCCGTGCACCGCCCCGTCGCGATTGAGCGCGTCGATCAGGGACAGCAATTCGGCCTGCGCAATCGTTTCGCAAAGCCGGTGGCTCTCGGTTTGCATCCCGACCGCCGCGGCCTGCTCTGCCTTGCGGCGGACGTAGATCGCGCTGGCCGGGTCGTTGCCGACCAGAATTGTGGCCAGCTTTGGCGTGATTCCGGTCTCGTCGCGGAGATGCCCGACGCCGATCGCGATATCGCGGCGCAAGACAGCCGCCCGCTGTTTTCCGTCGATGATGCGCGCGACCATGATTTCCTCCCTTGCTGTACCGGCGACGGCGAAAAAGGGGCCGGCCGCGAATAATATATGCATATATGAATAAAATAAAAGTGTGTGCGGACGTTAGAAAATGGAAGGGGTGGATAAGGCGCGGTAAGGCGCGCCGCGAGGAGGACCGCTCGTCGGCCGTCCGTAGCGGACAATTATTCGGGTTTGGAGCGCGAGGGAAGTGAGGGGCCGGTCCGCCGGAGCGCCCTGAATGTCGCGACGGGGATGGCGCGACGGGAAACAGCCCCCGGCGGCGGGGCCGCCAGAATCGGTCGTGTGGTGCACAGCTGTACGCCGTCACGCCTTCGGTGTCGATTGCGCGGCCTGTGCGCGAAGACGCGAATAACTGATTGTAATATATTGCGTGTCTCGCGGACTTTGCTGCGTTTTCGATAATGAGTCCGTTTGAGGTGCTCGTTCAAAATCCCTATTGCGCATTTGCATACATATGTGCATCTAAAAGGCGAGAGGAAGGTGAGTCTTGACGAGACGCTATTCGGCGCTGTCGCTTTTGCGCGAAGGATTGAACGGTCAGCGTGGCTGGGAGCCGGCGTGGCGCGATCCGGCGCCGAAGACGCGTTATGACGCGATCGTCATCGGCGGCGGCGGGCATGGGCTTGCGACAGCCTATTATCTTGCGAAGAATCACGGCCTCACCAATGTCGCGCTGATCGAGCGCGGCTGGATCGGCGGCGGAAATACCGGCCGCAACACGACGATTATCCGCTCGAATTATTTTTTCCCGGAATCGGCAGCCTTCTACGAATTTTCGGTCCAGCTCTACGAGAAGCTGAGCGACGAGCTCAATTACAACATCATGTTCTCGCAGCGCGGGATGTGGACGCTTGCGCACGACCGGCACGGGCTCGAAATGGCGCGGCGCTCGGCGAACGCGATGCTGCTCAACGGTATCGATGCCGAGTTCCACGACGGGCCGAGCGTTTACGCGCATATTCCGGGGCTCAATCCCGACCCGCGCTTTCCGATCCTCGGCGGCGTCAACCAGCCGCGCGGCGGGTCGGCGCGGCACGATGCGGTCGCGTGGGGCTATGCCCGCGCGGCGTCGGCGCTCGGCGTCGACATCATCCAGAATTGTGAAGTGCAGGACTTCCTGATCGAGGGCGGGCAGGTGCGCGGGGTCGAAACGAGCCACGGCACGATGCGCTCCGATCGCGTGGGCATGGCGGTCGCGGGGCACAGCTCGGTGCTCGCGGCGAAGGCGGGGCTGCGGCTCCCGGTCAGTTCCTACGCGCTCCAGGCCTTCGTGTCGGAGCCGGTGAAACCGTGTCTCGACACCGTGATTCTTTCGCCCGCGACGGGCACCTATCTCAGCCAGTCGGACAAGGGCGAGCTCGTCCTCGGTGCGGGGCTCGATCTCTATCTCTCCTATGCACAGCGGGGCAATCTGCCGTGGATGGAGCGTGCCGCGGCGGGAGTGCTCGAACTTTTCCCGCAATTTTCGCGTATGCGCTTCCTGCGTCAATGGGCGGGGATCGTCGATGTCGTCCATGACTCGACTCCGATCATCGGCCCGACCGCGGTGGGCGGGCTCTACATCAACTGCGGCTGGGGGACGGGCGGGTTCAAGGCGATCCCGGCGGGTGGTTGGTGTCTCGCGCACGTCATGGCGACGGGACGGTCGCACCCGCTTGCCGACGCCTTCGGCATCGAGCGCTTCACGACCGGCGCGCTGATCGACGAGGCCTCGGCCTCGGGCATCGCGCACTAGGGGGAAATTCAAGGAATGTTGCTGATCGATTGCCCCTTTTGCGGCCCGCGCGCGGAAATCGAATTCCGCTGCGGCGGCGAGAGCCATATCCAGCGGCCGGGACCGCACACCGAAGTGTCGGACGCCGAATGGGCCGACTATCTCTACAATCGCGAAAATCCCAAGGGCGAGCATCGCGAACGCTGGTTCCACGCGGCGGGATGCCGCCGCTGGTTCAACGCCGCGCGCGATACAGTGACGCATCGGTTCCGTGTCACCTACAAGATGGGCGAGGCCTGTCCCGAAGCGGGCGAGAGCGCGGTGAGCGAGGCGGCGCCCGGCGCGGTTGCAGGAGGCGTCATATGAGCGGCTGGCGCCTGAAGGCGGCCGGCCGCGTCGATCGCGGCGCGCGGATATCCTTCACATGGGCGGGGCGGACGCTGCACGGCCATCCGGGCGATACGCTTGCCTCGGCGCTGATGGCGAACGGCGTCTCGATCGTCGGCCGCAGCTTCAAATATCACCGCCCGCGCGGGCTGCTCGCGGCGGGGCTCGAAGAGCCGAACGCGATCGTCCAGCTCGAAACGGGCGCGGTCGCGGTTCCCAACGTCAAGGCGACGCAGATCGAGCTTTACGAAGGGCTGGTCGCGAACCCGGTCAACGCGAAGCCGAGCGCCGAGTTCGACCTGCTCGCGGCGAACAGCATGTTCAAGCGCTTCATTCCCGCCGCCTTCTATTACAAGACCTTCATGTGGCCGAACTGGCACTGGTTCGAGCCCGCGATCCGCAAGGCGGCGGGCCTTGGCAACGCGCCTGAAGGTGTGGACCCCGACAGCTACGATCACCGTTTCGCGCATACCGACATCATGGTTGTCGGGTCGGGTGCCGCGGGGCTTGCTGCTGCTATCGTAGCGGCAAAGGGTGGTGAGAAGGTGCTGTTGGTCGAGGCCGACGCCGAACTCGGCGGCGGTTTGCTTGCGGAGCCGTCCGAGATCGAGGGGCTGACCGCAATCGCTTGGCGCGACCGGATGCTCGCCGCGCTGTCGGGCATGCCCAATGTGACGGTGATGAACCGGACGATGGCGTTCGGTTTCTACGATCACCAGCTTGTCGGCTTGTGCGAGCGTATGACCGATCATTTGCCGCCGCATCAGCGCAGCGGTCCGCGTCAGCGCCTGTGGAAGGTCCGCGCGAAGCGCGCCATCCTCGCGACCGGCGCGTTCGAGCGGCCGATGGCTTTCGCCCGCAACGACCTGCCGGGCGTGATGCTGGCCTCCGCAGCGCAGACCTATGCGCTGCGCTATGGCGTCGCGCCGGGACGCCGCATCGTCGTCGCGACGAACAATGACAGCGCCTATCAGGCCGCCTTCGCGCTCCATGATGCCGGGGTCGGGATCGCCGCGATCGTTGACAGCCGGGCAAGGGGAGGCGACGCGATCGCGGGCGCGGCGGCACGCGGGATCCGGACGATCATGGACAGCGCGCCGGTCAAGGCGAAGGGCCGACGCCGCGTTGGCGGAGTCGTCGTCGCCGCTGTCGCCGATGGCAAGGCCAGTGAGTCGATCGCCTGCGACATCGTCCTGATGTCGAACGGCTGGAACCCCGCGGTGCATCTCCATTCGCAGTCGGGCGGATCGTTGGCGTTCAATTCGTCGCTCGAAGCCTTCCTGCCGAGCAAGTCGGTGCAGGCGGCGGTCAATGTCGGCGCGGCGGCGGGCATCTTCGATCTCGACGCTGCCATCGCGAGCGGCCGCGCGGCGGGACAGGACGATGCGGTCGCGGCGCCGCTTCCGGCCTCGGTCGGCCCGACGCTGCATTTCGCCGACGGCGATGCGCGCGCGGGCACGGCGTGGGTCGATTTCCAGAACGACGTGACCGCGGGCGACGTGCAGATCGCCGCGCGCGAGAATTTCCGCTCGGTCGAACACCTCAAGCGCTATACCACCCTCGGCATGGCGTCGGATCAGGGCAAGACGTCGAATGTCACCGGCATCCATATGCTGTCGAACCTGCTCGGCAAGGCGCCGCAGGCGATCGGCACGACCAAATTCCGTCCGCCCTTCGATCCGGTGACGATCGGCGGTTTCGCGGGGCGCGCGGTCGGCGAAAATCTGATGCCGATCGCGCAGTCGGCGGCGCATGCATCGGCGCTCGCGGCGGGCGCGAAGATGGAGAATTACGGCTCGTGGCTGCGGCCCGCCTGTTTCCCGCGCGCCGGCGAGGACGAGCATGTAGCGGTCGCGCGCGAAGTGCTCGCAGTGCGCGGGCAGGTCGGGCTGTTCGACGCCTCGCCGCTCGGCAAGATCGAGGTCAAGGGCCCCGACGCCGCCGAGTTCCTCCAGCGCGTCTATGTGAACGGTGTCCGCAATCTGAAGGTCGGACGTTGCCGCTACGGGCTGATGCTCAGCGAACATGGCATCATCTATGACGATGGCGTGTTCGCCAAGATCGCCGAGGATCATTATCTCGTCGGTACGACGAGCGGCCATGCCGCGGCGATCGCCGACACTCTGCAGGAATGGCTCCAGTGCGAATGGACCGACCTCAAGGTGCTCGTCGAGAATGTGACGACCGGCTGGGCGGTGATGAATGTCGCGGGGCCGAAGGCGCGCGCGGTGCTCGAAGCGATCGGCACCGAGATCGACCTGTCGCGCGACGCTTTCCCGCACATGGCCTATCGCGAAGGGCTGGTCGGCGGCGTTCCCGCGCGTATCCAGCGCGTCAGCTTCTCGGGTGAACTATCTTACGAAATCTCGGTGCCGTGGAATTACGGCCGCGCGCTGTGGGACGCGATGATTCAGGCGGGCGCGCCGCACGACATTGTGCCCTTCGGGGTCGAGGCGCTGATGGCGCTGCGCATCGAAAAGGGGTTCCTGCACGTGGGGTCGGACACCGACGGCACGACGATGCCCCAGGATGTCGGTTTCGGCGGCGCGGTTGCGAAGAAGCCCGACGATTTTATCGGTCGCCGCTCGACGATGACGCCCGAAGGGCGGCGCGTCGATCGCCGCCAGCTCGTCGGCCTCGAAACGCTCGATACCGGCGGCGCCTTCGAATGCGGCGCGCACATATTGGCGTCGGAGACAAAAGGTATCGGCGCGACGCAGGGTTGGGTCACCTCGTCGGTCCAGTCGCCGACGCTCGGCCGCCCGCTCGCGATGGCGCTGATCGAACGCGGTACCGCGCGGATCGGCGAGACAGTGCAGGTCTGGGATCTGGGCAAGGGGCGCCCGGCACGCATCGTCGATCCGCGCTTCTATGATCCTGCGGGAGAAAAGCTCGATGGCTGATACAGGCGCAATCACGCTGGCGCTGGCCGCCGCGAACGACCTGCTGATCGAGGGAGCCGGTGTGCGGCTTGCGGCCGAACCGCATCTCGGCATTGCCAAGCTGCAGATCCTGGCGGCGGACCCCGATGTCTGGTTCGAGACGGCCCTCGGCATCGCGCCGCCGCCGGTCCTCGGCGAGGTCGAGCCGGGCCCGGTTGCCATCGCGTGGCTCGCGCCCGGCGAATGGCTCGTGACGGGCAACGAAGCCGATGTCGAACGCGTCCGGACACATTGCGCCGAAGCCGCTGGCAATCTTGGGCTGATGGTCGATATCACGCACGCCCGTGCGACCTTCGAACTGAGCGGTCCGAAGGCCGCTTCGGCGCTCGCAACGCATTGCCCGCTCGATTTCGGCGACGAGGCCATGCCCGTCGGCGCCGCCCGGCGCTCGACCTTTTCGGACACCGGATTTTTCATCAGCCGCCGGCCCGACCGCGCCGGCCAGCCCTGTTTCCGGCTGATCTTCGATCAGTCGATGGCGGGCTATGCCGCGCGGATGCTCGGCGCGACCATATCGGGAGACAATGTATGACGACGTCCGACCTCGTTCTGAAATTCCGCGCGCCCGACAGGCCGGGGATCATGGCGGCGGTTGCGCCGACATTGGCGGCGCGCGGGTGCGACATTCGCGAGGCCGAGGTCTATGGTGATGACGATACCGGCGGCTTTTTCCTGCGCATGGCGCTGACGAGCCCCATCGGACGCGACGAACTTGCAAAGGTCGTCGAACCGGTCGCCAGCGAACTGGCGCTCGAATGGGAATTGCACGATCTAGCGCGCCGCACGCCGGTGCTGCTCGCGGTATCGAAATTCGGCCATTGCCTGATCGACATCATCCACAAGAAGGAAATCGGCCAGCTGCCGATCGACATCGTCGGCGTGGTGTCGAACCATGAGACGATGCGCAAGACCGCCGAGTGGCACGGGCTTGCCTATCACCACCTGCCGATGAGCGAAGGGAAGGAGGCGCAGGAGGCGCGCTTCCTGTCGATCATCGGGGAAAGCGGCGCCGAGCTCACCGTGCTTGCGCGCTATATGCAGATACTGTCGGACAGTTTCTCGGAAGCGCTGGCGGGGCGGTGCATCAATATTCACCACAGCTTCCTGCCGAGCTTCAAGGGCGCGAAGCCCTATCACCAGGCGCACGGACGCGGGGTCAAGATTATCGGGGCGACGGCGCATTTCGTCACCGCCGACCTCGATGAAGGCCCGATCATCGAACAGGATGTTCGCCGCGTGAGTCACCGCACTACCGCGGACGAAATGGTCGCGATCGGCTGCGAGATCGAGGCGTCGGTGCTGTCGCGCGCGGTCCGCTGGTACGCCGAACACCGCATCTTCCAGAATGGGAACAAGACCGTCGTGCTCTGACACGGAACCGGAATCATAATCAAAGGAGAGACTTATGGCCGACCTTTCAAGTTATATCGTGAACCCGGGACCGAAGGTGCCGGTGACGGGATTGAAGGCGGCCGTGACGACCGACAGCGCGATCGTCACCGAGACGATCATGAAGGTGCTGAACAGCGGCGGCAACGCGGCCGACGCGGTGATTGCGGGCGCGATGGTGCAGGCGGCGGTCGAGCCGTTCATGACCAACCACGCCGGTCTCGTCACCATGCTCTATTATGAAGCGAAGACGGGCAAGATTCATCAGCTCGACAGCCTCGGCGGCCATCCCTCGGGCCTGCCGCCGTTCAGGCCGGTGCCGCCCGGCCTCGGCAGCTATTCGACCTCGCCGCCATCGGCGATCATTCCGGGCTTCATGCCCGGGCTGAAGGAAATCCACGCCAGGTTCGCGACGAAGGACTGGGCCGACCTTTGCGCCGATGCGGTGCGCTGGGCCGAGACCGGGCACGAGGTTTCGACCTTCGAATATGGCGTGAACATCTATGGCGAGAAGTTCATCACCTATTTCCCCGAGGGCCGCGATTTCTATCAGCCAAGCGGCTATTTCCCGAATGTCGGCGATGTCTTCACGCCGCCGGGAATGGCCGAGACGCTGCGCGGCGTCCGCGACAATGGTCCCGACCATATGATCACCGGGCCTTGGGCCGAGAAATTTGTCGCCAAGGGCAATGATCTCGGCTGGAAGGTGACGCTCGATCATATGACCGAGACGCCGCCGCGCTGGGTCGAGCCGCTGCGCTTCCCCTACAATGAATATGAAATCCTGTTTCTCGGGCCGCCGCAGGCGCAGGGCTTTTTCTCGAGCGTCGCGCTCGGCGTGCTCAAACATCTCGGCATCCGCGACATGGCGCCGGGATCGGCCGAGCATATCTGGGCGATGGGCCATGCGCTGCGTCAGGGCCAGCGCCACTGGGAATATGCGCGCGACGACCATGTCTATGACGTACCGCGCGTCGAGGTGCTCGACGACGATTATCACAAGCATCTCGCGAAGCTGATCCGGGGTTCGCGGCCCAAGGTCGACATGACCGATCATATCCGTCTGTCGGGCGACGGCCCCGGCGGCGCAGGCGACATGATGGCGGCGATCGCGGGCCCCTCGGGCAAGCCGCGGCTCGTCCATCATGAGGAAAAGCAGCCGAGCGGCAGCTGCGAGATTGCGGTGGTCGATGCCGACGGCAATTGGTGCCAGTTCATGGACACGCTGCAGGGCTCGGGCATTCCGGGGCAGGTCGTCGGCGGCATCCCGATGGTCGGCAGCCATTCGACCTTCGGCGCGCTGCAGAGCCCGATGGACACCGTGCTGATCAAGGGCGCGAAGGCGCGCTGCATCATCGGCAACACGCTGGTGCTGAAGGACGGCAAGCCGGTTTTTTCGGCCGGTTCACCGGGCAATATCCATTGCACATTGCCGCAGGTGCTCGCCTATCTGCTCGACTTCAAGCTCGATCCCTATGCCGCGGTCGACGCGCCGCGCATGCTGCCGATGACCGACGGGCAGCTCGTCGCGATCGAGGATCGTCTGGCGCCCGGCGTTGTTCAGGACCTGCACAAGCTCGGCGTCCGGGTCGGCGGGCTGTCGGGCTATGATTTCCACATGGGGAGCTTCTCCGTGATCGCGCGCGACGAAGCCTCGGACACCCTCACTGCGGTTGCCGATCCGCGCCGCTGCGCCGTCGCCGACGGCATCAAGGAGTGAACAGCATGACGTCTCCCAGCCTTGCTCTCGACGCGCTTGCCCAACGCTATTGGGATTTCCGGTGCGACGAGTTTCCGACCGAAGCGATCCTGTCGGGAGCGCAGCCGCGCAGCGACCTGCTGCTGCGCGATGCGCCCGACGATCATGAGCGCCGCGCCGCCTGGGCATCGGGCGCGCTCGGCGAGCTTGCCGAGATCGAGGCGGGCGCCTTGTCGCAGACCGAGCGCGCGACCTTGTCGCTTCTCCGCGGCGAACTTGCGCAGATCGTCGATCTCGTCGCGCAGCAGGGGCATTTGCGTCCCAGCATCTATCCGCTCGGCCCCGAATTCGGGCTTGCGAGCTGGGCATCGATGACGAGCATCGCCACGCTCGAAGAGGCGCGCCGCTATATCGACCGCCTTGCCAAGGTACCGGCGGCACTCGAAGGCGTGCAGCAATCGCTGACCGAAGGCCGCGAGCGCGGGATCCGCTATCCGAAGCTCGTCGTCGAACGCGCGATCGGCGTGGTCAAGGGACAGGCGTCGGTCGACGTGGAAGCCAATGGCTTCTTCGGCCCGCTCAAGGTGCTCGCGACGCGCGGCGCGGCATTCGTCGACATCGTCGAGGAGGGACGGACCATGGTCGCGAACACCGTCGTGCCGGCGCTGATGAATTATGCGCTCTTTCTCGAGAAGGTTCTGCTTCCGGTCGCGCGCGACGCGCTCGATTGCGTCGGCGATGTCGGCGGCGAGGGTCATTATCGCTTCCTGATCCGTCAATATACGACGATCGACCTGCCGCCCGAGCAGATTCACGCGATCGGCCTCGCTGAAGTCGAGCGGATAACCGGCGAGATGGAGGCTGTGGCGGCCGACGGCGGCTTTGCGGGCGACCTCGCGGGGTTCAAGCGGCAGCTACAGGGCGACAACAGCCAGCTTCTCGAAAGCGGCGAGGCGCTGCGGCAGGAAATCGAGATCCTCTCGAAACGCATCGACGCGCGCATCCCCGAATTTTTCGGCCGCATCCCGCGCGCGACCTATGGTGTGAAGAGCATTCCCGAGGCGATCGCTGCGGCGATGCCGCCCGCCTATGCGCAGCCCAATCCCGCCGACAACAGCGCGGCGGGGGTGCACTGGATCACCTCGATCCCGTCGAAGCTGCCGCGCTACATGCACCTGCCGATCGCGCTGCACGAAGCGTGGCCGGGGCATTTGATGCACCTCGCGCTGATCCAGGAACTCACGGACCTGCCGGCGTTCCGCCGCCACGGCGCGCTGCACTATTCGGCGTGCCTCGAAGGCTGGGCGCTCTACAGCGAGGGGCTGGGCGAGGACATGGGTCTCTATGACACGCCCGAGAAGCGCTACGGGCGGCTCGAGATGGAAATGTGGCGCGCCATACGCCTCGTCGTCGATACCGGGCTGCACGTCAAACGCTGGACGCGGTCGCAGGCGATCGATTATTTTCGCGAGAATATGGCGATGCCGATCGAGACGATCGAGGCCGAGGTCGATCGTTATGTCGGATTGCCGGGGCAGGCGCTGGGCTATCAGCTCGGCAACCTCAAATTCCGCGAACTGCGCGCGCGCGCCGAAGCGGCTCTGGGGCCCCGTTTCGACATTCGCGCGTTCAACGATGCGCTCGCGTCGGCGGGTGCGGTGAGCCTGCCGGTCCTCGAACAGACGATCGACGACTGGCTGGAAGAACGAAAGGCGGATGCCAGGATCGCGGCATGAGCGCGACGTTGAGCGAGGCGTCGGCCGAACTGGGCATTCCGGCCCAAGCCGGCGTTTCCAAGGCGCGCGCGGGCTATATCCTCTTCATCCTCTGCCTGATTTCGGCGCTCAACTACTATGACCGCTTTCTGATCGGCATCCTCGTCGAGGATCTGAAGCGTGATCTTGCGCTCAGCGATGCGCAGGTCGGGCTGTTGTCGGGGTTGGCCTTCGCGCTCGTTTATTCGATCGCGTCGATCCCGGTTGCTTCCTACGCCGACCGCGGCTTTCGCGTGCGCGTGCTCGGTGGTGCCGCGGCGATCTGGTCAGTGATGACCGGAATGTGCGGGATGGCGACGGGCTTCTGGACGATGCTCTTCGCGCGCTTCGGCGTCGGTATCGGCGAGTCCGGTGGGGCGCCGACGACGCATGCGATCGTCGCCGAAACGTTCAGCGACAAATGGCGCGCAACCGCGCTCGCGGCGATCGGGGTCGCAGGCGCGATCGGCACCTCGGCCGCCTTCGTGGGAGGCGGTTATATCGCCCAGCATCATGGTTGGCGCTGGGCCTTCTTCGCGGCGGCAATTCCGGGCGTGATCCTCGCGCTGATCTTCGCGCTCACGGTGCGCGAGTCGCGCCGGGCGTCGATTTCGGCAGCGAATCCCGTCCTGCCGGCGCGCGCGGCGCTCGGCGTGCTGCTGCGCCGCCCCGCCTATGTCTGGATCTGCGCCGGCGTCTCGGTCTTCAGCATCGGCGCCTTCGGTTCGTCGGCGTGGACCCCCGCCTATCTGATGCGATATTTCGGCCGCGACGCCGCGACGGTCGGGCTGGACTATTCGGCGATCATCGGCCCCGCGGCGATCATCGCGGTTTTCGCGGGTGGTTTTCTGGCCGACTGGTTGGGCCGCAAGGATGCGCGTGCGCCATACTGGTTTCTGGCGATCAGCCTGTTCGCGTCGATCCCGCTGAACATCGTCCAGCTTACCACCGAAAATTACGACACCGCGCTGGCGATGGTGTGGCCCTCGGCGTTGATCGGCTCGTTGTGGATCAGCCCGACCTATGCGATCGTCCAGGCGCTTTCGGGATCGAAATTGCGCGCGATCGGCGCCGCCTTCTTCATGCTCTGTGTCAACCTTGTCGGCCAGAGCATCGGGCCGCTGCTCGTTGGTGCGATGAGCGACCATTTCAGCGCGGCCTATGGCAACCTGGGTCTGCGCTATGCCCTGCTGATCAGCACGACGAGCTTTGTCGCGGGGGGCGTCGCTTTCCTGATGGCGGCACGAACCGCGCGCGCCGATATGGCGGCGGCGGCCAGCCTGTAGCGGCGATCGGCGTCAGGCCGCCTTGGGCTTGCGGGCCTTCGCCGCCGCTCGCGCCGCAGACAGGGCTTCCTCGCCGCAGAGAATGTCGATGTAGAGCTGCGCATTCTTGCGGCGCTCGGGAATGCTCTGACGGACGCCGATCGCGTAATAGCCGATCTGGTGATAGTAAAAGACGCGTGCCCGGATCGCGGCATGCTCGTCGTCATATCCGATCGCTTCGAAGAAGCGTTGCAGGACTTCCAGCCGCTCGCGGTCGGCGCGCTCGACGGCCCACTCGGCGCGCTTGTCGGCGCGCGCCCATTCGCGCACGGCCAGGTCGAAATGATAGTCGTAGCCGTCGGATTCGATCAGCCGCGCGATCATGCGGTCGAGCCATTCGACGGCATCGCCGGGCTTGGGCGGAGGAGCCTCTTCGGGCAGGAAGCGGCAGGTCGCTTCCCAATGCGCGATGATCTGGTCGAAGAACTCGTCGCGGTCCTTGAAATTATGATAGAAACCGCCGCGCGTCACGCCCAGCCGGTTGGCGAGGCGATCGACCTTCAGCCCCGCAATCCCTTCATCGACCAACGTGCGCTGGGCCGCCTCGATCCAGTCCTGGACCGTGTTCTTGGGCGTCCGTCCTACCATTGCATCGACTTTCCTACTGCTGGCGGGCGATCGCAATTTGCCGCCCCTCGCTCCGCTCATGTCACATTTTTGCGGAACTACAAAGTCGCCATGCATATATGCATGGTTTCAGCGGGCGGAAGGGGCGCGGACGTCATCCCATTTCCGGGATCAGAAAGCCACGGCGTCGCTGTTGTTGCGGTTGTGCGATGCGGCGTGAAGTTCGCCCGTCTTCGGACTGCGGCTGATCGCGACCCATTTGCCTTCGCCGCCGAGCCGCGCCTCGGACAGCGGCATTTCGCACCAGGCGTAGCCGGTGTCGTCGAGAAGCTTGTGGTCGAAACGCCCCTCGGGGACCACCAGCGTGGTCTCGCCGCTCTTGGGATCGGTCGAGGGCATGAAGAAGTCGGGGGTGTTGATCGCCTCCTCGACGTCCATGTTGAAGCAGGTGACGTTGAGCAGCCCCTGGAAAGTGCGTTGGTGGAGCCCCGCGCCCATCGATGCGAAGGCGAGCACAGGAACGCCGTCCTTGAACAATATGCCCGTCTCGGTGGGGGCGGGGAGGCGCGCACCCGGTTTCACCTGTGCAATCGCGGCCTGCTGGAAAGAGGCCGGATCGCCGATCGATATGCCGTCGACGAAGATGCCCGTCTTGCCCCAGTTCACGCAATTGATCGAATGGGTGATCGCGGCCATGTTTCCTTCGGCATCGACTGCGACGACGTCGTCCGAATGCATCGGCGTTGTGCGCTTCCATTTGGTGAAGGTCTTGCCCCCTTCGATCTGCTCCCACAGCGCTGCGGCATGGCCCTTCGAAACGCGCGAGGCTTCGCTGAAATCGATGCCCGGATAGATCGCCGCCTGCGCTTCCTTCGGGAACATCGAAATGCCGAAGAGCTGCGTGATCTCGAGCGCCTTCTTCAGTTGCTCGGCCGATTTCGTCCAATGCTCGCCGCCGCACAGTCCCGCCGCGTCGGCGAGGTTCTGCGCTTCTATGATCGAGAAGCCGCCGAAATTCGGGGCGGGATTGGTCTGCAGCGAATAACCGCGGCGGAGTTCGGCGACGAGCGGGTCGGCCCAGATGACCTCGTAATTCTTGAGGTCGTCGATCGTCATCTTGCCGCCATCGGCCCGCACCGCCGCGACCAGTTTCTCGCCCCATGCGCCGCCATACATGTAACCGGCACCCTCCGCCGCGACTGCGCGGAGCGTCGCGGCGAGCTTGGGCTGCTTGAAGATGTCGCCCGTCTTGTACGCGCTGCCGTCGGGCTTCACGAGCGTCGCCTTCGTCTCGGGCAGGCGGCGGATGTCGCGGTCGCGGAACTTGAAGATGCCGTCGAGCATCTCGCTCACCGGCATGCCTTCTTCAGCGATATGGATTGCCGGGTCGAACAGGCTGGCGAAGGGCAGTTTCCCGAAGCGCTTGTGCGCCGCCTCGACCCCCTTCATGAAGCCCCCGACGAGCGCGGTGCGCCCGCTCGGTTCTCCCTTGCCCTGGAGCGCTTCGGTGCTCGAAAAATCGATCGCGCCCGGGATGGTGAGCGGCTCGGTCTCGCCCGCCACCGTGTTCCACTCGGCGTTCATCGTGTGGGTCTTGCCCGTCTTCGCGTCATAATAGACGAGCGACATGATCCCGAAATAGCTGATCGGCGCGCCCATGGTCAGCGCGACCTGCGCCAGCGCGGTCGTCATCGCCGCGTCGATGGCATTGCCGCCCTGCTTGAGCGCTTCGAGCCCCGCGCGTGCGGCGAACGCGCCATAGGCGACGGTGACCGCGCCCTTCCTGCCTTTCGCCGACCCCGCAGTGGTGCGGTCGACGCCCTGCGCCGTCATGAAGCGGGCACATTCGCCGGCGGGCCAGTTCTTCGGTGACAAGTCGATGCGTCCTTTCGTTGCGGCCATAGCCCTCGATGCGAAGCCCCCCAAAGTAGAGGCGGCGGTCATGGCGGTCGTTGCCGCTAATGCGGTTACTGCGGTGCGTCGATCAATGTTCATGGGGCTCCCTCTTCCTCTCGTGGCTGCGCAACCGGCGCCGATCATCCGTTGCTCCCGTTTGGACGGGTCTCATCATTAATACATAGCTGTCTTATAAAATTTCGCGCGTTGCAACCGATGATTTGACCGAAACATCATTCTTCTTTCAAGGGATGGTGGGAGGGAAGGGAAGGTTCAAGTCCCGATATTGCAAACATACGATAGTGTATTAAAATGCCGATCGAGCCCGCGCGTGAATCGGCGGGCGATCGGGGAGGCGATTCGATATGCGGAATTTTGACGAGGCAGGGCCGTCGGCCGACCCGGCGACAAAACGCGACCGGCGCGCCTATTGGGCGCTTGCGGTCGTCACGCTCGTCTATGCAATGAACATCGCCGACCGCTTCGTCCTGTCGACGCTGATCGAGCCGATCAAGGCCGAATTCCAGCTGAGCGATGCGTCGGTCGGCTTCCTGACCGGCGTGGCGCTCGCGATCTTCTATACCGCCGCGGGATTGCCGCTCGGGGCGCTGGCGGATCGCGTCAACCGCCGCAACATGATCATGTGGGCGCTGACGATCTGGTCGCTGTTCACCGCCCTTTGCGGCATGGCGCAGAATTTCTGGCAATTGCTCCTCGCACGTGTCGGCGTCGGGGTGGGGGAGGCGGGCGGCACGCCGCCGTCGCACTCGATCCTCGCCGATTATTTCAGGCCGTCACAGCGCATCGTCGCCATGTCGATCTTCACGCTCGGCATCGCGCTCGGCTCGGCGATCGGCGGGATTGGCGGCGGGATGCTTGCGGAGAAATTCGGCTGGCGCCATGGCCTGGTCGTCTTCGCCTTCGCGAGCATCCCGCTGCTCCTCCTGATGCTCACGGTGCGCGAGCCGCGCCGCGGCGCGAACGACGTTGCGGCGCTGAAGGAAGGGACGCCGAGCCTGCGCGAGGCGCTGACCTTCATCCGGTCCCAGCGCGCGCTTATCCACGTCGTCGCCGGCGCGACCATCGCGACCTTCTCGGGCATGGGGCTCATCTGGTGGACCCCGGCCTTTCTCGCGCGCTCGCACGGCTTCAGCGTCGGCGATGCGGGGTTCGAGGTCGGGATGATGAGCGGGCTCGGCGGCGGGGCGGCGCTGGTCGCGGCGACGCTGATCACCTTCAAGCTCGCGCGCATGGCGCCGAAATGGCAATGCCATTTCCTCGCCTGGGTGACGTTGCTGATCACGATTCCGGGCGTGCTCGCGCACCTTGTCAGCGATTCCGAAACGGCGTTGCTGCTGCTCTGGCTCTTCATCCCCTTCGCCAACGTCTATGTCGGGCCGACGCTGGCGCTGCTCCAGAATCTCGTCCGCCCCGACATGCGCGGCGTGACCGTCGCGGTGCTACTGTTCACCGCGAACATCGCCAATCTCGCGATCGCACCGCAGTTGATCGGTCTCGCGTCCGACCTGATCGCACTGCGGATCGCCGATCCGTCGCAGTCGCTCAGCATTGCGCTGGCGATTTCGGGGCTCGCCGGCATTTGGGCGGCGCTGCACTTCTGGGCGGCGATCCGTTCGCTGCCGGGTGATCTGGTCCGGGCGGGAACGGCCTGAAGCCGAAAGTCCTAGAGGCTGTTCCTGACGATTTCGCCGCCGCGCATGATCAGCGGTAACGCGCGACCGTCCTGCGCCAGCAGGCCGATGTCCGCCAGCGGATCGCCGTCGACGACGATCAGGTCGGCAAAGGCATCGGCTGCGACGCAGCCGAGCTTGCCCTGCATCTGCAGCACCTCGGCGCCGATCGACGTCGCCTGGCGCAGGATCTCGAGCGGGGTGAAGACCTCGCTGCGGATATCGAACTCGGTACACTCGCGCGTATAGGTTTCGCCGAGCAGGTCGGTTCCGAAGCCGATCCTGACCCCGGCGCTGCGCATCCGGTCCATGCCCGAGAGCGCCTCGTCGAACACGATGTCGAGCTTTTCCTGGCTCTCGGGTGGGAAGCCGAGCGAGGGGCCGAGTTCGCGCAGCGCGAAGATGATCGCCATCGTCGGCACGACGAAAGCGCCCTGCTCGGCGACGAAGGCCGCTGTCTCGTCGCTGATCAGCGTGCCATGCTCGATGCAGCGCACGCCGAATTCGACGCAGCGCCGGATCGCGCTGTCGGGATGGCAATGCGCCGAGGCATAGCTGCGCCGTTCGACGCATTCATTGACGATCGCGCGAACCTCGTCCTCGCGATACTGGTTCATCCAGATCGGGTCGGTGGGCGATGACACGCCGCCCGATCCCATGATCTTGATCGTGTGCGCGCCGCGGCGGAATTCCTCGCGGACGGCGGCGATACAGGCGTCGACCCCGTCGGCGACGATGGTAATGCTGTTCGCTTGGCCACACTGGCAAAAGCCATGGTCGTGGCCATGCCCCTCCAAACTCATCGGACGCATGTCGCCGTGCCCGCCGGTCATCGAGACGACGCGGCCGGCATAGAAGAAGCGAGGGCCGCGCACCAGGCCGTCCTCCAGCGCGCGCGCGAGCGGCCAGTCGCCGCCGCCGATATCGCGTACGGTGGTGAAGCCGCAATCGAGCGCATGGCCGAGCATGCGCACCGCATGCGCGGTGCGATAGGCGGATCCCATCGCATCGACGCGCTGAAAATTCACGTCGGAGGCATAGGCGTGGATATGAAGGTCGATCAGGCCGGGCATCAGCGTCCGCCCGCCGAGATCGATGCGGCGCGCGTCGGAGGCTGCGATCGCGTTGTCCGATACTTCGCGGATAACCCCCTTCTCGACCGCGATCGACATGCCGGTCGGGCAATCGGCGCCGACCCCGTCGAAGACGCGGGCGTTTTCCAGGATTGTGATGGTCATGACGATGCCTCGCGCAGGAAATGGATAAGCGGGCGGCGGCTCCGGAAAGCCGCCGCCCGCGGGGCGATCAGAATTTCGTCGAAGCGCCGAGCGTCACCGTGCGCGGGCGGATGACGAAGCCGCCGTCGGTACCGACGTTGGTATAGCCGATCTTGTCGAACAGATTGTCGGCGCGCAGCTGCACGGTGAAGCGCTCGTCGAAGGTCACGCTCGCGCGCAGATCGAGCGTCGTCACTTCGGGCAGCTTGTTCTGCGACGACGGGTCGAGCGCCGGGAAGGTCGCCGGCATGTCCGACTGGAAACGCAGCGTCGCGCCGACATTCCCTTCCACCGTGCTGCCGAGAAGCAGACGATGGTCGACGATCAGCGAGGTCGTCCACGCCGGCGTCAACGGAAGCTTGTCGCCCGCGCGCGCGCCCGTCGCCGACGAAGCGCCCGGGTCGATCGACCTGAGTCTCGCGTTGGTGTGCCCCATCGTTCCGCTGATCGTCAGCAGGTCCGACGGGCGCGCCGTCAGTTGCATTTCGATCCCGTCGACCCTCGCGCTCGCGCCGTTGCCCTGCAGGACGATACCGTTGAACAGCGAATTGATCTGGATATCCTTCCAGTCGATGCGGAAGGCCGAAATGTCGAACGACAGTGCGCCGTCGAGCGCCGAGCCCTTGATACCGGCCTCATAGTTCCACACCGTGTCGGGGCGCACGAAGGTCTGCGCGCCCGGCGGCGGGGCGGGATTGGTCTGCGGGCCGCCGGGGCGATAGCCGCTCGCCGCGCGGACGAAGGCGCTGAAGTTGCGGGTCGGGCGCCAGCGGAGCGTCGCGAGATAGCTCATCGAATTGTCGCTGAAGTCGAACGTGCGCGGAACGCGCGGCAGGTAGTAGGTGATCCCGCCGGGGCCGCCGGTCCCCGCCACCTGCTTGTTGTGCGCGTAACGCAGGCCGCCCTGAATATCGAGCGTATCGGTGAAATAGAAGGTCAGGTTGCCGAAACCCGCGAGTTCCTTGTAGCGCGAGGTCGTCGTCGCCTTGACGAGCTGATCGAACGGCGCGGCGCGAAGCGCGCCCTCGGCATCATGTGCAAAGACGGTGGTATAATAGACATTGTCTTCGTCGGTGTAGAAGCCGCCGACCATGAATTCGACCGGCCCCAGACGATCCGAAGCGAAGCGTACTTCGCCGGTCCATTTCTCCATGTTCGGCGAGGCATAGAAGCGCGCGTTGGCGTTGGCGGGCAAAATCGTGTCGATCGGAGCGCCGAACAGGTCCTGCGACAGCGGGCCGAGCACGGCGCGCGCGACAGGGATATAGGTCGCGGTCGCATCGGTCTCGATACGCGTCTTGTAGCGCGCGTAGCTGCCCGAGGCGGTGAAGGTGCCGATGCCGACGCGATATTCGGCATTGGCGTTTGCGATGCGATATTTGATCTCCGACCCGAAGTCGTCGAAGTTCGAATATTTATAGTGGCCGAACGCCGGCTGGAATGTCCCGGGGACGAGCGTCTCGACGGCATAACCGCCGCTGTCGATATTCTGGTAGATACCGCTGATATCGAAGGTGAAATCGGTCGTCGGCGTATAGCGCAGTGCGACGCGGCCGCCATAGAGGTTCGCGCGGTTGACGTCTTCCGATCCGGTACGGACATTGTCGGCGAAGCCACCGGCGCGGCGGTAATAGCCGGTCGCGGTGATCGCCAGCTGATCCCTGATGATCGGCGCATTGATCGAACCGCGGACCATGAATCCCATCTCGCCATGCGCGGTCGTCGATACCTCGGCCGACGCGAGGCCGGAGAAGCGCGTCGCATCAGGTTTCCTGGTCACGATGCGGATCAGGCCGCCAAGGCTGCTCGCGCCGTAGAGTGTCCCTTGCGGCCCTTTCAGAACCTCGATTCGCTCGACTTCGGCGAGTTCGGGCGAGGGTGTCAGCAGGCCGCCGGCGGACACGAAGCCGCTCGCGGAGAATGGCGTTTCGTCGATGTAGACTGCGGTGGTGTTGGTGACCTGCTGCGGGCCCGAATTGAGGCCGCGCAAGATGATCGAGCCGACGCCGGGCGCACCGTTGTCGCGCTGGCTGAGCCCCGGAACGAGCGTTGCATAGTCGCGGAAATCGCGAATGCCGAGCGTGTCGATCTTCTCGGACGTCACCGCGGTGATCGCGGCCGGCACATCCTGCAGCTTCTCGGCACGCTTGCTCGCGGTCACGATGATTTCGTTGCCGTCGACCATGTTGGAACCCGGCGCGCTGTCCTGCGCCGCCGCCAGTTGAGGCATCGCGAGCGCGATCGCCGCGCAAGAGGTGAAAATAACCCATTTCCGCTGCATCGTGAATCTCCCTGACGATGGATTCGTTCCCCTGCGACTTGAGTCGCTATTTCATGCAGTACTGTTCACTATTGTTGGAGCGATTGCAACCGCGTTTTTTACAAGTTTATTGCAGTTGATTCGGTTTCGGGGACGCGAATCAGCGATGCACGAAAATGCAGTTGCTCGTAGCGCTCAGCTTGCTGCGATGCGCTGCGTCTGTTCGTCTACCTGTCGTTCGACCATCGGAAGCGGCAGCGCCCCAGGTTTCAGGACGGCGTCATGAAAATCGCGAATGTCGAAACGGTTGCCCAGTGCGGCGCGCATCTTTTCGCGCGCATTATGAATGACGGTATCGCCCAGCTTGTAGGCGAGCGCCTGCCCTGGAATATCGCATGAGTAGCGTAAGGTTTCCGACCGGATTTCGGTTTCGGGCATGAAGGCGTTTTCGCGCATATAGTCGCGCGCCTTTTCGAGTGGCCAGCCGAATGCGTTCATACCCGTGTCGACCACGAGGCGGCTCGTCAGGAAGGCGTCCATCATCAGCCGCCCGAAGCGTTCCTCGGGTTCGGGATACATGCCCATTTCGCCCGCGAGCGTCGCGGCATATTCGGCCCAACCCTCGTTGAACGCATTGATGAAGGACTTGCGGCGCAGCGGGTGCAGCGTCTCGTTCTCGTCCTGTGTCGCGAGGTGGAAGTGATGACCAGGGACGAGTTCGTGATAGTTGAGCGCGCCGATATGATTGAGCGGCCCCTGCGACAGATTCGGTGCATTGAAATTATAACGGCCGAGCGCGTCGGTGGGGGTCGGCGGGCTGTAATAGCCGAAAGTCATCGACGCGGTGAGTGCCTCTGGCAGCGCGGCGACGCCATGGTCGGCTTTTGGCTTGAAGTTGAATGTCGCGTCGATGTGCGGCGCGATGCGGTCGATATAGCGTTCGAACACCGCGCCCACCGCTTCGGCCCCCGATGCGCGCCACTTCGGATCGTCCTTCAGCCGCCGGAGATATTCGGCCGGGCTTCCTTCAAACCCGACCTCGTCGAGAAGCGCGCGCATCTGCGCCTGAATGTCGGCCATGCGCGCGAGGCCGGTGGCATGAACCTCGTCAGGCGACAGGTCGAGCGTGGTATGTAGCGGGACGAGCGCGGCATACAGCTCCGCGCCGCCCGGATATTGCGAGAGACCGACGCTCTCGGGGGCTTTCGCGGCATAATCATCCCGCTTCAGAAAAGCGGCGAACGCATCGAACGCGGGGATCACATCCTCGGCGATCGCCCGTTCGACCTGCGCGAGGAGCCGGTCGGCGTCGACCGCGCCGAGTCGGTCCCGGTCGGGCGTCAACGTCGCCGCGGCGGCCGCGCGGAAATTCTCGATCAGTGGCACCGCCTGTTCGAGTTGCACGCGGGGCATATGGATCCCGCGCTCGGCCTGGCCCTCGGTCCGCTCGAGCATCTGCCGGACGATCCGGCCATAATCGCGCACCAGTGCCGTGTAGCGATCGCCGTCGCCCGGCGTCAGGAACGGATAGGCCTGGAGCGGCGCGCGGAACGAATTCAGGAAAAAGCCGGCGCAATAGGCGGTGGGCGCGAACATCGCGTAGAAACCGGCGCCCAGCGGATCGAAGGCGAGCCAGTACCAGCCCTCCTCGCGCGACCAGCGCTCGGCGGTACGCCGCGCGATTTCAAGCGTCAGGGGCAGGTCGTGCGGCAGGCTCTCGACATCGATCGCGGCGATGCGGTCGAGCAGAGCGCGTCCCGTCGCCGCGCGCTCGGCGACGGCGGCCATCCCGATGTCGGGCAGCCGCGCGGGCGGCACCTTGTTTTCGCCGAGAAAGCTGTTGGCCGAAGACAGGGTCCAGGCATCGTCGATCACACGCAGTGCGGCACCGAAATTCTCGACAGGCGAAAGCGTCATGATCTGTTCCTCCCATATGACGATTGCGCCGGCCGGGCCGTTTCGCGCAGCTCGCATTGAATGCGTATCTGTATGTTTCACTCTCGGCGCGATATGGCAAGGCTTTCCGATGCGCTCCCTCGCGGCGCTCGCAACATCCGGCCTGCCTGCGGTGCGGCAAGCATATCAAAATCCTGACTAAAATGCGGCCCAAATAAAAATGCATTTATGTATTGAATGTGTCGATCCTTGCCGATACTCGTTGAACCCGGCCGGTCGCGTCAAGAATGTGTGGGCCAACCCGGAGTCGTCGCGGAGAGGTGATGATGAGCATGACAAGCGTTGCATCGCCAATGGGTGCGGACGTGCCCGAAGCCAAGGCTTCCTGGCAGCTTTATGGACCCGGCCAGCGCCGGACCTTTCTCTTCGTCCTCTTCCTGACCGGCACCTCCAACTATGCCGACCGCAACGTCATCGGCGTCCTGCTTGAGCCGATCAAGGCCGAGTTCGGTGTGTCCGATACCATGCTCGGCCTGCTCACAGGACTGGCCTTTGCGGTCTTCTACGTCACGGTCGGCCTCCCGATCGCCTGGCTCGCCGATCGCGGTAACCGGCAAAAGATCATCGTCTGGTCGATCACGGTCTGGAGCATCATGACCATGCTCTGCGGCATGGCGCAGAATTTCTGGC
>NZ_JAEMQX010000009.1:0-6505 GCF_016463645.1 Sphingopyxis sp. | reverse complement strand
GCAGCTGGCGCTCGCGCGGGTCGGCGTCGGGGTCGGGGAGGCGGGGGCGATTCCGCCGGCGCAGAGCCTGATCGCCGACTATTATCCGCCCGAGCAACGCGCCGGCGCGCTCGGCATCTACATGATGTCGTCAATGGCCGGCTATATCATCGGTATGATCGTGGGCGGCTGGGTCGCGCAACATTATGGCTGGCGCGAGGCCTTCATCGTGATCGGCCTGCCCGGCTTGCTGCTCGCGCTGGCGTCGCGTTTCGTGCTGCGCGAGCCGCGTCTGATTCCGGGCTTCGCCGTCGCGCCCGAGGCGGCAGAGGATGCGCGGGTCAGCATCAAGCGCCTGCTGGCGAAACCGGCCTATCGCAACATCGTCTACGCGCTCGTCGTCTATTTCCTGATGGCCTATGGCGCGCTCGTCTTCACCGCGTCCTTCATGATCCGTGTCCACGGCCTGACGGTCGCCGAAGCGGGGACATTGTTCGGAGCGATGTCGGCGGTCGGCGCTGTCGTCGGCAATCTGGGCGGCGGCAAGATCGGCGATCGCCTCGCCAGCCGCGATATCGCATGGCTCGCACGTTTTCCCGGGATCGCGCTCATCCTTGCGCTGCCGCTTTACGTCGGAGCCTTCGCCGTCGACAACCTCATATTGATGGCCGGGATTTCGCTGGTCGGCGGCATTTTGCTGACCGGGGCGGTGCCCGCCATTTTCGCCGCGATGCATACCGTCTGTGGCAGCAAGCGGCGCGCGATGGCGGTCGCGCTCGCCTTTTTCTTCGCGAACCTGATCGGGCTCGGCGCCGGGCCTGTGTTGGCGGGCGCGATCAGCGACCATTTCGCGGGAATATACGGGCCGGCCGAGGGGCTGCGCTACGCGCTGATGATCATGTCGCTGACCTTTCTGCCGGCCGGGATATTCATGCTGCGCGCAGCGAAGCATCTGAACGCCGATGCCGAAGAATGATCCGGAGAGACTGACATGATCGAGCGGGATATACGCGGTTCGTCCGCAGCGCGCGAGGTGGAGGCGCTGTATCGCACGCTATTCCGCCCCGGCGAGGAGCGTCTGTGGACCGCCGCTGATCTCGATCCCGCGCCCGACGGGAAAAGCGTATATTTCTCCGCGCAGTCGTTCGACGGAACGCTCGAAGACGGTCCGTCGGGTTGGGTTTGCCGGCTTGATCTTATGAACGGCGCGGTCGAGCGTGTCGCGCGCGGCCGCCAGTACCGGACCGCGCCCGATGGCTGCGGCGCCTATGTCGGGAACGGGGCTGGCGGGCAGGAGCATCTCGCCCTGCTGTCGGGTGATGGGGCGGCGCTTGCGTTGATCGCGCTCTACATGCGGGTCGAAGCGCTCGCCTGGTCGCCGTCCGGCGACAAGCTGCTGCTGCTCGGCGCAGATTCGGGCGCCGACGTCTCGGGGGCGGAAGGCGGCTTCGCCTTGCGCGGCGATGCTGCGGGCCCGGGCTGGCTTCCCGAGGTGGCGTCGTCGAGCGCTCAGAATCTCTGGCGGCGGCTCTATGTCTGGACCGCGGGCGCGACGAGTTTGCGCGCTGTGAGCCAGCCGCCGGTCAATGTCTGGGAGGCCGCGTGGTTCGGCGACGACGCCTTTGCCGTCGTTGCGAGCGATCATCACAGCGAAGGAAGCTGGTACGAAGCGAGCCTGCGCATCCTCGACGCCGGGACTGGCGCCGAACGCGCGCGCTACACGCCCGCCGAGCAGATCGGCGTTCCGGCGGGCGCGCCCGACGGCAAGCGCTGGGCTATCCTCGAAGCCTTTTGCAGCGATCGCGGGATCGTCTGCGGCCCGGTCACCCTGGGCGACGACGACGGCGAACGCGTGCTCGACCTCGGCGGCGTCGAGGCGACCGACCTTCGCTGGCGCGACGCGGACAACCTGCTCTTCGCGGGTGTCCGGGGTGCGAAGACCGTCGTCGGCGAGGTCAATGTCGCAACCGGCGAGCGGCAGGAGCATTGGGCGTCGGAAGACCTGACGATCAGCGGCTGGTATCCATCGGCGGTTCCGGCAGCAGACGGATCGGTCCTGGCGGTGATCGAAGGTTATGCCCGCCCGCCCGCGATTGCGCGCCTCGCGAATGGCGAAGCGGACATGCGTGTCGATTTCGCACCCTCGCCGGCGCCGGCGATCCCCGGCACGATGCGCTATCACCGCTGGCTCGGCCGCGACGGGTTGGAGATCGGCGGCTGGCTCGTCCTGCCCGACGGCGAGGCGCGGAACCTCCCGCTCTTCGTCGATATCCACGGCGGCCCCGTCTGGGCGCATCGCAATCGTTATGCCGCGGCGCTTCGCGCCGGCCCCGTGCTTGTTGGCAAGGGCTATGCCTTGCTGCTCCCCAACCCGCGCGGTTCGGGCGGGCGCGGTCAGGATTTCGCCCGCCGCGTCCACAAGGACATGGGCGGCGAGGATATGCACGACTATCTGACCGGCATCGACAGCCTGGTCGAGGCGGGGATCGTCGATCCCGCGCGCGTCGCGGTGTCGGGCACCAGCTATGGGGGCTTCATGAGTTCGTGGCTGGTGACACAGACCGATCGTTTTGCGGCGGCGGTTCCGATTTCGCCGGTCGCGAACTGGTACAGCCAGCATTATGCGTCGCAAATCCCGTGGTTCGATGCGGCGTTGCTCGAAGGGTCGCCACGGCGGCCGGGCGGGCAATATTTCGACCGCAGCCCGGTCTTCTTCGCCGAAGGCGCGACGACGCCGACGCTGATCCTCGCGGGCGGGCGCGACAAGAACACCCCCACGGGGCAGGCGATCGAGTTTTTCGGGGCGCTGTCGGAGGCGGGGGCCGAGGCGGCGCTCGCCGTCTATCCGGGCGATGGGCACAGCCTGCGTGGCTATCCCGCCTATCTCGATTCCGCGGCGCGTATCACCGGCTGGCTGGACCGCCATATCCCGCCGGCTTCCTGACCCTCCAGCAAAGGACCTCCCCATGACCCTCGGCCCCTCCGCCTGGCCCGAAGCCGACCGCGAGCATTATTGGAACATTCAGCAGACCGCGCTTCCCGGCAATCCGCCCGCACGCGGCAAAGGTGGCGCCGTGTCGACCGCGCTCAACGGGTTGGCCGCGCGCGTCGGCGAAGAGACGCTGAGGCAGGGCGGTTCGGCGGTCGATGCGGTGATGAGTACCGCGCTCGCGCAGATCGCGCTCGGCGGCGGCGCGGTCATCAGCTTCTTCGGTATCCTTTCGCTGATGCATTATGACGCCGCGAGCAACGATGTGACCTCGCTCAACGCGGGCTGGAACACCGTGCTGGCCGAGGATGATCCGATGTCGATCCCCGGCAAGCTCAACCCCGCGGCCGATGGCGTGACCAACATGATGCTCGAAGGCGAGCCGTCGGGTCGGACCGCGATGGTCGGCGGCTTCATGCGCGGGCTGGAGGCGGCGCACCGCCGCTTCGGCAAGCTGCCCTTCGCACGTCTCTTCGACGCTGCGATCGAGCTCGCCGAGGACGGGTTTGCGGTTTCGGCGGGCCTCGCGCGCTACATCGACGTGCGCAAGAAGGATCTCGCGCGCCTCCCCGAGACGCGATCGATCTTCTACAAGCCCGACGGCACGCCCTATGTCGAGGGCGACCATTTTCGGCAGCCTGCGCTCGCCGAGACGCTCCGCCGCGTCGCGAGCGAGGGCGCCGATTATATGTACAAGGGAAGCTGGGCCGCGCGCTGCGTCGAGGCGGTGCAGCGCGACGGCGGCAGGATGACGCTGCAGGATCTCGCCGACTATCGCCCGATCTGGTCGACTCCGGCCACAGTCGAGCGCGAGGGATATACGATCGCGGTCCTCGGCGAGCCCTGTGAAGGTTCGGTCAATCTAATCGAATCGCTCAACCTCGCCGAGGCGGCGGGGATCAAGGATATCGGCCACTGGTCGACATCGTCCGACAGTCTCGTTTGTCTCGCCAAATGCTGCGCCGCGATTGGCGGCATGCGCTACGAAAGCCCCGAAGAGCAGCAGAAGGCGTTCCCGGGCATCGACATGAGCCGGTCGTCACGGCTGACCCGCGAACATGCCGGCGAGCTTTGGGAGCGGCTGGTCGATCAGGGTCCCGTGCGCTTCCTGCCGAAGGGCACGCATTCGGACGTCGTCGTCGCGGTCGATGCCGACGGCAACATGGCGGCGCTGTGCCACTCGATCAATTGCCTGATCTGGGGCCAGACCGCGATTGTCGTCGATGGGGTGTCGGTCGGCGACCCCGCCGCTTATATGCAGTCGATGGTTGCCGCGACGCCGCGCGGAGCGCAGCTTCCCAATCCGATCGAGGTCGGGCTGGTGATCAAGGACGGCACCCCCGAAATCGCCTGGTCGTCGATGGGGGTTGGCCTGCACTATCAGACGACGCAATCGCTGCTCAACGTGATCGATTTCGGCATGACGATCGAGGAAGCGGCCGACGCGCCGCGCCTGTTGCTGCCGATCTCGCCCGACGGCAGCCAGCGCGAGCTGATCCTTCGCGTCGTTGATGGCGAGTTCGCTGCTGAACTGCTCGATGCGACGGGACTTGAGATCAAGAGCATTCCGCCAGCCGAGGCACGCTTTGCACAGGGGCTGTGGGTCGCGGTCCGACGCGATCCGGCAACTGGCGACCTTACCGCGATTTCGCCGCGCTACACCAACGGGCAGGCGGCGGCGCTTCCCTGATTTCGGGGCGCCAGCTCAGGCCGGCGGCAATCCGCGCAACCGCGAGCGCGCGTCGCCGACGCGGAGTGCCCGACGCCTGGCTGCCCTGATCGAAGTAACCGGCGATCCTGCCCATCATGCGGCGGCGCGTCGGAGTACGAATAGGCGAGGTTGGCCATAGGGAAAAATAGTGGAAGCGCGCATCGGGGTTGCGGTCCGCGAGGACGAGCGCGAACGACGCCTGCGCGTCAAGGGCACCGCAATGGAAATCGAGCGTCGTCGGAATCGTATGGAGATCGAAACCCCAATCCGACGTGGCCCATCTGAGTTCGGCCGGCGGCGCCTGCTTCCCGGGAGGCTGCTTCATGACCCGCCACCGATATTCGCCCACATCCTCCTCGATCCCGGGCGGCGGTCCGAGCAGATCAAGCGGGCTGAACCCGTCGCTTTGCGGCGCTGGCGGCCCGCCGAGCCCGCCGCCGCCTTGACGAGCAACCCTGGCCAATATTTCATCAACCGATAGGTGAGCGCCACCGAACGCGGCGCGACGCTTCGCGGGTCGAACCATGGAACGGCCGGATTGACCGCACCGCGCCGATCACCCGCGGCGCCATCGTCGCCGCCACGGTCAAGGTGACCATGCCGCCGCTCGATTCGCCGAGGCATGCGAACTAGCCGACCTTCAGGCTGTCGAGCAACCCGTTCAGATCGTTCGTATAGGCGGCGGCCGGACGACGGGGCAAAGCATTGAGCCTCGCGCACCCGGGTGGTTTGTCGCGATCAGGCGGATGTTTCGCTTCGCGGCCTCAGCCATGAAGCAGGCCCGCTTCCAGACTGGCGTTGCCACCCCCGTGAAAATACAAGACGGGCCGTCCGCAACCGGCCAGATCCGGCGATAGGCATGGCACTGGCCTGATGAGGGAGCGGTCCAGTTCGACGAGGATCTGTCGTCGGCTCTCAAGTAGAGGCCCCCGCCTTCGCATGTCCGCGCGCCTGACATGCCAAGGGCAACCTATGCTTCATATGCACGGCCGCGGCGGCACCGTTCAGATCGATGGTGTCAAATATGACCGGGAACTCCTGAGCGAGCCCCAACGGTCCTCTTCCGATGGCTGGAAGGGCATGACGGTCTCCTTGCGCCAGAGAGATATGCCACGCGAAGCCGTGCTGGAATTTCCGACACCAAAGCGCCTGTTGAAAGGATTGCCGAAAGGGCGTTCGCAGATCAACGACGCGATAGTCTCGCGAGGGGTGCGAGCGGCATTGTCGGCAGGATGGGACCCGGCTTCTCGGGGCAAAGCCGATGGTCTTCATGGTTGATGCCAACGGCGACTAGGCGCGATCGCCCAACCAATCGGCCCCGATCTCTCCCCTATGCCCTTCCGGCGCCAGCGCGGCGCGTAGGGCTTCCAGCAGAGGCGGCAGCATCTGCGTGAAGGCGTAGGGCGGGTTGACGATGAAAAGGCCCGCGCCGTTATAGATGTCGGGCTGATCGCTGTCGTACAGCCAATGCTCGACCACCAGAAACTTCGGGATGCCGAGTTTCCGCAACTGCTGCTTCCACCGCCGATGCGTCTCGCGGTCTTTCAGCGGATACCAGATCACCGTCACGCCATGCGCCCATTTGCGGTGGGCGGCTGCGAGGGTGGCGGTGATACGCGCGCGTTCATCGGTCTGCTCGTACGGCGGGTCGACCACCACCACTCCGCGCGCGGTGCGGGGCGGCAGCATCGCCAGCCAAAGCTCGTACGCGTCGCGCTGATGCACGGCGGCGGATGTGTCGCGCATAGCGCCGCGCAGGGCATAGGCGTCTTCGGGATGTTTCTCGTTCAGGATCAGAAAATCCTGCGGACGCAGAAGCTGCGCCA
>NZ_JAEMQX010000071.1 GCF_016463645.1 Sphingopyxis sp. | reverse complement strand
GAGCACCCGCCTTCTAAGCGGGTGGTCGCAGGTTCGAATCCTGCCGGGCGCGCCACCACCGCCGAAGCATTGCAATTCGGCCGCAGCAGTCGAATATCACCGGCATGGCAAGGCGTACGGGATATCATCTTTTCGAAACCCCGGCGGGGTTCGTTGCACTCGGCTGGAACGAGCGCGGGATATCCGCCCTGCGGCTGCCCGCAGCCAATCCCGGGGAGTCCGAGCGCGCCCTGCTTCGCCGCTTGCCGGGCGCGGTGCGGACCGCGCCGCCGCACGCGGTGGGCGCGATCGCCCGTGATGTGGGGCGCTATTTCGCGGGCGACAGGATCGGCTTTGCCGGAGTGCCGGTCGACATCGGCGCGCAGGATCCGTTTTTCGAGCGGGTCTATCGCCTCGTGCGCGGACTGGGATGGGGCGAAACCACCACCTATGGCGCGGTCGCGAAGGAACTGGGCGTCGGCCCCGAATTCGCGCGCGACGTCGGCCAGGCGATGGCGCGGAATCCGGTCCCGCTCATCATTCCCTGCCACCGCGTCCTCGCGGCGGGCGGCCGTATCGGCGGCTTTTCCGCGCCCGGCGGCTCGCTGTCGAAGGCGCGCATGCTTGAACTCGAGGGGGTTGTGGCCGACGCGGCGCCGGCCCCGGCGGACAAGGCGCAGACCAGCTTCGATTTTTAGACGGTCGCCCGGCGCGCAGCGCCAAAGAGCGATGGATTAGCCGGAGCAGCTATGCTTTAATCCGCCGCGATGGCGCAGGATAAGCCCCGGTACAAAAGCTATTCCAGCCCCGCCGGCGGCTGGGGCGCCGCAGCGGCGACCGCGAAGGTCCTGCTCGAACAGAGCGTCGTGACCAAGGGCTCGCGCGCGCTACTGTCGATGAACCAGCCGGGCGGTTTCAAATGTCCGAGCTGCGCCTTTCCCGACGCGCATTGCACCAAGAAGCTCGAATTCTGCGAAAATGGCGCGAAGGCGCTCGCGCACGAGGCGACGAAATTCCGCGTCACGCGCGAATTTTTCGCGCAGCACGGCGTGACCGAGTTGATGGACCAGTCGGATTACTGGCTCGAGATGCAGGGCCGGCTGACCGAGCCGATGCGCTACGACGCCGCGACCGACCATTATGTGCCGGTGAGCTGGAACGATGCCTTCGCGTTGATCGGCGATCACCTGCGCGCGCTTGCCAGCCCGCACGAGGCCGAATTCTACACCTCGGGGCGCACCGCGAACGAGACGGCCTTTCTCTATTCGATCTTCGTGCGCGAGTTCGGCACGAACAATTTTCCCGACTGTTCGAACATGTGCCACGAACCGACAAGTCGCGGCCTTCCGCACTCGATCGGCATAGGCAAGGGCACGGTGATCCTCGAGGATTTCGATCATGCGGAGGCGATCTTCCTGATCGGCCACAATGCCGGCACCAACGCGCCGCGCATGATGACGCCGCTTGTCGAGGCGCGGAAACGCGGAGTGCCGATCGTCGCGGTCAACCCCATGCCCGAACGAGCGCTCATCAAATTCACCGAACCGCAGGACATCGTCCAGATGGCGACCTTCGGCTCGACCGAGATCAGCAGCGAATTCGTGCATATCAAGGTCGGCGGCGACCTCGCGCTGCTGAAGGGCATGATGAAAGTGCTGTTCGAGCGCGAGGCCGCGGGCGAGCCGGTGCTCGACCATGATTTCATTGCCGAACATACGTCGGGTTTCGAGGCGCTGAAGGCCGATATCGAAGCGCAGCACTGGCCCGATCTCGTCGCGGCGTCGGGGGTCGACGAGGCGCAGATCCGGCGCTGCGCCGAAATCTATATCCGCTCGGACGCGACGATCGTCTGCTACGGCATGGGGGTGACCCAACATCAGCAGGGATCGCAACTCGTCCAGCAGATCGCGAACCTGCTCCTCCTCAAGGGCAATTATGGCAAGCCCGGCGCGGGCATCTCGCCGATCCGCGGCCATTCGAACGTTCAGGGCGACCGCACGGTCGGCATCGACGAGAAACCGGGGCAGGCCTATCTCGACCGGGTCCGCGACGTCTTCGGTTTCGAACCACCGCGCGACCACGGTCATCATGCGGTCGAGTCGGTCGAGGCGATGCTCGCCGGCACGGCAAAGGTCTTCATCGGCCTCGGCGGCAACTTCGTCCGCGCGGTGCCCGACACTGAACGCTCCTATACCGCGATGCGAAAGCTCGAGCTCACCGTCGGGATCGCGACCAAGCTCAACCGCGGACATCTGGTCCACGGCAAGGACGCGCTGATCCTGCCTGTGGTCGCGCGTTCCGAACGCATCGAGACCGCGAAGGGCGAGCAGTTCGTCACGATCGAGGATTCGATGTCGAACGTCACCGCCTCGCGCGGCGTGCTCGACCCCGCGGGCGAGCATCTGATGCCCGAGACCGAAATCGTCTGCCGCATCGCGATGGCGACCTTGCCCGACAGCAAGGTCGATTGGGCCGCCTATATCGACGATTACGGCCTGATCCGTGACAAGATCGCGGCGGTATACCCGGAGCTCTACGAAGGCTTTTCGGAACGGATCAAGGCGCCGCTCGGCTTTCACCTCGACATTCCGCCACGCCGCCGCGTGTGGGCGACGCCGAACGGCAAGGCCAATTTTCTGATCCTCCCCGGACTCGCGGTCAACGCGCCGGTCGACGATCCCGCGATGCTTCGCCTCGCGACCGTGCGCTCGCACGACCAGTTCAACACGACGATCTACAGCTATAACGACCGCTATCGCGGCGTGTACAACGACCGCATGATCCTGTTCATGAACGCCGAGGACATCGCGGCGCGCGGGCTCGATGCGGGCGCGAAGGTCGCGCTCGAAACGATCGGCGCCGACGGCATCGCGCGGCGCGTCGACGGACTCACTATCATCGACTATCCCATGTCGCGTGGCTCGGTCGCGGGCTATTATCCCGAGCTGAACCCGCTGCTGCCGCTCGCCTTTTACGACAAGACCAGCGGCTGCCCCGCTGCGAAGTCGATCCCGGTGCGCGTCGTCGCGGTCGCGAACTGACGCGGCCGATGGCCGTCGGCAGGCATATCGCACCGGTCCGATTTCTGATCTTTCTCCTGGTGCTGCTTGTCTCGGCGGGCGCCGCCTCGTCGCTCGGCGCCGACCCGCGCGCGGCGTTCCTGATCGGCTTCGACGCCGCCGCGCTGATCTTCCTCTGCACGCTCGCGCCGCTGCTGCGCGCCGACGCCGACCAGATGCGGCGCCGCGCCGAGGACAATGACGCGAACCGCATCGGCCTGCTCGCGATCACCGTGCTGCTCTCGCTCGTCATCCTGTTCGCGGTGGGGACGCTGATCGCGAGCCCGGGCAAGCTTGACAGAGCCGATGTCATATTGATCGTCACGACGCTCGTCTTCGCGTGGCTGTTCGCGAACATGGTGTTCACGCTCCACTATGCGCATCTCTATTATCTGCAGAAGGACGGCCGCGATCAGCGCGGGATCGAGGTGCCGGGGGTGCGCGAGCCCGGCTACTGGGACTTTCTCTATTTCGCCTTCACGCTCGGCATGACCTTCCAGACGTCGGACGTCACTATATCCGGCGCGCATATGCGCCGCGTCGTGCTCGGCCACTGCATGGCGGCGTTCATCTTCAACATGGGCATATTGGCGTTCACCGTGAACGCCATCGGCGGGTCATGATCGGGCGAGGCGGTAGAGGTCGGCGCTGCTGTTGATATTCGGCGGCACGAAGTCGCTCTCGACCGGCCGTGCGCCGATCCGGCGGGCATAGGCCCTGACGGCGAGGTCGCTTCCATCCTCCAACATGATCTTGAGTTCGCTCAGCGATGCGATCGGCCACAGCCCGATCACCGGCTGCGTGTGCAGAAAGGTCGGTGCCGGTTCGAGCAGCGCCCGAAGACCATCGGGCAAACGAACGCAATCGACGGGCGCGGTCAGCACCTGATCGAATCCCCGATCCGCGGCATGGATCAACGCCCCCGCAATCCCGCCGAGCGGACCCATGTCGACACGCGGCCAATCGGCCACGTCGCCCCGGCCGACGACGATCACCGCATCGCAACACGAGCGCAGCGCCGCCACGGCATGGTCGAGCAAGCTCCGTCCATCGAGGATCGCCATCGCCTTGTCCGACCCGAAGCGGCGCGACCGCCCGCCCGCGAGCACCGCGCCCAGCGTCTTCACGCCATCATCCCGAGCGGATCGCTGATCACCAGCGCCGAATCGGTCCGCGCCAGCGCAACAAGCGTCAGTCCCGCCTGCACCGCGCGCTCGGCCGCAAGGCTCGTCGGCGCCGAGATGGTGACGAGCATCGGGCAGCCCGCGCGTACCGTCTTTTCAACGAGCTCGTAGCTGCACCGCGCCGACAGCAGGATAAAGCCAGCCCCGGTGTCGAGGCCTGCCCGCGCCATCGCCCCGATCAATTTGTCGAGCGCATTGTGCCGCCCGACATCTTCGCGCGCGAGCAGGATGGTGCCCTCGGGCGAGCAGAAGGCGGCGGCGTGTACTGCCCCGGTGGCGCGTCCGAGCGGCTGATGATCGCGCAACGCCGCGAGGGCCGCAGCAATCGCGGTGCGGTTGGTCCCGATGCGCGCAGTCACGGGTGGCAGCGGTCGCAGCACCTCCTCGATATTCTCGATCCCGCACAGCCCGCAGCTACTCTCGCTCACACGCTTGCGCGCGCGTTCGAGCGCAACCGCGTTGCGCTCGGGCGGCAACCATATCCGCAGCGCCCAGCCGCCCTCGATCTGCTGCGCATCGATGCGTCCGATCTGGGCAGCCGTTTCGACAAGCCCCTCGCCGAGCGCGAACCCTGTCGCATAATCTAACAGATCGGCGGGGGTCGCCATCATCACCGCATAGCCGATGCCGCCGACCTCGAGCGATATCGGCGTCTCGATCGGGATATTCCGGGTCAACAGCGCGTCGCCGGGCATCGCAAGCCCGAGCCGGCGGACGGGAAGGCCGATCATATCGTCACTCATCGCGGCACCCTAAACGATGGTCAGCCGCTTGTCGCGGGTCGGCGATTGCCATTTCGACCGCAAAGCCTATGCAATCGTCGGCATGCGCACCGAAATTCTCGCCGTCCTGCTGGGCAAGTCGCGTCCGTTTCGCGGCGATGAACCGAGCGCGATCGGCAAGTTGCCCGTCGTGGACGCGGTCGCGGTCGACGCGATGGGCCTCATCGGCGACGAACAGGCCGACCGCACCGTCCATGGCGGCATCGACAAGGCGATCCATCACTATCCCGCCGACCATTATGACTGGTGGCGCGATGAGCTCGGCGATGCGCCGCTGCTCGATGCGCCGGGTGCTTTCGGGGAGAATATCTCGACCACCGGTCTCGACGAACAGAATGTCTGTCTCGGCGACCGCTTTCGCCTCGGCACCGCGCTCGTCGAAGTCACGCAGGCGCGCCAGCCATGCTGGAAGCTCGATCATCGTTTTGGGACGAAGGGCGTCATGGCTGGCGTGGTCAGGACGCGGCGCTCGGGCTGGTATTATCGCGTGCTCGAACCCGGGGCGGTGCGCGCGGGCGACGCTCTCGAACTGGTCGAGCGGCCTTGGCCCGACTGGCCACTGGCCTCGCTCTTCGGCCTGCTGATCGGCGGCGAGGCGAAGGATCGTGTGGCGGACCTTCGCGCACTCCGCGATGTGCCGGCGCTCGCCGAAACATGGAAGGCGCGGCGCGCCAAGCTCGCAGGGCAGTTTGGCGCCGATTAGGCGGTCATCGCATAGCGTTTCGGCGGCAGCCCGACGTGGCGCGCGAAAGCGGTGCTGAACGCGCTCGCCGAACCATAGCCGACCTGGCTTGCGATCTCGTCGAGTTTGCCCGCGCGGCGGCGCAGCAGGTCTTTCGCGAGGTTCATGCGCCAGCCCTGCAGATATTCCATCGGCGGCACCCCGACCGTGCGTGCGAAGCGGTCGAAAAAGGCCGAGCGCGACAGCGCCGCCTCTTTAGCGAGCGCCGCCACCGTCCACGGCCGCGCGGGCGCTCCGTGAATCTGCCGGATCGCGGCCGCGAGACGGGGATCGCCGAGCCCGCGGAGCAGCCCCGGCGGCGCCTCGTCGCCCTCGACCGAGCGCAGTGCCTCGACGATCAGCACCTCGACAAGGCGCGATAGAATGAGATCGCATCCCGGCCGCTCCTCGCCCGCTTCCTCGCGCACCAGCCGGACGAGCGTCGTCAGCCGCTCGGCGCCGCGAAGATGGATGAGCGCCGGAAGCTGCGACACGAGCAGCGCGGCATCGGGCGATTCGAAGACGAAATAGCCGCCGAGCATGCGAACGTCGGCGTCGCCTTCCTGCCACCCGTGGCGTACCTCTCCGGTCAGCCCCGCCGCAGCCTGCGGGTCGACGAAGACCGGCTCGGCCGCCTCGAACCCCGACATGGTGAAGCCGGGGGTCGCGGGCAGGAAAACGAAGTCGCCCGCCTCGATCGTCACCGTATCGGCGCCGTCGACCGCGAGCCGGCAGCATCCCTCGATTACCGTGCAAAAGCCCGGATTGCCGAAATCGCCGTAGCGCACCGTCCATCTTCCGGCACCGCTGATAGCTTTCGCGAAGACCGTGCGCGGCCGCAGCAGTGCAATAAGATCGGACAGAGGATCGGTCATTTGGACTCTCTCGAATATAATATGGATCAAGAATTATAGATAGTCCGACATGCACCGTCTAGGCTCCTTTCGTCCACAGAGAAAGGAAGACCCATGAAAACCATCCTCATCACCGGCTGCTCGTCGGGCTATGGCCTGGAAACCGCGCGTCATTTCCATGCGCTCGGCTGGAACGTCGTGGCCACCATGCGCAAACCGCGCCGCGACCTCTTTCCCGCATCCGAACGGCTGCGCGTCGTCGCGCTCGACGTCACCGACATCGACAGCATCGCGCTCGCGTTCGAACTGGCGGGCCCGGTCGACGTGCTCGTCAACAACGCCGGGATCGGCCTGTTCGGCGCGCTCGAACATTCACCGCTGCAGAAGATCCGCGACATTTTCGAAACCAACACGCTCGGCACGATCGCGATGACGCAGGCGGCGATCCCGCAGATGCGCGAGCGCGGCTCGGGGGTCATCGTCAACATTACCTCGACGACGACGCTCGCGCCCTTTCCGCTCGCCGCGGCCTATACGGGCAGCAAGACCGCGATCCAGGGCTTTACCTGCAGCCTCGCGCACGAACTGCTGCCGCTCGGCATCGCCGTGAAACTGGTTGAACCGGGCTATGGCCCGACGACTGCCTTCGCGCAGAATACAGAGATCCGGCTCGAGGACGTGCTACCCGAACCTTATTGGTCCTACGCCGAACCGATCCTTGACGCGATGGCCGATCCGGCGCTGTTCACCACCGAGGCGGATGTCGCCAAGGCGGTGTGGCAGGCGGTGCATGACCAGAGCGAGGAGTCGCATTTTCCTGCGGGCGCCGACGCGCTCGCACTCCTCGGCTGACGCGACGCTTCACCCGCGCCAGCGCATGGAGCCGGCGATCTTCGATATGGATCAGCGATTCACCATATCGCCAACAAATTCGGCATCGGCCTGTCGTGCTTCGGCTGCGATGCGTTCAACATGGTCGGCGAGAAGCCCGGTTTCCGCGGGCGTGAAATGCAGCCCCAGCTTGCTACGCCGCCAGAGGACATCGTCGGTTGTGCGCGCCCACTCGTGCATCGCCATCCACCGGACCTCGGCGACGCTGAGCTCATGCGCGATTTCGCCTCCCAACGCATTCCAGTCGGCAGCATCCCCCAGCCAGCGCCGCGCATCGGTGCCATAGGCGCGGGCGATGCGGTCGACCGTCGCGGCGGCGAGAAAGGGATAGGCAAGCCTGTATTCCGCTTTTAGCCCCGCGAGACCGTCCGTCGCAAAATTGCCGCCGGGCAGCGCGGCCTTTCCGGTCCAGCGTTTGCCCGACAGCGCGGGGATGTGATCCGCCAGTTCGTCGACGGCTTCTTCGGCAACATGGCGGTAACTGGTGATCTTGCCGCCATAGATGGTGAGCAGCGGCGCGCCTTCGTCCATGTCGATGTCGATGCGATACCCGCGCGTCGCAGCTTCGGGGCGGCCCGACCCGTCCTCGATCAGCGGGCGGACGCCCGAATAGGTCCAGACGACATCGACGGGGATGACGGCGGTGCGGAAATAGAGGCTCGCGCCTTCGCAGAGATAGGCGATTTCCTCGTCGCTTGCCTTCGCCTCGCTGGCCGGCCCGTCATGATCCTGATCGGTGGTGCCGATCAGCGTGAAGTCGCGTTCATACGGAATGGCGAAGAAGATGCGCCCGTCGGGAAGCTGGAAGAAATAGGCATAGTCGTGATCGAAGATCTTGCGCACGACGATATGCGACCCGCGCACGAGGCGCATCTGATGATCGGGCTCGGCGTCGGCGCGCTTGAGCAGGTCGAGCACCGCGGGTCCTGCCGCATTGACGATGCTGCGACCCGTGAAACGGTATCGATGTCCCTGATCGTCGCTTGCATCGACGATCCACAGCCCGTCCTCGCATCGCAGCATTTCGGCGCGGGTCCGCGTGCGGATTCGTGCGCCACGATCGGCGGCATCGCGCGCATTGAGCGCAACCAGCCGCGCGTCGTCGACCCAGCCGTCCGAATATTCGAAACCCTTGATATATTGCGGCTGCAGCGGCCGGCCCGCGGCATGGCGGCGCAGATCGATCGAGCGCGTCGCAGGCAGCTTCCTGCGCCCGCCGATATGGTCGTAAAGGAAGAGGCCCAGCCGCAGCAGCCAGCGCGGACGCAGCCCGTCGCGATAGGGCAGCACGAAGCGCAGCGGGCGAATGATATGCGGCGCGATGCCCCACAATATCTCGCGCTCCTTGAGCGCCTCGCGCACGAGGCCGAACTCATAATGTTCGAGGTAGCGCAGCCCGCCGTGAATCAGCTTGGTCGATTTCGACGAGGTACCTTCGGCAAGGTCGTTCGCTTCGAGCAATAGCACGCGGGCGCCGCGCCCGGCGGCGTCGCGTGCGACGCCGGCGCCATTGACACCGCCGCCGATGACGATGACATCATAGGGAATGGGCTTGTCGGACATGGCGAATTCCTATGGCAAGCTTGTCGGATTTGCCAAGCGCGGACATCGTATGCGGCCTACGTATGCGCGTTGCATTCGCCGGGTGCATACTCCAACCCGGAAAAACCATCCAAGGGGACCAAAGTGAGCGTGAAAGTCGAGACCCTGATCCTGTTCGGCGCTACGGGCGACCTCGCGCAGCGCATGCTCTTTCCCTCGCTCTACAATCTTCATGTCGACGGACTGCTCGAGGACGCGCTGACGATCGTCGCCTCGGGGCGTTCGAAAATGGATCGCGCTGCGTGCCACGACATGGTGACCAAGGCGCTGACCGACCACCTTCCGGAAGACCGGCTCGATGACGGCGAGATTGCGGGCTTCCTCGAGAGGATCGACTATTGCCCTGTCGATGCTGGCGCGGGGATCGGTTACGACGCACTGGCAGCGCAGCTCGGCGATCGGCTCGGCCGCCCGATCGGTGCCTATCTTTCTACTCCGCCGTCGATGTTCGGTCCGATCGCGCAGGGCCTCAAGGCCGCGAACATCGCCTGCGCCGAATGCCGCATCGCGATGGAAAAGCCGATCGGCCACGATCTCGCCTCGTCGCGCGAGGTCAATGCCGAGGTCGGCGACGCCTTTGCCGAAGACCGCGTGTTCCGCATCGACCATTATCTCGGCAAGGAAACGGTCCAGAACCTGCTCGCGCTGCGCTTTGCCAACATGCTCTTCGAGCCGCTGTGGAATGCGCAGGCGATCGACCATGTCCAGATCACCGTCGCCGAGACTGTCGGGCTCGAAGGCCGCGTCTCCTATTATGACGGCGTCGGGGCGCTCAAGGACATGGTGCAGAACCATATGCTCCAGTTGCTCGCGATCATCGCGATGGAGCCGCCCGCGAGCGTTTCGTCGACCGCGGTGCGCGACGAGAAGGTCAAGCTGCTCCGCTCCCTGCGCAAGATGAGTGCCGAGGATGTGAAGTCGCATAGCGTGAAGGGGCAATATACGAGCGGCGCGGTCAATGGCGGAGCGGTCGCGGGCTATGCCGACGAGCTCGGCAATCCGTCGAACACCGAAACCTTCGTCGCGCTGAAGGCCTTTATCGACAATTGGCGCTGGAAGGGCGTGCCCTTCTATCTGCGCACCGGCAAGCGCATGCCGCAGCGCAAGTCGGAGGTGCTGATCCAGTTCAAGCCGGTGCCGCACAATATCTTCGCGCGCGTCGGCGCGGGCAAGCTCGATGCGAACAGCATGATCATCAACCTGCAGCCCGAGGAGAATATCCGCGTCAAGGTGATGGCGAAACAGCCGGGCCTCGACCGCGACGGCGTGAAGCTGAAAGAAGTGACGATGGACGTCTCGCTCTCGCACAGCTTTGCCGGCGAGCGGCGGCGCATCGCATATGAGCGCCTGCTGCTCGATTTCATCGAGGGCGACCAGACGCTGTTCGTGCGTCGCGACGAGGTGGAGGCACAGTGGCAGTGGATCGATTCGATCCGCGACGCATGGGCGGCGGTCGACATGGCGCCGCAGAACTACACGGCGGGAAGCTGGGGGCCGTCGAGTGCAATCGCGCTGATCGAGCGCGACGGAGCGAGTTGGCATGACTGATCTGAACCCCGTAATCGCGAAGGTTACCGACCGCATTGTCGAGCGGAGCCGTCCGCGCCGTGCCGCCTATCTGGACCTCATGGACCGCCAGCGCGAGGCGGGCACCAACCGCGGCAATCTGTCGTGCGGCAATCTTGCGCATGGCTTCGCCGCGTCAGGCGAGGACAAGCCGATGATCCGCACCGGCGCGGCGATGAACATCGGCATCGTCACGAGCTATAACGATATGCTCTCGGCGCATCAGCCGTACGGACGCTACCCCGAGCAGATCAAGCTGTTCGCGCGCGAAGTCGGCGCCACCGCGCAGGTCGCGGGCGGGGTTCCCGCGATGTGCGACGGCGTGACGCAGGGGCAGGCGGGCATGGACCTGTCGCTGTTCAGCCGCGACAATATCGCGCAGGGCACCGCGATCGCATTGAGCCATGCGATGTTCGAGGGCGCGCTGTTGCTCGGCATCTGCGACAAGATCGTCCCCGGGCTGCTGATCGGCGCGCTGCGTTTCGGCCATTTGCCGCAGATACTGATCCCCGCCGGACCGATGCCCTCGGGTCTCGCGAACAAGGAAAAGCAGCGCGTCCGCCAGCTTTATGCCGAGGGCAAGGCGACCCGCGACGAACTTCTCGAAGCCGAGGCGGCAAGCTATCACGGCGCGGGTACCTGCACCTTCTACGGCACCGCGAACAGCAACCAGATGATGATGGAGCTGATGGGACTGCATATCCCGGGCAGCGCCTTCATCAATCCCGGCACGAAACTACGGCAGGAACTGACGCGCGCCGCGACGCACCGCATCGCGCAGATCGGCTGGGACGGCGACGATTATCGCCCGCTCGCGCGCTGTATCGATGAAAAGGCGATCGTCAACGCCGCGATCGGGCTGCTCGCGACCGGCGGTTCGACGAACCATGCGATCCACCTGCCCGCGATCGCGCGTGCGGCGGGGATCATTATCGACTGGCAGGACTTCGACGAGCTCAGCCATGCGGTGCCTTTGCTCGCGCGCGTTTATCCGAACGGTGCGGGCGATGTGAACAATTTCCACGCGGCGGGCGGCATCGGCTATGTCGTGCGCGAACTGCTCGGTGCCGGCTTGCTGCACGGTGACGTGCTGACGGTCGGCGGAACGATGGGCGACTATGCCGCCGAGCCCGTGCTCGTGAACGACGAGCTCCACTGGCAGGCAGCCGCCGCCGAAAGCCGCGACGATAGCATGCTGCGCCCCGTCGCTGCGCCCTTTTCGCCCGATGGCGGGATGCGGCTGCTCGCGGGCAATCTCGGTCGCGCGATCATCAAGACCAGCGCGGTCGCCGAGGATCGCTGGACCATCGAGGCGCCATGCCGGATCTTCGACGACCAGAACCAGGTGCTGACCGCGTTCAAGGCGGGCGAGCTTGAACGCGATGTCGTCGTCGTCGTCCGCTTTCAGGGGCCCCGCGCGAACGGCATGCCCGAACTGCACAAGCTGACCCCGGCGCTCGGCGTGCTGCAGGACAAGGGCTTCCGGGTCGCGCTGCTCACCGACGGACGCATGTCGGGCGCCAGCGGCAAGGTGCCCGCGGTGATCCATCTTTCGCCCGAGGCGCTGCCCGGTCCTGACGGCGTCAGCGGTCCGCTCGCCTATCTTCAGGACGGTGACGTCGTGCGCGTTTGCGCCGTGAACGGTGAGGCGGTCGCGCTCGTCGACGAAGCCGAATGGGCTGCGCGCAAGCCCGCCGCTGCGCCGCCGCCAGCGGTTGGCGTCGGGCGCGAGCTGTTTGCGCTTTTTCGTCACCACGCCGACGAGGCCGAAAAGGGCGGATCGGCAGTGCTCGCGGCGATGGAAATGGTCGTCTGACCCGATTGTTGCGCCGTTCAGGCAAATTTGAATCTGGAATGGAGTGAATATGTCCGACAGCGGTATCGAGCAGATCATGCGCATCGCCCCCGTTATCCCGGTGATCGTCATCGACCGCGTCGAGGATGCCGTGCCGATGGCCGAGGCGCTCGTCGCGGGCGGTCTCAAGGTGCTCGAAGTGACAATGCGCACTGCAGCGGCGCTCGATGCGATCCGGGCGATGAAGGCGGTGCCCGGCGCCGTCGTCGGTGCCGGAACAGTGCTTAATTCCCGGATGCTCCAGGATGCGATCGACGCGGGCTCCGAATTCATCGTCTCGCCCGGTCTCACCGACAGTCTCGGCGAGGCCGCGGTTGCAAGTGGCATTCCGTTTCTGCCGGGCGTCGCCAACGCGTCGAACATCATGGCGGGACTCGACCTCGGGCTCGACAGCTTCAAATTCTTTCCCGCCGCGACAAGCGGGGGCATCCCGGCGCTGAAGGCGCTCGCAGGTCCCTTCGGCGGGATCAATTTCTGCCCGACAGGCGGCATCAGCCCCGCGACCGTACCCGAATGGCTCGCGCTGGATCCCGTGCTCTGCGTCGGCGGCAGCTGGGTCGTTCCGTCGGGGCCGCTCGACCCGGTACGGGTCGAAGCGCTGGCGCGCGAGGCATCGGCGCTTTCGGGCCATTGATTAACCCCATTTTACCTGTCATCGTCCAGGGATAAGCGGCAATATAGCTGCCTGTGGGGAGATCGCTGTGCCACGACCACAGCCGCACCTGGAAGAAGTTCTCGCGTCCGAACCCGGACCGCATATCGCCGCGCTCTTCGATTTCGACGGGACTATCATCTCGGGCTATTCGGCCACTGCGATGCTGCGCGAAAAATTCCAGCGCCGCGAAATGTCGGTCGAGGAAATCGCCGAAACCGCGCAGGTCATCGCGCAGCACAGCCTCGGCACCATCGGTTTCTCGGGCCTGATGTCGGGCGCCGCCAAATTCATGAAGGGCGTCGACGAGGAAAGCTTCATCGAGTTCGGCGAGGAGCTCTACAAAAAGCATATCGCGCGCAAAATCTATCCCGAAACGCGTGCGATCATCGAAGCGCATCAGGCAAAGGGACACCGCGTCGCGATCATCTCGTCGGCGACGATCTACCAGATCGAGCCGACCGCGCGCGACCTCGGCATCACCGACATCAAATGCTCGGCCTACGAGATCGAAAACGGCGTGTTTACGGGCGAGATCGTCCGTCCGCTCTGCTTCGGCGAGGGCAAGGTGCTCGCCGCCGAGGAACTCGCCGCCGAATATGGCCTCGATCTCGACCAGAGCTTTTTCTATTCGGACAGCGACGACGATATCGAACTCCTCGAACGCGTCGGCAAACCGCGCCCGCTCAACCCGAATTTGAAACTCAAGGCGATCGCCGAGGAAAACGGCTGGCCGGTGCAGCGTTTCGGCAGCCGCGGGACGCCGTCGTGGGTCGACTACACGCGTACCATCTACGCGACCGGCTCGCTCGTCGGCGCCTTCGCGGCGGGCCTACCGATATGGGCGCTGACGCGCTCGCAGCGCGAGGCGGCGAATTTCTCGATCGGGCTGTTCGGCGACTTCGCGACCGCGATCACCGGGGTCGAGCTGGAGGTCGAGGACGAGAAGAATCTCTGGTCGTCGCGCCCGTGCGTCTTCATCTTCAACCATCAGAGCAAGGCGGACGTGATGATCCTCGCCAAGCTTATCCGCCGCGACATGGGCGGGGTGGGGAAAAAGGAAATCAAGGATATCCCCATCCTCGGCAAGCTGATGGAATGGGGCGGCACCGTCTTCGTCGATCGTGCCGACGGCAAGAGCGCGATCAAGGCGATGGAGCCGCTGGTCGATGCGATCCGCGTCGAAGGCAAGTCGATCTGCATATCGCCCGAAGGTACGCGCAGCCTGACGCCGAAGCTGGAACCGTTCAAGAAGGGCGCGTTTCACCTGGCGATGCAGGCGGGGGTGCCGATCGTCCCGATCGTGATTCATAATGCGACCGATGTCGCACCGAAGAACGAGTTCGTGATGCGCCCCGCGACGGTGCGCGTTACCGTGCTGCCGCCGGTCGATACTTCGAAATGGAGCCCGCGGACGATCAACAACCATGTCCGCGATGTGCGGAACATGTTCCTGCGTACGCTCGGTCAGCCCGAGGAAAACGTTGTGGAGTCGGTAGCGACCGGGGCTCCGCCAGAGCCAAAAGCCGGCAAGCCGAAAAAGGCGGCCGAAAAGAAACCTTCCGCGAAGAAGAAGGCACCGGCAAAAAAGCCCACCGCCGCCCGCAAGGGAAAGACCGGCTAAGCGGTGGCCGACGGAACGCCCCGCACCCCGATCGTGGCGGAGCAGGCGGCCGACCGGCTCTATATCATCGACGCGCGTAACGGGGTCGAGCGGCGCATATTGCTCGATTGGATCCATTCGACGAGCGGCGATGACGAGCCGGTTTGGGCAAGCCTCGACATCGAGGATGGCGACCATGCGCTGCCGATCGACGTACTCCAGACACGGCTTGGCGGAGCGCCTTCGCGACAGGTTGTGCCGCTGCGCGTCGCGTGGCGCATTCCGGGTTTCGACAAGGACCGCGCGCTCAAATTCCGCCATCTGATCTTCGGCGATCCGCGCCATCCGGGACCGCTGCGCGCGCGGCTGATCCTGCTTCGCGATCGGCGCCGCGCGCAGATATTGGTCGGCGCGGCGGCGACGCTCGACACGCTTCGCGACCGTTTTTGTGCGCAGACCGGCGGCGGCGATGGCGAAGGGACGGACAGCCCCGAATTCGCGGGGTTCGTCGCGCGGCAGGCGGCGCTCGCGCTCGACGTCGCCGAGCGCGGTATCCGGGGAACACGATACAAGGTGCCGCGCTTCGTCGCCGATGGCCTGCGCACCAGCCCCAAATTCCGCGCCGCGCTCGCTGATCTTGCGGAGAAGACGGGCCGCCCGGTCGGCGATCTCTATCGCGAGGCGCGGCCGCTGATGAAGGAGGTCATCGCGCGGCCGTCGGCGCTTTTTCTCGATCTTCGCGCACGTCTCGACCGCATGATGTTCGGCGGCTATGCGCCCGAGATGGAGATCGATGCTACTGAGCTATTGAAATTACGCGGTATTTTACGCGAGCATCCGACCGCGATCCTCTTCACGCACAAGACCTATATCGACGGCGCGACGCCGAGCCGGCTGACCTATGAAAAGGATATGCCGATGCTGCACAGCTTCGGCGGCGCGAACCTCGATTTCGCGATCATGGGCGAATTCTTCCGCCGATCGGGGATGATATTCATCCGTCGCAGCTTTCAGGACCAGCCGGTCTACAAGCTCGTGTTGCGCCACTATATCGCATGGCTGCTCGCGAAGCGCTTCCCCCTCTCCTGGGCGTTCGAGGGAACGCGCTCGCGGCTCGGCAAGCTGATGCCGCCCAAATATGGCCTGATGAAATATGTACTCGACGCGGCGCACGCGACGGGCACGCGCGGCGTGCATTTCGTACCCTTCGTCACCAGTTTCGACCTGATCCGCGACGTCGAGGAATATGCAGCCGAGCAGACGGGGCGGAACAAGAAGCCCGAGAGCCTGTCGTGGTTCATCGGTTACATGAAGAGCCTGAAGGAACCTTCGGGGCGAATCCGGCTCGACATCGGCGAGCCGGTCGTCATCGATACCGCGCCGGGCCCCGACGACAGGCGCGCTCTCGAGCAGATCGCCTTCGCGGTCGCGGTCGAGGCGAACCGCGTCACCCCGCTCACCGTGACCTCGGTGATGTGCCTGATCCTGCTCGGCATGGCGCCGCGCGGCGCGACCTCGGCTGAACTTCTGGGCGCCATCGGCGCGGTGACCGACTGGGCACGGGCGCGCGGCATCAGACTCAGCAAGGAACTCGAAAGCGGCGACGATGCGGCGCTTTCCACCACCGTCGACACGCTCGTCGCGAGCGGGCTGCTCGCGCGCTACGAGGCGGGCAGCGAGAATGTCTATTCGATCGACCCCGCCAAGCATCCGATGGCGAGCTATTATCGCAACATCATCGCGCATCATTTCCTCGACCGCGCGATGGTCGAGCTGGCGCTGTTCGAACTGCGCGATGCCGACAGCGGCGACGCGACTGCCGCCTTCTGGGCGAAGATCGATCGGCTGCGCGACCTGTTCAAATTCGAATTCTTCTACCCGCCGCGCGAGGAGCATCGTGCTGCGATCGAGGCCGAGCTCGCGCGCATCGATCCCGTATGGGATCGCCGCCTCGCGAGCGGCGATCGCGGCATCGCGCAGCTTCTCCGCCGCTGCCAGCCGGTGGTCGGCCATGCCATCCTTCTGCCCTTTGCAGAGGCCTATTCGGTCGTCGCCGAGCAGCTCGCGCGTGCGAAGCCCGGCGATGCGGTCGACGAAAAGGCGCTGCTCGACGCGGCGCTGGTCGAGGGGCGGCAGGCCTGGCTGCTCCGCCGGATCAGCAGCGAGGCGGCGATCGGCAAATTGCTCTTCGCCAACGGCCTGTCGCTGATGCGCCACATGGGGCTCGCCGAGGAAGCGACGCCGGTCAGTCTTGCCGCGCGCCGCGCGTTGCTGATGGAACTGCGCGGCCTCGCCAACGTCATGGAAACGATGCGGCTTTCGACCGTCGCGCTCGCCGACCGCTTGCCGGGTTCAGGAGGATAAATGCTCAAACAGCTCAGCGCGCAGGACGCCCAGTTCCTCTACACGCAGACCGCGAACAATCTGACGCACATCATGGGGGTCTATATCTACGATCCCTCGACCGCGCCGGGCGGTTTCGTGCGGTTCAAGGATATCATCCGCCACGTCGAAAGCCGCGTCGACACCTCGCCGCTCTTCAAGCGCCGCCTCCACCGCCTGCCGTTCGACATGGACCATCCCTATTGGGTCGAGGACGAGCATTTCGATATCGAAGCGCATATGAGCCACGCGCGGCTACCCGAGCCCGGTGACTGGCGGCAGTTCTGCATCGCGGTCGCGCGCTGGTTCTCGAAGCCGATGGATATGAACCGCCCGCTCTGGGACATCTATATCATCGAGGGGCTCGACCGCATCCCCGGCATCCCGAAAGGAAGCTTCGCGATGCTCCACCGCGTCCACCACGCCGCGGTCGACGGCGCGTCGGGCGCGCACGCTTTCATCGCGATGAGCGATATCGACGCGAAGGGCACGCCCGCGATCGCCGAGCCGCCGCCGGTCGAGGAACTCGGCAAGGCACCATCGAGCACCGAGGCGGTTTCGCGCGCCTGGTCGGCGTCGATGCAGTCGCCGGTGAAGTTCATGAACGCGCTGATGAAGATGTCGCCCGCGATCATCTCGTCGGCGCGCAAGTCGATTTCCGAGGGCGGGATGACCGCGGGCGTCCCCGAGACGCGCTTCAATGTGGCCGTAGGTCCGCACAAGATGTTCGATGCGACGACGGTCGCGCTCGCCGATGTCTCCGAAATCCGCAAGAAGGTCCCGGGCGCAACGGTCAACGACGTTGTCCTGACGACCGTCGGCGGCGCGCTGCGCAAATATCTCCAGAAGCATAAGGAACTGCCGAAGGAGAGCCTTGTCGCGGTCGCGCCGATCAACCTGCGTGGGAAAGGCGGCAAGGCGTCGACGCCGGGTAATCAGGTGTCGGCGATGAGCGTGCCGATCCGTACCGATATCGCGGGACCGCTCGAACGGCTCGCGGCGATCCGCGACTATACGGTCGAGGCGAAGGAAGCCAAAGCGGGCGTCAGCGCGCGGATCATGACCGATCTGTCGCAGCATATTCCGGGCGCGACGATGGCGGCAGTCGCGCGGCTCGTCACCAGCGAGCGCTTCGCAGTACGTGGAACCAACCTCTTCATCTCGAACGTGCCGGGCGCGCAGGTGCCGCTCTACCTCGCGGGCGCGCAACTCGTGCAGCAGCACGGCATGGCGCCGCTCGCGAACAATATGGGGCTGTTCGTCGCGACCCCGAGCTACAATGGCCGCATCGCCTTTTCGATCATCGGTGAACGCTCGATCATGCCCGACATCGCCTTTTTCCGCGAATGCATCGACGAAAGTTTCGCCGATTTGATGGCGGCGGCGCCAAAGCCTGAAGAGCCGAAAGCCGCTACGGCAAAGCCGAAGTCTCCCCCGAAGCAAGTTGTAAAGCCCAAGGCGAAACCGAAAGCGGCGCCCCGAACTGCGACAAAGAGCAGGGTGAAACCGGTTGCTAAAGCGAACGCAACCGGCAAGACTCGCAAAAAATAAACCATGCTCTCGCAGGATTACCGAATGCTCTTCACCCCGACGCTCAGCGCCGACCGCGATCTGGTGACCGCGCCCGATTATGCCGCCTGGACCAAAGCGGCGCACGAGCACGACCGGAAATCGGGGATGCAGGCTTGGCGCGACGCCGACGAGAGCAAGCATTTCGATTACAAGGCCATTCGGGCAAGGCTCGAAAAGCTGCGCAAGCTGTCCGCTGCGGGTGACGTCAAGGGGCTGCTCTTCGTGCTCAACGAGGGCATCCATGGCAATATCGACGGCATGGGGCACGAGCGGCTCTATCAGAAGGCGCGTTTCGGCACGAAAAGGCTGATCGAGGATTATGTCGCCGAGGTTGTCGTCTCGCTCGACAAGATCGCCGCCGCGCGTAGCATCGGCCGCGAGGAAAAGCGCGATTTCTTCCGCCGTGCGCAGCATTGCTACGGCCGCTCGGCGCTGCTGCTTTCGGGCTCGGGCAGCTTTCTCTTCTTCCATATCGGGGTGGTGAAGGCGCTGTGGGAAGCGGGCGTACTGCCCTCGATCCTGTCGGGTGCGAGCGGCGGGTCGATCGTCGCCGCGATGGTCTGCACGCGCGCCGACAAGGAGATCGGCGCCTATCTCGACCAGCGCAAGCTCGCCAATCCGGCGGTGCGCGGCGACCATCGGCGGCTTGCGGCGGAAGAGGTCGCGGCGCGCCTTGCCGAACTGATCCCCGACCTCACTTTTCAGGAGGCCTATGAGGTCAGCGGGCGGCACCTCAACGTCTCGGTCGCGCCCGCCGAAAAGCATCAGAACGGCCGGCTGCTCAACGCGATCACCGCACCCAATGTGCTGATCCGCGAAGCGGTACTCGCATCGTGCGCGGTGCCCGGCGTCTTCCCGCCCGTCATGCTGATGGCGCGCGACGATGCAGGCAACCGCGTACCCTATCAGCCCGACCGGCGGTGGGTCGACGGGTCGGTGACGCACGATATCCCGACGCGGCGTCTTGAACGTCTTTATGGCGTCAACCACCATATCGTCAGTCAGGCGAACCCGATCGCGCTGCCCTTCGCAACCGATACGCGCAAACAGATGGCGCCGATCGAGGCGATCCAGCATGCTTCGATGACGACGTTCAAGGCGTGGCTCAACGTCAATATGGTGATCTTTCAGAAGCCGCTCGAACTGATCCCGCCGCTCAACAGCGTCGCCAATCTCGCGCGCTCGGTGATCAACCAGGAATATACGGGTGACATCAACATCATCCGCCCGCCCAAATTCTGGTCGCCGGCCAAGATCCTCTCCGATCTGGGGCAGGAGGATATCGACGAGCTGATCGACACCGGCATGCGTACCGCGTGGCCAAAGATCGAGATGGTGCGAACGCAGACCGCGATCAGCCGTGCGCTCGAGGCGATCCTCGCGAAGATCGACAAGGCGGGCGACGATGGCCCCGGCCA
>NZ_JAEMQX010000192.1 GCF_016463645.1 Sphingopyxis sp. | reverse complement strand
TCATCATGCCGATCTTCGACCGCGTCGGTCGCAAGGTGAACATGATGGAACAGGTACTCGACATTCCCGGACAGGAAATCATCACCAAGGACAATGCGATGGTCGCGGTCGACGGCGTCGTTTTCTTCCAGGTGCTCGACGCCGCGAAGGCCGCCTATGAGGTCAGCGACCTTTATCTCTCGATCATGAATCTGACGACGACGAACCTGCGTACCGTGATGGGCTCGATGGATCTCGACGAGACATTGTCGAAGCGCGACGAGATCAACGCGCGGTTGCTGCATGTCGTCGACGATGCGACGACGCCGTGGGGCGTGAAGATCACGCGCGTCGAGATCAAGGACATCCGCCCGCCCGCCGACATTTCGAACGCGATGGCGCGACAGATGAAGGCCGAACGTGAAAAGCGCGCGAACATCCTCGAAGCCGAGGGCAGCCGCGCTTCGGAAATCCTCCGCGCCGAGGGCCAGAAGCAGAGCCAGATCCTCGAAGCCGAAGGCCGCCGCGAAGCCGCCTTCCGCGACGCCGAAGCCCGCGAGCGCGAGGCCGAGGCCGAAGCGAAGGCGACGCAGATGGTGTCGGACGCGATCGCCAGCGGCAATGCGCAGGCGATCAACTACTTCATCGCGCAGAAATATGTCGAGGCGGTCGGCCAGTTCGCGACGAGCCCGAACAGCAAGACGATCCTCTTCCCGGTCGAAGCGACGCAGCTGATCGGCACCCTGGGCGGCATCGGCGAACTCGCCAAGGATGCGCTCGAACGCAAGGGAGGCTGACATGCCCGACTGGCTGACCAATATGGAGCCGCACTGGATCTGGCTTTCGATCGGCATCCTGCTCGCGGCCGCCGAGATCGTCGCGCCGGGGTTTTTCCTTATCTGGATCGGTGCAGCCGCGATCGCGACCGGCGTCATCGCATGGATCGTCCCGCTCGGCGTGCCGTTGCAGCTCGGTATCTTCGGCATCCTCTCCTTCGCCGCGCTTTACGGCGCAAGGCGCTGGCTCAAGGCCAATCCGATCACAAGCGCGGACCCGCACCTGAACCAGCGGGCCAATCGCCTTGTCGGTGAAATACTCACGCTGACCCGGGCGATCGAGGACGGGCGCGGCCGCGCCAAGGTCGGCGACGGCGAATGGCCGGTGCGCGGCCCCGATGCCGCCGAGGGGAGCAAGGTGCGTGTCGTCAGCGCCGATGGCGGCGTGCTGTTGGTCGAGGCCGTCTAGCCGCCCCGCGGCCGCGCGTAGATCGCAACGACGTGCCCCAGCGCATCGCTGTCGCCGATGCGCCGGAATCCCAGCTTGGCCGAGACACGCTCCGACGCGTCGTTGCCGAGGTCGATGATGCAGCGCACTTCCTTCGCATCGAGATTGGCATCGGCCCAACCCAGCGCCGCGGTCATCGCCTCGGTCGCATAGCCGGCGCCCCAATGGTCGGCGTCGAACGCCCAGCCCGCTTCGGGTTGCCCTTCGAGCTCGGGGATGCCCCGGCAGAAATAGCTAAGCCCGCCCATGCCGATCAGTGCGTCGCTCGTCCGGTCGGCGAAGACCCAATAGCCGAAGCCCATCACCGGCCAGAGTCCGGCCGAACTCAGGAACTTGCCCCAGCTGACGTCGGGCGCCCGCGGCTCGCCGCCGATGAAGCGCGTGACGCGTTCGTCGGCCCACATCGCGATGTGCGTGTCCTTGTCGGCGAGGCGCCCGGGGCGCAGACGCAGGCGGCCGGTTTCGATGAGGGGAGCGATGCTGAGCATGGCGCGGGTGTGCCCAAGCGCGGCCGGCGGGTCAATCGGGGTTCAGATAATGGTCGAACAGGTCGTGGAGTACCGCCTTGCCGTCGACCTGCTGCTTTGCACGCAGGACGCCGAGCGTATCGACGCGCGTCAGCACGTCCACGTGACGCAGCACGGCATGATATTGCGGCCGATCGTTGAAGTCGTGGAACAGGAAGACGCAGTCGGGCTTGCAGTGAATGATCGCCTGCAACAGGCAGGCGACCCGAAAACGCCCGTCGATCAGCACGGCGTCGGGGCTGCCTCCCATGACGCGCCAGATATGCGTGTGATAGCGCGGCCAATCGCGAAGCCGGCTTTCATCGAGGGGATAACCCCATTCGCCAACGGGGCCGATGTCGATGTGGACGGGGGTGAATTCGACCGCCTCGCGCGTCACTTCGGCGTGGACCCGGGCGAGCCAGCCAGGGTCGCTGTCGACGCTGACGATCCGGCGAACCTGCCGTGCCGCCACCGCCGTACTGCCACCGCACCCGAATTCGAGCAGCGAGGAAAGCCCCGCGAGCTGCAGTTCGAACTGCGTGATTTCGGCCGCGGTCATATGTGGCTGCATGGTCCCTCCACCCGCCGGGAGATATGGGAGGAGGATGGCCTAGTCCAGCCGGCATATGCGCTCAGCGTATTCTGCCTTGGTGGTGGTGAGCTGTCGTTCCCTTATCCGTCATCCCGGCGAGCATGATGACAGGATGGCGTGATGTCGACGCCGCGACGCTCGTGCCGGCCGCAGACAGGACGCCCCCACGAAGGCGCGATCCGAAGGAGGGGAGAGAGAACCGTCCCGGATCGCGCTTTCGCGAGGACTAGGCTGCCGCTGCAGCCAGTTCGGGTTTCGACGAATGCGCGGGCATGATCGCGTCGGCATAGTCGCTTTCATATTTCTTGATCAGCGACCGGTCGTCGTGGTTCCAAGGGTGGAAACCCGGCATGAAATAGGAAAGCCAGGGAAAGAAGCTCTTGCGCAGCACGCCGGGCGTGCCGAGCAGATACCACCAGATGCGCGCCGTGACACGCCAGCCGGTCAGGCCGTCCTGCTTCAGCAGCGCCTTCATCCCCTTCACACGCTTCGGCCAGAAACGCGTGGTGACCAGCAGCATCATCAGCGACTTGGCGCGCCAGCGCTTGAAGCGGCTCCAGTCCTTCGTCGCGTGCAGCCAGGTGTCGTAGGCGACGCCCTTGTGCTCGATCTCCTCGATCGCGTGCCATTTCCACAAGGCGGCCCATTCGGGTTCGGCGCCGGCGTACATTTTCTCGTCACGCAGCATCACCGCCGCCATCATCGCGGTATAATGTTCGAGCGCGATCGTCGCCATCAGGTTGACGATCTGCGGCCGCGTCTTGATGAGGTCGAGCACCTGATTGACGTCGTCCTCGAGCTCCGAGAGATCGTATCCCGCTTCCGCCGCCTTCCTGTTGAAGACGACATGCTCGCGGCTGTGGATCACTTCCTGCTGGGTGAAGGCGCGGATTTCGCGCGCCAGCTTGTCGGGCACACCGTCGCGGTGCGCCTTCACCGCCTCGATGAACATCGCCTCGCCGCGCGGGAAGGTAACCGAAAGCGCGGTGTGGAAGGCCGAGGCGATCGGATCGCCGTTCAGCCACCAGCGGCCCTGCCGGTCGTCGCGGCCGAAGCGCATGTCGCGCGGGGTGATCGACAGATCGGCGGGGGTCGGCGACCCGGAAAGGCTGGACATATGGCGCATACCGTCGAAAAGGGGAGACGGGCCAGCAATAGGGTTTACTTACATATATGTCAATAGTGAAGAAACGTTTGAGTCCCGAGGAAAGCCGTTCGGCAGCACTGGAGGCTGCGCGCCAGATTCTGGTCGAAATGGGGCCGGCGGCGGTGACGTTGAAGGCCGTCGCGGCGCGCATCGACCGCACCCACGCGAACCTGCTCCACCATTTCGGTAGCGCCGCCGGGCTGCAAAAGGCGCTCGCTGCCTATCAGGCCGAAACCGTATGCGCGACGATCGGCAGGAAAATGGCCGAATCGGCTCCGGGCGAACGCAATGTCCGCGAGATCGTCGATCTTGCCTTCGACGCGTTCAACAGCGGCGGCGCGGGCGCGCTTGCGACGTGGATGGCGGCAACGGGCAACGACGATGCGCTCGACCCGATCGTCGACGCGATCCACCGCCTGATCGACGGCATGGCGCCCGACGCGCACGAAAAGCGCCTGATGCACGAGGATACGCTGGCGCTGGTGCTCATGGCGCTCGGCGACGCACAGCTCGGCGGGCCGATGGCCGAAGCGCTCGACCTGCCGCGCGACACGTCGCGCGTACTCGCGACCGAACTCATCACCGGTCGGATCGCCAAATTCTGGGCCGAGCAGGGCGGCAAGCCGCAGGATTGACGCGAACCTAGCCAAATCGCGCCGCTTTCCCTAAAGGGCGGCGATGCATTTCCTCGACCAAGCCAAGATCTTCATCAAGTCCGGCGATGGCGGCCCCGGCGCCGTGTCGTTCCGGCGCGAGAAATATGTCGAATATGGTGGCCCCGACGGCGGCAACGGCGGCAAGGGCGGCGATATCGTTTTCGAAGCCGTCGCCGGTCTCAACACGCTGATCGACTTTCGCTACACCCAGCATTTCAAGGCGAAGCGCGGCACGCCCGGCGCGGGTCGCGACCGCACCGGCGCGGGCGGCCCCGATCTCGTCATCCAAGTCCCCATCGGAACCCAGATCCTCGACGACGACGAGGAGCGCAGCCTGCTTGCCGACCTCACCAAAGAGGGCGAACGTATCCATTTCCTGCGCGGGGGCGACGGCGGCCGCGGCAATGCGAGCTACAAGACCTCGACCAACCGCGCGCCGCGCCAGCACGGTCCGGGCTGGCCCGGCGAAGAAATGTGGGTGTGGCTGCGCCTCAAGCTGCTCGCCGATGCCGGCCTGGTCGGCCTGCCCAACGCGGGCAAGTCGACCTTCATCAACGCGGTGACCAATGCGCAGGCGAAGGTCGGCGCCTATGCCTTCACGACGCTCCGCCCGCAGCTCGGCGTCGTCAGCCACAAGGGGAATGAGTTCGTCATCGCCGACATCCCGGGCCTCATTCAGGGCGCCGCCGAAGGCGCCGGGGTCGGCGATCGTTTCCTCGGCCATATCGAACGCTGCCGCGTGCTGCTCCACCTCGTCGACGCGAATGACGAGGATGTCGCAACGAGCTACCGCATCGTCCGCGACGAGCTGGAAGCCTATGGCGCCGACCTGATCGACAAGCCGGTGATCGTCGCGCTCAACAAGACCGATACGCTCGACGACGAGCTG
>NZ_JAEMQX010000070.1 GCF_016463645.1 Sphingopyxis sp. | reverse complement strand
TCGGCCGCGTCGTCGCGCAGATGCAGTTCGACATGTATCATCATTATACGGTCGACGAGCATACGATCCGCGCGATCGGGCTGCTCGCCGATATCGAGCAGGACCGGCTGCAGGACGATCATCCGCTCTCGACCGCGATCATGGACCAGATCCACTCGCGGCGCGTCATCTATGTCGCGGTGTTGCTCCACGACATCGCCAAGGGGCGCGGCGGCGACCATAGCGTGCTCGGCGCCGAACTTGCGCTCCGCGTCTGTCCGCGGCTCGGGCTCAGCGAGGCCGAAACCGAAACGGTGTCGTGGCTCGTGCGCTATCACCTCCTGATGTCGGCGACCGCGTTCAAGCGCGATCTCGCCGACTTCAAGACGATCCTCGACTTCGCGCAGATCGTGCAAAGCCCCGAGCGCCTGCGTCTGCTGCTCGTGCTCACCGTCGTCGACATCCGCGCGGTCGGCCCCGGCGTGTGGAACAGCTGGAAACGGCAATTGCTCACCGAGCTGTTCGACGCCGCCGAGGAAGTGCTGCGCCTCGGCCACAAGCAGAAGGGCCGCGAGACGCGGATCGCCGCGAAGAAGGAAGCCGCCGCGTCGATACTCGGTCTCGACGACAAGGGCTTCGCGAAGCTCATCAAGCCGCTGCCCGAAAGCTACTGGATCGCCGAGCCGGTCGAGGTGATCGTCGCCAATCTCCGCCATATACGGGAAGCCGGCGACGCGCCGCTCCATATCGCCGCGGTTCCCGACGAGGATCGCGGCGCGACGCTCGTCATGGTGCTCGCCGCCGACCATCCGGGGCTCTTCTACCGCATGGCGGGGGGCATCCATCTCGCCGGCGGCAACATCATCGACGCGCGCATCCACACGACGCGCGACGGGCTCGCGCTCGACAATTTCCTCGTGCAGGATCCGCTCGGCCGCCCCTTCGCCGAGTCGGGCCAGATCGCGCGCCTGACCCGCGCGATCGAGGATGCGCTCGCCAACCGGCAGAAGCTGCTGCCGAAACTCGAAGCGCGCGCGCTGCCGCGGACGCGCGCCGAGGCGTTCCGCGTCGCGCCCAATGTGTTCGTCGACAACAAGGCGTCGAACCGGTTCACGGTGATCGAGGTCAATGCGCAGGACCGTCCCGCGCTATTGAACCAGCTCGCCTATGCGCTCTTCCAGTCGAAGGTGACGGTCCACTCGGCGCATGTCGCGACCTATGGCGAGCGCGCGGTCGACACCTTCTATGTCACCGACCTGATCGGCGACAAGATCGACAGCCCCGCGCGCGTGAAGTCGCTGGAAAAGCGCCTGCTCGAAGCGGCCGCGAGCCGGAGCGAGGAAGCGGTCGCCGCTTGAATCCCGTCGCGGCCGGACAGAAAAGGGGCGGCCCCGCAGGACCGCCCCTGATTTCTTCGCCTTGGCTGAAAAGCGTCAGGCTGCCTTGGGCAGCGCCGCCTTCGCCTGTGCGATGATCGCGGTGAACACGCCGCCTTCGTTCATCGCGAGGTCGGCCATGACTTTCCGGTCGAGTTCGATCCCGGCCAGCTTCACGCCGTGCATGAACTGCGAATAGGTGAGGCCTTCGGAGCGGACCGCGGCGTTGATCCGCTGGATCCAGAGCGCGCGGAAGCTCCGCTTCTTGACCTTGCGGTCGCGGTAAGCGTACTGGCCGGCCTTTTCGACGGCCTGCTTGGCGACGCGGATCGTGTTCTTGCGACGGCCATAATAGCCCTTCGCCTGCGCCAGAATCCGCTTGTGCTTGGCGTGCGTGGTCGTGCCGCGTTTGATGCGTGACATGTCTGGCGCTCCTTACTTCAGGCCATAGGGCGCCCAGAGGCGCACATGGGCCGCGTCCGAATCGCTGAGCACGCTGGTGCCGCGGTTGGTGCGGATATATTTCGAGTTATGCGAAATCAGGCGGTGGCGCTTGCCGGCGACGCCGTGCTTCACCTTGCCCGAGGCGGTGAATTTGAAGCGCTTCTTCACACCGCTCTTGGTCTTCATCTTGGGCATTTTGGTCTCCTTTTGAAGTCCGTTTGCGTATCGGCCTGGCAGCCCTTTCAGCCAGCCGACACAATCGGAAGGCGCGCGCCTAGACGGATTCGCTCGGAATTGCAAGCTCTGCGGGCTAGATTGTCGCTCGTCCTTCAAAGGGAGCGAGTCGCATGAGCGAAGACTATTGTGCCATGAAAGGCGTCGTGCCGCATCTCACGATCCGCGACGATCGCGCCGCCGAGGCGATCGACTTCTACGCGCGCGCCTTCGGCGCCAGCGAAAGCGGCCGCCAGATGGCGGAAGACGGCAAGCGGGTCCTGCACGCGCATCTCGAACTCAACGGCGGTCCGCTGATGCTGAACGACGATTTTCCTGAAATGATGGGCGGCGCGGCCCCGCCTCCCGCAGGCGTCGGCCTGCATCTCGACGTGCCCGACGCCGATGCGGCATGGGAGAAGGCGCTCGCCGCCGGCGCGATCGTCCGTTTTCCGCTCGACAATCAGTTCTGGGGCCAGCGTTACGGTCAGGTCACCGATCCGTTCGGGCATATCTGGTCGATCGGCGGGCCGGTCACGCCGGACTAGCCGCAGGTCTAGAAGCTCGCGCCGTCGACTTTCTGGATCGTCAGCGCGTCGAGATCGGCGGCGGGAACGCAGCGCAGGTTGACCGCCGCCATTTTCTCGCCCGAGGGCCCGGTTCCGACCGAAAAGCCCTGACAACCGCATTCGACGCAGAATTGATGGTCGATGTTGTGCTTGTTGAACTGGTGCGACTTCAGCTTGTCGGCGCCGCTCTCCAGCCGGAACCGGTCGATCGGAACGAAGGTCAGGAGGAAGCCCTTGCGCCGGCAGTGCGAGCAATTGCAGCTCATCGCCGTGTCGGGGATGTCGCCCTCGACGCTATAGGTTACCGCGCCGCAGTGGCAGCTGCCTTCATATGCCATGGTCTTCTCTCCCGTTCAGTGGTGGCAGGCGAGCCCTTCGATCACATCCCCGAGCCGCGCGGGGTCGCCGAGCGCGATGACATGGCCTTCACTGTCGGCGCTCAGCGGATCGCCGTTCCAGTCGCACATCGTCCCGCCCGCGCCTTCGACGATGGGCGCCAGCGCGGCGAAGTCGTGGAGTTTCAGCCCCGCCTCGACCACCAGGTCGATATGACCGCTGCTCAGCAGGCCATAATTATAGCAGTCGCCGCCGAAGACCATGCGCTTGTGCGAGGTCTTCGCGGCGAGCGCCATGAAATGTTCGCCGTCATGGTCGCTGAAATATTGCGGTCCCGTCGTCGCCAGCACCGCATCGGCAAGGCTGCGGCAGCTGCGGGTGCGGACGGGCGCGCCGTTGAACAGCGTCGGCTGCCCGAGCGCGCCGACCCAGCGTTCGCCCGCGATCGGCTGGTCGATGATGCCGAGGATAGGCCAGCCGTCCTGAAGTAGCGCGATCAGCGTGCCGAAGATCGGGCGCCCCGCCATGAAGCTTACCGTGCCGTCAATCGGATCGAGCACCCATTGCCGCGCGGCTTCGCCACGTTCGACGCCATATTCCTCCCCGATGATCCCGTCGCGTGGCGCTTCGGCATCGAGCAGGCGGCGCATCGCGGCTTCGGCGGCGCGGTCGGCTTCGGTGACGGGCGAGGCATCGGCCTTGGCCTCATGCGCCCAGTTGGAGCGAAAGAGCGGGCGGATCGCTTCGCCGGCGGCGTCGGCGAGGCGGTTGGCGAGCGTGAGGTCGGATGTGATCGACATGGGGTTCAGCTAGCCGAGCGCGCTCGCCGCCGCCAGCCCATGCGGACTGATTCTCTATCGGAATATCCCGATTTTATCTATTTTACAAGATCGATCTAACTTGTAAAATCGCGGGCATGCCCGGCGAATTCCCCTTCGAACCGATCGTTGCGACCTTCGCGCGTTACGGTCTGCGCAAGACGTCGATGGAGGACGTCGCGCGCGCCCTCGGCGTGTCGCGCCAGGCGCTCTACAATCGTCATGGTTCGAAGGATGCGCTGGTCGACTGGGCCACCGGAAGCCTGATCGACAGCTCGCTGGCCGCAGCGCTCGCCGCGATCGACCAGCCCGCGAGGACGCTCGTCGAACGTCTGACCGACGCGCTCGATGCATGGGTCGGCCGGCATATGGAAGCGCTGCACGCGTCGCCGCACGGGGCCGAGATCGTGGCGATGCTCCGTCGCGATCCGCCCGAGGCGGTGCGTGTGGCCGAGCGCCGGCTCGTCGCGGCGATGGCAGAGGCGATCCGGTTCAGCGGCCCCGGGTCGGCGGTATCGCGCGCGGGCAGCATGGCGCAGGCACTTTGCTGGACCGCGCGCGGGCTCGTTCATGCGGTGCCCGATCATCCGGCCTTCCGGCGTCAGCTTGACCATATCGTCGGGGCGCTGGTGGCGCGTTGATCAGCCCTTGCGGCGGTCGTCCCACTGGCCGGCGTTTTCGCCGATACCCTGACCGAAGGTGATCAGATTGCCATCGGGGTCGCGGACCCAGAATTCGCGCTGGCCATAGGGCTGGTCCCTGGGCGGGGCCCAGCGGTCCGCCGGAAGGGTACGAAACCGCGCTTCATAGCCGGCAAAGCAGGCGTCGGCGTCGGTGACATCGATATAGGCGTGCGAGCAGCCCGGCGGGTTCATCGCGCCGACGTCGAGCGCGAGAAGCCGGAATCCGACGCGCTCGCGCTCGACATAGGCATAGCCGCCGTAATCGACATGAACGGTGAAACCCAGCACATCGCGATAGAAGGCCAGCGCGGCCTCCATCGCCGTGACCCCCAGAAAAGGCGTCACGTGGATGAAGGCGGGTTTACCGGTCATGTCAGTCGAAGAGCGAGGAGACGCTCGTTTCGTCGGCGATGCGCTTGATCGCTTCGCCGAGCAACGGAGCGACGGTCAGCGTGCGGACCTTCTTGCTGTCGTTCACCGCGTCGGTCGGCATGATCGAATCGGTGATGACGAGCTCGGTGAGCTCGCTCGCATCGACGCGCGCGACCGCGCCGCCCGACAGGACGCCGTGGGTGCAATAGGCGACGACGCCCTCGGCGCCCGCGGCCTTGAGCGCCGCGGCGGCGTTGCAGAGCGTGCCCGCCGAATCGACGATGTCGTCGATCAGGATGCAGAAGCGCCCCGAAACATCGCCGATGATGTTCATCACTTCCGATTCGCCCGCGCGCTCGCGGCGCTTGTCGACGATCGCGAGCGGCGCGTTGTCGAGCCGCTTGGCCAGCGCCCGCGCGCGCACCACGCCGCCGACGTCGGGCGACACGACCATCAGATTCTTGTCGCCGAAGCGCGCCTGGATGTCGGCGCTCATCACCGGCGCGGCATAGAGGTTATCGGTCGGGATATCGAAAAAGCCCTGGATCTGCCCCGCGTGCAGGTCGATCGCGAGCACGCGGTCGGCGCCCGAGGTCGTGATCAGGTTCGCGACCAGCTTCGCCGAGATCGGCGTGCGCGGTCCGGGTTTCCGGTCCTGGCGGGCATAGCCGAAATAGGGAACGACCGCGGTGATGCGCTTCGCCGACGCGCGGCGCAGCGCGTCGTTGATGATGAGCAGTTCCATCAGATTGTCATTGGCGGGAAAATTCGTCGGCTGGACGACGAAGACATCCTGGCCGCGGACATTCTCGTGGATCTCGACGAAGACTTCCTCGTCGGCGAAGCGGCGCACGCTGGTGTCGGTCAGCGGCAGCTCGAGATAGTCGGCGATCGCACGGGCCAGCGGCAGGTTGCTGTTGCCGGAGATGAGTTTCATGGGGTGCAAGGCCCTTTCGCGCGGGGTGGGATTGCGCGCCCCCTTAGCCAGCGCGGACGGATAGGGGAAGGGTCTAGTTGCTTCGCCGCCATTGCTCCGGCGCCGATGGCGGAATATGGGCAGGGCATGACCTCGCCCGAAACGCTTACCATCGTCCTTTCGCAGATGACGCAGGCGGTCGGCGATCTCGCCGCCAACGCCGCCGCGATGCGCGAGGTGCGCGCCCGTCACCGCGATGCCGACCTCATCCTCTACCCCGAGTTCCAGCTGATCGGCTATCCGCCCGAGGATCTGGTCCTGAAGCCCGCGCTCGCCGAACGGGCGGCGGAGCTGCTCGCCGGTCTCGCGGCCGACACCGCCGACGGTGGGCCCGCGATGCTGGTAGGATCGGTCGAGCGTGACGGATCGGACCTCTACAATATCGTCGCCCTGCTCGACGGCGGCCGGATTTTCGCGACACGCCGCAAGCATGAGCTGCCCAATTACGGTACCTTCGACGAGAAGCGCATCTTCGTCCCCGGCCCGCTCCCCGACATCGTCGAATGGCGCGGGGTGAAGCTCGGCCTGCCGATCTGCGAGGACGGCTGGCTCCCGACGGTGTGCCAGCATCTGACCGCGCAGGGCGCCGAGCTGCTGATCTCGGTCAACGGCAGCCCTTACGAGATCGACAAGGACGACCGCCGCCTCAGTCAGGTGTTCGCGAGCCGCGTGGCCGAAACCGGGCTGCCGCTCATCTTTCTGAACCGCATCGGCGGACAGGACGAACTGGTGTTCGACGGCTGTTCCTTCGTGCTCAATGACGATGGACGGGCCGCGCACCGCCTGATCGACTGGGAAGCCGAGGAGCGCGTCACGCGCTGGAGCAACAAGGGTGACGGGCGCTGGGTATGCGAGGCGGGCGCCATCGCCGAATGGGAGGCGCATCCCGCCGATATCTACAGCGCGATGATCCTGTCCTTGCGCGACTATGTCGAGCGCAACCGCTTTCCGGGTGTCGTGCTCGGCCTGTCGGGCGGGATCGATTCGGCGATCTGCGCGGCGATCGCCGCCGACGCGCTCGGCCCCGACAAGGTGTGGTGCGTGATGCTGCCGAGCCGCTTCACCAGCCAGGAAAGCCTCGACGATGCCGCTGGCTGCGCGAAGATGACTGGATGCCGGCTCGATACCATCCCGATTGCCCCCGCCGTGGATGCATTCGATGCGATGCTCGCGGGCAGCTTTGCCGACCGCGACGTCGATATCACCGAGGAGAATGTCCAGTCGCGCATCCGCGGGGTGACGCTGATGGCGCTCAGCAACAAATTCGGCCCGATGCTGCTGACGACGGGCAACAAGAGCGAGATGAGCGTCGGTTACGCGACCATCTATGGCGACATGGCGGGCGGCTACAACCCGCTGAAGGACGCATACAAGATGACGGTCTTCGCGCTCGCCGAATGGCGCAACGCGAACGTCCCGCGGCTGTCGCGCAACCCGGTGACCCCGGTGATGCCGGCCAATATCGTCACCAAGCCGCCAAGCGCCGAGCTGCGCCCCGACCAGAAGGACGAGGACAGCCTGCCGCCATATGTCGACCTCGATCGCATGCTCCACATGCTCGTCGAGGAGGAGGCGAGCGTCGATGATGTCGTGGCGCGCTACGGCTTCGACCGCGATGCCGTGGTCCGGATCGAACGCCTTCTGATGCTCGCCGAATACAAGCGCCGGCAGGCGCCGCCGGGGGTCAAATTGTCGACGCGCAACTTCGGCCGCGACCGGCGCTATCCGATCACCCACGGTTTTCGTACGGGCTGACTCGCGTCGCGCGCGAAACCGGCTATAGCCGCCGCCATGACCGTCACCACCCGCTTCGCTCCCTCGCCCACCGGCATCCTGCACGTCGGCAATGTCCGCACCGCGCTTCACAACTGGCTGTGGGCCCGCAAGCACGGCGGGCGCTTTCTGTTGCGCATCGACGACACCGACCTCGAACGATCGCGCGAGGAATATGTCGGGGGCATTCGCGCCGATCTCGCGTGGCTCGGGCTCGACATCGACGGCGAGGAAAGACAGTCGGCGCGCTTCGCCCTCTACGAGGCCGAATTCGAAAAACTGAAGGCGGCCGGGCGCGTCTATGCCTGCCATGAAACCCCCGAGGAACTCGATATCCGGCGCAAGGTGCTGCTCTCGCGCGGGCTTCCCCCGGTTTACGAACGCAAGCCCGAGGGCGCACCGGTGCCCGAGGGGGTCGTGCCGCACTGGCGCTTCAGGCTCGACCATGACGCGCCGATCGAGTGGACCGACATGGTCCGGGGTCCCCAGCATTTCGAACCGAAGACGATGTCCGATCCCGTCGTGCGCCGCGCCGACGGGAGCTGGCTCTATCTGCTGCCGAGCGTGATCGACGATATCGATATGGGCGTCACCCATGTCGTGCGCGGCGAGGATCATGTGTCGAACACCGCGGCGCAAATCCAGATGTTCGAGGCGCTGGGCGCAAAGCCGCCTGCATTCGCGCACGAGGCGCTGCTTGTCGGGGCCGAGGGCAAATTGTCGAAGCGGCTCGGCTCGCTCGGCATGGCGGGCCTGCGGGGTGAAGGAATCGAGCCGATCGCGCTCGTCGCGCTGCTCGCGCGGCTTGGCACGAGCGATCCGGTCGAGCCGGTGACGTCGCCCGTGCCGCTGATCGAAAGCATCGACTTCGCGCGCTTCGGCCGCGCCCCCGCACGCTTCGACGAGGGCGAGCTCGCGCTGCTGAACCAGAAGATCCTTCACCACACCGATCACGCGGCGGTGGCCGATCGCCTGCCCGCCGCGATCACCGAAGCGCGCTGGAACGCGATTCGCCCGAATCTGATGACGGTGGCCGAAGCCGCCGACTGGGTGCCGGTGTTCGACGGTCCCTTTTCGCCGCCGCCCGCCGAGGCGGCCGACGGGGTGGTGCTCGACGCGGCTGCGGCGGCCGCTCCCGCGATCGATTGGGCGAACGACCCGTGGCACGCGCTGACCGGCGCGGTGAAGGAGGCGACGGGGGCGAAGGGCCGCGCGCTCTTCCTGCCGCTCCGCCGCGCGCTCACGGGGCGCGATCATGGTCCCGACATGGCCGAACTGCTGCCGCTGATCGACAAGGACATGGCGGTGGCACGGTTCTCCGCCGCCTAGGCTTCCTTCACCGGACCGGACTCTTGCCTACCTTCGTGCTTGACAAGAAAAGTGATGTTATAATATCACGTCATTCTGACCTGGCCGGCAGTGACGGTCAGAACGCCGCGGGGCCGGGTCGACAGGCAAGGAGAGAGGCCATGACCCTGATACCCCTGATTTCGGCGATCGTCGCCACGCCCGAGGCCACGACGGCGCCCGCCGGGCCGGCGCTTCAACCGCGCAACAGCTATGGTGCCGGTAACGAGCGCCACCCCGTCGCCGCGCTTCTCGCCATCGGGCTGCCTGTGGCACTGGTTGCTGCGGTAGCGCTGTCGCCGATGATCGTCGTCGACGAACCCGCGACGTCGACGCCGCCGTGGACATCGATCACGCTTCCCAAGCCGAAGCCGCCCGAACAGAAGCCCGATCCCGAACCGCAGGTCCGGCAGCCGCAAACGCAATTCACCGCGCCGCCGAGCCCGCTCCCGCCGGTGGCAAAGGACCCGCCCGAAGCGCCGCCGCTGCCGCCCTATGTGCCGCCCGCGGGAACCGGCACGGGGCCATCGGTCACGGCCGATCCGCCCGTGACGCCGGAAAAGCCCAGGCTGGTGCTCGCCGATGTCGATCCGCGCTTCGCCGGCGCGTTCCAGCCCGACTATCCGCCGCGCGAACAGCATGGCGGGATCGAGGGTGTCGCCAGGGTGCGCGTCCTTGTCGGCACCGACGGGCGCGTGAAAGCGGTCGAACTTGTGAGCACCGACAGCCCGGGCTTCTTCGAGGCGACCAAGCGCCGGGCGCTCGCCAAATGGCGCTTCAGGCCCGCGACGCGCGGCGGCGTGCCCGAGGAAAGCTGGAAGGTGATGACGGTCCGGTTCGAGATCAAGAACGCCTAGGAGTCGCAAACCGGCCCCTCCGGGCGGGCGGTTCGCTGCCGCCCGCCCGCTCCTTTCGCTTGACAGAAAGGCCGAATCCCGCCAAAGGCGCCCGGATATTGGGGGCGGCGCCTCGTGCGCGGCCCTCCATGTTTTTTCACTCCAACGTCGGGGCCCCTAGTCCCGCGGCATCCATCGGGACTCCGGCGGATGTGCAATTACTTCGAGGAACAGGGCCATGGCCAAGCCGACGACCGTCAAGATCAAGCTGGTGAGCACCGCCGACACGGGCTTTTTCTATGTCACCAAGAAGAACCCGCGCACGATGACCGAGAAGATGTCGGTGCGGAAGTATGACCCGCGTGCGCGCAAGCACGTCGAGTTCAAGGAAGCCAAGATCAAGTGACGCATTCTCCCGTGCGGCATCGCCGCGCGGTTTGAAAATGCGCATCCCGGACCTGGTCCGGGATCCGGAAGGGCGGCCTCGTGCCGCCCTTTTTCGTGTCCCCGATCCGCGCGGGGCGCGGCTCAGAAATCGCGAAGGGGGCGCCGCGCCGCCTCATTCTCGATGATGTGGCGGATCGTGATCAGCGTCTTGAACGAATGAACGCCCTTGTCCTCGCCCAGCGCGCGGCGCGTGAAGCGGTCATAATCCTCCATCGTCCCGACCTGGACCTTCAGCAGGAAGTCGTCGTCGCCGGTCACGTCCCACGCGCCGGTAATCTCGGGGTGGCGAACGATCTCGCGCGCGAAACCGTCCATCGTCTGCGGCCCCGCCTGCTGCATCTGCACGAGCACGTGCATGGTGAGCGCCGACCCGGTCAGCGCCGGATCGACGACGGCGATATCGGCGACGATCACCTTCTCGTCGCGCAGACGGCGCAGGCGGCGCAACACCGCCGACAGCGACAGCCCGACCTTGTCGGCGAGTATGCGCGCGGGCTGCAGATTATCCTCGCGTACCAGCGCGAGCAGGCGGCGGTCGAAATCGTCGAGATCGATCATTTTTCGCATCTATTGCACTATAGCGCGAAAATTGGTCGCTGACATGGTGAATTTCGGCGCCAATCGCCGCGCGCACGGGCGTAGAAAGAGCGCGTCCGGGCCGCTCTCCCCATCCCTTGCCGGCCCGGACGCAGGAGACAGCCATGACTCGTACCGCATCCGGACCGAACTGGATCCAGCGTCTGTGGACCTTGGTGATCGAAGCATCGGCCACCGCGGTCGCCGTTCATTATCGCGCGCCCTGGGAAGGTCGGGCTTCGCGCTGAAGCCTGTCGCCCGCGCTCGACGGGTGTCGGTGTATCAGGCCGATCTTCCGAGACGGCAAAGGATACCGCTGTCGTTCAGACGGCCGGTGTCCGGCCGCGATGTGGATCAGGCAAACGCCCCCACGCTCTCGATGAACTTGATCACCGAAATCGGCTTCGAGACATAGGCTTCGGCGCCCGCGGCCTTGATCTGCTCCTCGTCGCCTTTCCCGGCATAGGCGGTGACCGCCATGATCGGGACCGCGCGCAGCGTCAGGTCGGCCTTCATCTGGCCGATCAGCTCGAGCCCCGACACATGCGGCAGCTGGATGTCCATGATGATCAGGTCGGGGGCGATTTCGCGCGCTTTCGCCAGCGCGTCGCGGCCGTCGCGCACCGGGTGCGCGCTATAGCCATGGGCGTTGAGCAGGTCGCAGAACAGGCGCAGGTTGAGCTCGTTATCCTCGACGACCAGGATGGTCTTGCCCATGTGCGTTCCGTTCCCCACCTTGCGTGCGCGGCCCGTTTAGGCGAATCGGCCGCATGACACAATTGCATCGCGACGAAGGAAATGCGCTTGCTTGAGGATGACGCTGCGCTGGCGCTTCACGCGCTCGGCTGGATCTTGAACGACGAACCGCGCGCCGAACGGCTGCTCGGACTGACCGGCCTCACGCCGGGCGAATTGCGAGCGTCGCTCGGCGAGCGGGCGACGCTCGCGGCGATCCTGTCTTTCCTCACCGCCCACGAAAACGACCTTGTCGCCTGCGCCGATGCGCTGCAGGTACCGCCCGCCGGCATCGCCGCTGCCGCCCGGAGACTCGAAGGAACTCCCGCATGAACCGCCCGCTCGTCATCACCGATTGCGACGAGGTGCTGATGCACATGGTCGTCCCCTTCGCCGAATGGGTCGACGCCGAACATGGTGTGATCTTCCGCATCGAGGACGCGAGCTTCGCCAACGCGCTGAAGCGCAAGGAATGCGGTACCCCATTGGAGGCGGCCGAGGTGTGGCCGCTGCTCGACGGCTTTTTCCGCACCGAAATGACGCGGCAATATCCGATCCCCGGCGCGCTCGCCGCGATGGCGGCGATCGGCGCCGAAGCCGATATCGTTGTGCTCACCAATGTCGGCCCCGAGCATCAGCAGGCGCGGATCGACCAGCTCGCGCTCCACGATTTCCGTGCGCCCGTGATCGGCAGCCGCGGCGGCAAGGGCGAGCCGGTGCGCCGGCTGATCGACGAATATCGCCCTTCGGTTGCGGTCTTCATCGACGACCTCGCCGGCCATCACCAGTCGGTCGCGCAAGAGGCACCCGATGTGTGGCGGCTTCACCTCGTCGGCGAGCCGGCGATCGCCGGCAAGATCGCGCCGGCGAAATACGCCCATGCGCGAATCGACGATTGGAAAGCGGCGCAGCGCTGGATATTGGCGCGGCTCGCCGAAAACATTCCCGCCCCGGCCCACGAGCCGGTCTGACAGAAGGACACCCCATGGATATCGCCGCCAAGATCGCCGACCTCGGTCTGGACCTCCCCAAGCCCGCCGCGCCGGTCGCCGCCTATGTGCCCGTCGTCGAGCAGGGCGGCATGCTCTATGTCAGCGGCCAGCTGCCGTTCCGCGACGGACAGGTCGTCACCGGCCGCCTCGGCGAGGATATGGACATTGCGGGCGGTCAGGATGCGGCGCAGCGCGTCGCGCTGATGCTCGTCGCGCAGATCGGGCAGGCATTGGGTGGCGACTGGTCGCGCGTCGAACGCGTCGTCAAGCTCGGCGTCTTCGTCAACAGCGCGCCCGGCTTCACCGATCAGGCGAAGGTCGCCAACGGCGCGTCGGAACTGTTCGAAACGCTGTTCGGCGAAGCGGGGCGTCACGCGCGCGCCGCGGTCGGCGTCGCGGTGCTGCCGCTCGGCGCGGCGGTCGAGGCCGACGCGATCGTCGCGGTGAAGCCCGCCTGAGGAATCCGGTGGCCGAAGCCGACCCGCCCGCACGGACGATTTCGCTCGGAACCGGCGTCGCCGCGATCGACGCGGCGGCGTGGGACGCGCTGGCGGGCGGTGGCAACCCGTTCGTCGGCCACGCCTTCCTGTCGCTGCTCGAGGAATCGGGCAGCGTCGGGCCGGGCACCGGCTGGCAGGCTGCACCCCTGCTCGTCGAGGATGCGGCCGGTGCGCTCGTCGCGGCGGCGCCCGCCTATCTCAAATCGCACAGCCAGGGCGAATATGTCTTCGACCACGCCTGGGCCGATGCCTGGGCGCGCGCCGGCGGCGACTATTATCCCAAGCTGCAGATCGCGGCGCCCTTCACGCCCGTGCCGGGGCCGCGCCTGCTGGCGAAGGACAAGGGCGACGCGTTGCTGCTGCTCCGCGCCGCCGAGGCGGTGGTGCGGCAGAACGGCCTGTCGTCGGCGCACGCGACCTTCGTCGCGCCCGAGCAGATGCCGCTGTTCGAGGAAGCGGGCTGGCTCGTCCGCCGCGACATCCAGTTCCATTTCGCAAACGACGGCTATGCCGGTTTCGACGATTTTCTCGCCACGCTGAACTCGCAGAAACGCAAGCAGCTGCGCAAGGAACGGCAGCGCGCGGTCGAGGGCCTGCGCGTCGAGGAGCTGACCGGTGACGCGATCCGCCCCGAACATTGGGATGCGATGTGGCTTTTCTATCAGGACACCGGCGCGCGCAAATGGGGCCATCCCTATTTGACGCGCGAAGCGTTCGACCTGATGGGCGAGCATATGGCGGAGCGGATCATCCTGCTCATCGCCTATGACACCGAGGAACGGCCGGTCGCCGGGGCGCTGCATTTCCTCGGCGCCGATACGCTGTACGGCCGCTACTGGGGATGCATTGCCGAAATCCCCTGCCTGCATTTCGAGCTATGCTATTATCGCGCGATCGACATCGCGATCGAGCGCGGCCTCGCCCGCGTCGAGGCCGGCGCGCAGGGCGGCCACAAGCTCGCGCGCGGCTATGGCCCCGTTGCGACCTGGTCGGCGCATTTCATCGCCGATCCGGGCTTTCGCCGCGCGGTCGCGGATTACCTCGAACAGGAACGCCGCGCCGAAGAAAGTGAAATGGAATGGCTGGAAGGGCACACGCCCTTCAAGCGGAAGGACTGAACCTTCCTTTTCGTCACCCTCGAACGAGACGGGTGGCCGGTTCGACCTGATCCGGCGTCCGGGCTTCGTCGCCGGGATGAATGCCGGATCGGATCCGGGGGGACGATCGATATGTTACGGAAGAGTCAGGCCGCGAAGCGGCGGGCGGCGGGACGGAGCGCCGTCTCGTCGAGCCAGGCACGCGCCTGACGCTGCGCCTCGGCGATTTCATCGCGCGACATTTCGCCCGATACATCGGCACGACACTGCTGCCCTTCGACATTGCCGCCGAGCGCCGCGAGGTTGAACCATTTATGCGCCTGGACCAGGTCGACATCGACTCCGCCCGAGCCGGTCGAAAATGCGATACCGAGATCGAAATAGGCATTGGCATCGCCGCGCGCGGCGTCGAGCAGACGGCTCTCGATCAGATATTGGGCAGACTTCAGACTGTTCGCCATGATAACCCCCTTTGCCTCCACCCCACATGGAGACCTCGGGGGCCAAATTTGCGATTTATGGTCAACAAAGCGTTAACGATGACCGCATTTTTTGTGGATATCGTTCGAATCCCGCAGAAATCCGCGGATTCCCGCTTCAATCAGCCGACCGGAAGATTGTCGATCAGACGCGTTTTCCCGATCCGCGCGGCGGCGAGCAAGCGCGCCGGCTTTCGAAAAGCGGCCAGTCTTTCAAGGCTGTCGGCATCGGCGAGCGCGACATAATCGACGCTGTCGAAGCCGCCGCTGACGATTGCCGCCTCCGCCCTGGCGAGCGTCTCGGCCACATCGGCGCCGCCCGCGATCGCCTTCGCCGCGGCGTTCAGCGCATCGGGAAAGGTTGCCGCCGCCGCGCGCTGCTCCTTCGACAGATAGGCGTTGCGCGACGAGAGCGCGAGGCCGTCGGCATCGCGCGCGATCGGCGCGCCCAATATATCGATCGCGAAATCGAGGTCGCGCGCCATGCGACGGATGATCGCGAGCTGCTGCCAGTCCTTCTCGCCGAAGATCGCGACGTCGGGGCGGACCTGATTGAACAATTTCGCGACGACGGTCGCGACGCCGTCAAAATGACCGGGGCGCGCCGCGCCGCAATAATCGGCGCCCAGCTCGGCGACCTCGATATGCGTGCTGTGCCCGCCGGGGTACATGACCCCGATGTCGGGCGCCCAGAGCAGACTCGTGCCTTCCTCGACCAGCAGCGCGGCATCGCGTGCCTCGTCGCGCGGATAGGCGTCGAAATCCTCGTTCGGGCCGAACTGCGTCGGATTGACGAAGATCGACACGACCGCATGGTCGGCGACGCGCTTCGCCATGCGGACGAGCGAAAGGTGGCCATCGTGCAGCGAACCCATCGTCGGGACCAGCGCGACGCTCTTCCCCCCCTGTTTCAGTGCCGTAACGGCACGGTGCAGCATCGCGATGTCACGGATGATTTGCACGGCTCGTCGCCCTCCGATATTGGCGCGACTATATCACTTCGCGCGACGGCCGCCCATGCCGCGCAAACAGGAAAATCGCAACGCTCATGACGACGCCCGCACCGCACCGCATCATCTTTGCCAATGAAAAGGGCGGGACGGGCAAATCGACCTGCGCCGTGCATTTCGCGGTCGCACTGGCGAGCCAGGGCTGGCGCGTCGCGGGCATCGACCTCGACCCGCGCCAGCGCACCTTCCACCGCTATCTCGAAAATCGCGAACAGACGGCAAAGCGCCGCGACGTTGTGCTGCCGACGCCGCGTTTCGAGGTCTTCACGGGATCGACGATCGGGGAACTCGACGAACAGGTCGCACGGTTGAGCGAAGGCGCCGACTATCTGATCGCCGATACGCCCGGTCGCGACGATCTCTTCGCGCGCCACCTCGCGACGATGGCGGACACGCTCGTGACGCCAATCAACGACAGCTTCATCGACTTCGACCTGATCGGGCAGGTCGATCCGGAGACATTCCAGGTGACCCGGCCGAGCTTCTATTCCGAACTGATCTGGGACACGCGCAAGGCGCGCGCGAAGACCGACGGCCGGACGATCGACTGGATCATCCTGCGCAACCGCCTCCAGCATGTCGACGCACATAATATGCGCCGCGTCGGCGAGGCGCTGACCCAGTTGTCGCGCCGCGTCGGCTTCCGCGTCATTCCGGGGCTCGGCGAGCGCGTCATCTATCGCGAGCTTTTCCCGGCTGGCCTCACCCTGCTCGACAAGGCGCATCTGGGCGGCATGGGAATCGGCCACGTCGTCGCGCGGCAGGAACTTCGCGAGGCGATGGGCGGACTGAACCTTCCGGCGCGCGAGCGATTGCATCCGGACGGGGACCTGTTCGCCGCCGCCTGAGTTCCGTCTCTCCCCAAGAGGATCCCCCATGACGCACAATTTCCACCCGACGATGCTGCGTGAATATGACATCCGCGGTGTCGTCGGCGACACGCTGTCCGATGCCGACGCCTATGCGATCGGCCGCAGCTTCGCGACGCTGATCCGCCGCGCGGGCGGCAAGCGCGTCGCGGTCGGCTATGACGGTCGCCTCTCGTCGCCGATGCTCGCCGACGCGCTGATCGCGGGGATCAACGCCGCGGGCGTCGACGCGCTCAACGTCGGGCTGGGTCCGACGCCGATGCTCTATTATGCCGCGTCAACCGAGGATGTGGACGGCGGCATACAGATAACCGGCAGCCACAACCCCCCCGACTACAACGGTTTCAAGATGGTGTTTCAGGGGCGTCCCTTCTTCGGCGCCGACATTCAGCGGATCGGCGAAATGGCCGCCGCGGGCGACTGGGATGCCGGCGAAGGCTCGTCGCAGAGCATCGACATCGTCGACGCCTATGTCGATCGGCTGGTCGAGGGTTTCGCCGGCGGGGCTTTCCGTATCGGCTGGGATGCCGGCAACGGCGCCGCGGGCACAGTGATCGAAAAGCTGACCGCGCGCCTGCCCGGCGAGCACCACCTGCTGTTCACCGATATCGACGGGCATTTTCCGAACCACCATCCCGATCCGACCGAAGAGAAGAATCTCGCCGATCTGAAGAAGCTCGTCGCCGAGAAGAGCCTCGATTTCGGCGTCGCTTTCGATGGGGACGGCGACCGCATCGGCGCGATCGACGGCGAGGGCAGGGTGATCTGGGGCGACCAGCTCCTCCAGATCTATGCGGCGGCAGTGCTCAGGGATCATCCCGGCGCCACGGTGATCGCCGACGTCAAGGCGAGCCAGGCGCTGTTCGACCGCGTCGCCGAGCTCGGCGGCACGCCCCTGATGTGGAAGACCGGCCACAGCCTGATCAAGGCGAAGATGAAGGAAACCGGCAGCCCGCTGGCGGGCGAGATGAGCGGGCATATCTTCTTCGCCGACCGCTATTATGGCTATGACGACGCGCCCTATGCCGCCATCCGGCTGATCGAGGCGGCGACGAAGCTCGGGCGGAGCGTGACCGAACTGCGCGGCAGCATGGCGCCGATGGTCAACACCCCCGAAATGCGCTTCCAGGTCGACGAGAGCCGCAAGTTCGCCATTGTGGACGAAGTTCTCGATCGTCTCGCCGAATCGGGCGCGAAGGTCGATCGCACCGACGGCGCGCGCGTGCTCACCGATGACGGCTGGTGGCTGCTTCGCGCCTCGAACACGCAGGACGTGCTCGTCGCGCGTGCCGAGGCGAAGGACGAGGCGGCGCTGGCGCGCCTGCTCGCGGCGATCGACGAACAGCTCGCGCTGTCGGGGATCGTCCGCGGGCCGCAGGCGGCGCATTGATCGCTGTGCCCCCTCTTTTCGGAGAGGGGGCGACGGGTCGATGCAAAAATCTTGCCAGATTGACCTTCGCCGCGCCGCTGGGGTAACGCGCTCGTGGGGACTGGAACTGGAACCGACCGATCTATGACCGACGACGAATCCATTGCGGGCACGCTGACCGAGGGCGATCATGGCGTCACCGAGCACAGGGCGCATGTTCGCGAGGACGCCGCGGCGGGCAACGGCCTCGCGGTCATCTCGATTGCGAAAAGCTATGACAAGCGGGTCGTGCTGTCGGACGTCTCGCTGTCGGTGGGCAAGGGCGAGGTCGTCGGCCTGCTCGGCCCGAACGGCGCGGGCAAGACGACCTGCTTCTATTCGATCATGGGGCTGGTGAAGCCCGACGCCGGGCGCATCATGCTCGACGGCGCCGATATCACCGCGCTGCCGATGTACCGCCGCGCGATCCTCGGGCTCGGCTATCTGCCGCAGGAAACCTCGATCTTTCGCGGCATGACCGTCGAACAGAATATCGGCGCGGTGCTCGAACTCAGCGAGCCCGACAAGATCGCGCGCGAGCGGCGGATGGAAGAACTGCTCGACGAATTCGGGCTGACCCGCCTGCGCGATTCGGCGGCGATGGCGCTGTCGGGCGGCGAGCGCCGCCGCGCCGAAATCGCGCGCGCGCTCGCGGCGAACCCGTCGATCATGCTGCTCGACGAACCGTTCGCGGGCATCGATCCCCTGTCGATCAGCGACATCCGCGACCTCGTCGCGGACCTCAAGACGCGCGGCATCGGCGTGCTGATCACCGACCATAATGTGCGCGAGACGCTCGACCTCGTCGATCGCGCCTGCATCATTTACGACGGCAAGGTGCTGCTTGCCGGCTCCCCGGCCGAACTCGTCGCCGATCCCGAGGTGCGCCGCCTCTATCTCGGCGAGGGTTTTTCCTTGTAACGCGATGAGCTGCTGATGGCGTTGGGTCCGCGCCTCGATCTCCGCCAGTCGCAATCGCTGGTGATGACGCCGCAGCTTCAGCAGGCGATCAAGCTGCTGGCGCTGTCGAACCTCGAACTTGAAACCTATCTGGCCGAGGCGCTCGAAGGCAATCCGCTGCTCGACACGGCGTCGGGCGACAGCGAGGGCGGCGGCGACGACGAACCCGCCGGCGATGCGCCCGCGGCCGAAGCCGCATCGCTCGAGGCCGATCAGGCGCTCTCGGCCGATGGCGGGAGCGAAAACGACCTCGACGTCGACCTTGTCGCCGAAAGCTTCCACCACGACAGCGCGAGCGACAATGTCGGCCTGTCGGGCGGCGGCGAGGATATCGATTTCGACAGCTTCGCCGAACATGACGGCACGCTTCACGACCATCTGATGGCGCAGGTCGGCGAGCGGTTCGGCGGGATCGAGGCGATCGTCGCGGGGCAGCTCGTCGCGCTGATCGACGAGGCGGGGTACCTCCGCGCCGACCTGGCCGAGCTCGCGGCGCAGCTCGGCGTGCCGCTCGCGCTGGTCGAGGAGATATTGGCGGGGATCCACTGCTTCGACCCGTCGGGCGTCGGCGCGCGCGACCTTGCCGAATGCATCGCGATCCAGGCGCGCGAGGCCGACCGCTACGACCCCGCGATGGCGACGATGATCGCACATCTCGATCTCGTCGCGAAGGGCGCCTTCCCGCAGCTCAAACGCATCTGCGGCGTCGACGACGAGGATCTCGCCGACATGATTCGCGAGCTGCGCGGCTATGACCCTCGCCCCGGCCTCAAATTCGGCGGCGAGGGCGCGCTGGCGGTCGTCCCCGACCTCTATATCCGCCAGACCGCGAAGGGCTGGGCGGTCGAGATCAACAACGGCACCTTGCCGCGCCTGCTCGTCAACCGCCGCTATTATACCGAACTCGCGCAGGGCGCGGCGGCGAAGAGCAAGGCGTGGCTCTCCGAACAGCTCGCCGGCGCGAACTGGCTCGTCCGCGCGCTCGACCAGCGTCAGCGGACGATCGTCAAGGTCGCGAGCGAGATCGTGAAGCAGCAGGAAGGCTTTTTCCTGAACGGCGTCGCGCATATGCGCCCGCTGACGCTGCGTCAGGTCGCCGAGGCGATCGGCATGCACGAATCGACCGTCAGCCGCGTGACGAGCAACAAATATCTCTCCTGCGCGCGCGGGCTGTTCGAACTCAAATATTTCTTCTCGTCGGGCATTTCGGCGACCGAGGGCGATGGCGCGGTGTCGGCCGAGGCGGTGAAGAGCCGGATCAGGGCGATGATCGAGGCCGAAGACGCCAAGGCGATTCTCTCCGACGAGACGATCGCGCAGAAACTCTCGGCCGAAGGGCACGACATCGCCCGGCGCACCGTGGTCAAATATCGCGAGGCGATGGGTTATGGCTCGTCGGTGCAGCGGCGGCGGCAAAAGGC